>CAMLOR010000265.1 GCA_946481615.1 uncultured Aquimonas sp.
AGGACAAGATCCGCAAGGTCATGAAGATCGCCAAGGAGCCCATCTCGATGGAGACTCCGATCGGCGACGACGAGGATTCGCACCTGGGCGACTTCATCGAAGACACCAACGTCGAATCGCCGATGGAAACGGCGACGGTGACGGGTCTTTCGGAAACCGTGCGCGACGTGCTCGCCGGCCTCACGCCGCGCGAAGCCAAGGTGCTGCGCATGCGCTTCGGCATCGACATGAACACCGATCACACGCTGGAAGAAGTCGGCAAGCAGTTCGACGTCACGCGCGAGCGCATCCGCCAGATCGAGGCCAAGGCGCTGCGCAAGCTGCGTCATCCCAGCCGCAGCGAACAGCTGCGCAGCTTCCTCGACATCGACTGAAGCTCCGCCGGCGTCGATGCAGTGAAGGGCGGCCCTCGGGCCGCCCTTCTGCTTTTCCGGGGCCGCTTCGCTGCTAACACCGACCAGCCGTCCAGAACTGTGCGCGTTTGCACAACCCCGCGACGGGGCTACACTGGCGCCACTTCCGCGAGAGTGTGCCCCCGAAGATGAGCGTAGACAGCAGCGAACTGGCCCGGCTCTACCCGCTCGAAACCCTGCGCCAGGAAACCCGCGACCAGCTCGCCTCCGAAGCCTCCTGCACCGAATATTCCAAGGGCGAGGTGCTGTTCCGCACCAACGACGTCGATACCGACACGCTCTACCTGCTCGAAGGCGAAGTCAGCGGCAGCTATCCCGACGGCAAGGTGAAGAACGTCGCCGCCTCCTCGCTGCAGGGCCGCTATCCGCTCGGCGATTCGCAGCCGCGTCGCTTCACCGCCACCGTGGTCTCCGACAAGGCGCGCGTGGCGCGCCTGGACCGCCGCTACACCGAGAAGGTCATCGCCTGGGACCAGCTCTCCAAGGCCGAGAACTTCCGCCACTTCGACCCCACGCCCGACGGCAACCGCTGGGTGTTCCGCCTGCTGCAGAGCCGTGCCTTCCACAAGATGCCCACCGGTAACATCGAGCGCATGTTCCAGCGCTTCGAGGAAGTGGAACTGCGCGCCGGCGACACCGTGATCCGCGAAGGCGACGCGGCCGATTATTTCTACGTGATCAAGGACGGCGCCGCGTCGGTGGCGAAGTATCTCGACGGCGTGGAATCCGTCGTGGCGTATCTCGTGCGCGGCGATTGCTTCGGCGAGGACGCGCTGCTGTCCAACACCAACCGCAACGCCACCGTGAAGATGATGCAGGACGGCCGCCTGATGCGGCTGGGCAAGAAGGCCTTCGAGGATGTGTTGAAGCCGCCGGTCGTCGAGTGGCTGACGCCAGGCCAGGCTTCGCTGCTCGCGCGCGAAGGCGCCACCGTGGTGGACGTGCGCCTGCCGGCCGAACACGAGCAGCGCGCGATCAAGGGCAGCATCAACGTCCCGCTGTTCCGCCTGCGCGAGGATGCTGCCGAGCAGTTCGACAAGAACGGCAAGTTCATCGTGTACTGCAACACCGGCGAGCGCTCGTCCGCGGCGGCGTTCATCCTCACCAAGCTCGGGTTCACCGCCTACGCGCTGCAGGGCGGGTTGATGGGGATGGTGAAGCAGATGGAGAAGGCGACGGTTTGATGATCGAGGTCGCAATCGATACGCGCTCGATTACCGGTTGGCGAGAATTTCACGCCGAGTTCGCATCGAAGTTCGGATTTCCTGCCTATTACGGCGAAAATCTCAACGCGTGGATCGATTGCATGAGTTACCTCGCAGATGAGGCGAATGACTCATCGTTCTCGATTCAGCCGGGACAAACGCTCTGTATGGTGCTTCCGGCCTGCGATGCTTGGGCATCGATGCAGCCGGAGATCTTCAAAGCGTTGACCGACTGCGTTGCCTTCGTGAATCGGCGCTACGCCGAGAACGGCGATGGCACTCAGATCGTCGTCAAGCCGACCTAGCGTTCGACCCCATCCACGATCACCAGATCCGCCTTGCGCGCCGCGAACAACCCGTTCGCCACCACGCCCACGATCTGGTTGATCTTCGCTTCCAGCCCCACGGGATCGACGATACGCATCCCGTGCACGTCGAGGATGACGTTGCCGTTGTCGGTGACGACGCCATCGCGCCACACCGGTTGCCCGCCCAGCGCCGCGAGCTGGCGCGCGACGTGCGAGCGCGCCATCGGGATCACTTCCACCGGCAGCGGGAAGTTGCCGAGCACCTCGACCTGCTTGGCCGCGTCGATCACGCACACGAATTTTCCGCTCGCAGCCGCGATGATCTTCTCGCGCGTCAGCGCCGCGCCGCCGCCCTTGATCAGGCGGCCGTACGGGTCGCATTCGTCGGCGCCGTCGACATAGAGACCGAGCGGGCCGACGGCGTTGAGATCGAATACGTCGATGCCGCGTTCCTTCAGCAGTTTCGTGCTCTGTTCGGAGCTCGACACCGCGCCCTTGATGCGGTCGCGTTCGCGGCCCAGGGCCTCGATGAACCAGCGTACCGTCGAGCCGGTGCCGACGCCGACCACGTCGCCGTCGACGACATAACGCATGGCGCGTTCGGCCGACCGGCGTTTGCCTTCCTCGCGTGCGTCGCTCATGCTCATTCCAGGGACAGGATCAGTTTCCACTGCGCCGCCGTCACCGGCATCACCGAGAGCCGGCTGCCGCGCGAGGTGAGCGCGAATTCGCCGAGATCGTCGGCGTGCTGCTTGATTTCTTCGAGCGGGATCACGCGCTTGAGCTTGCGCTTGTACTTCACGTCCACCAGCCGCCAGCGCGGATCTTCCTGCGTCGACTTCTCGTCGTAGTACTTGCTCTTCTTCTGGAACTGCGTCGGGTCGGGGTAGGCCTCGCTCGCTACTTCGGCCAGGCCCGCCACGCCGGGTATCTCGGTGCTCGAGTGGTAGAACAGCACGCCGTCGCCCGGCTTCATCTCGCGCATGAAGTTGCGCGCCTGGTAGTTGCGCACGCCGGTCCAGGGCTCCACGCCGACGCGTTGCAGATCGTCGATCGAGAAGTCGTCGGGCTCGGACTTCATCAGCCAGTACTTCATGGCGCGAAACCTCGCGGGCAAGTTGCGGTCCGGGCCGCGATTCTACCGGCTCACGCGGATCAGTTCGCCCTCGGTGGCGATGAGGTCGAGCGGCACGTCCCAGGGCTGCTCGTGCAGCTCGCCGGCTTCCTGGAAGCCGTAGGCCACGCCCACCAGCAGCGGTTTCGAAGGCCGCACGCGCTCGCGCATGAACTCGAAGCTGCGGTCGTAGTAACCGGCGCCGCTGCCCAGGCGCGCGCCGCGGCGGTCGAAGGCCACCAGCGGCAGCAGGACGACGTCCATCGCGGCCGGTTCGAGCCGTTCGGCGAAGGCGGGTTCGGGAATGCCGAAGGCGTTCGGGATGACTTCCTCGCCGAATTTCCACGGCGCGAACTTGAGCGAGCGCTCGGGCGTGAGCACCGGCAGGCAATAGGTGAACGGCGGCGCGGGTGCCAGCAAGGCGTGCAGCGGCACCTCGCCGCGCACGGCCCAATAGCCGGCGACGTAGCCGGTGCGCTGCAGTTCGGGGAGTTTGCGCAGCTGGTCCGCCAGGCCTTCGGCCGCGGCGAGGCGCACGGGGGCGCCGAGTCCGGCGCGGCGGGAACGCATGTCGGCGCGCAGGGCGCGGCGGGCGGCTTCGTCGGTCACGTGGCTCGCGCGGTGCGGGAAGAAATGCAACCTCCGCCGCGGCGATGCGTACGAAAACGACCTTGATCCCGAGGATCAGGTGGGACAGCTCACTTGGCGTCGGGCTTTCCGCTCGGAGCGGACTTGCACACCGGCCTCGCTATTGCGGCCCCGGGGTCGTTCTATAGGGTCAAGGCAAATGTATCCGTACGCTGTCGGACACGGCAGAGGATGCGGAAGGGAGTCTACCAGCGCGGACGCAACGCTGCGTTAAATGCAGGTGAGTCGCCGACGCGATCTTCAGCGCGCCGGAACGCTGTCGAGCAGCCCGTCGATGCGGCGCGTGAGTTCGGCGAGCGTGCGCGACAGTTCGCGTTCCTTCTCGCCGCCCACGCCTTTGGACTGCATCAATTCATGCGCGAGATTGAGCGCCGCCAGCACGGCGATGCGATCGATGCCCGCCATTCGGTTGGAACTGCGCAACTCGCGCATGCGCCCGTCGAGCAGGTGCGCCGCGGCCATCAGCCCGTCGCGCTCCTCGGGCGTGCAGCCCACGAGGTATTCGCGGTCGAGGATGCGCACCGCCACCGGATCGCTCACGCGTTGTGCTCCAGCGATTTGAGGCGAAGGATCATCGCCTCCACGCGCGAACGCGCCTGTTCGTTCTTGGTGAGCAGCGCAGCGCGCTCGCCGATCAGCTGCTCCTGGCTGGCGCGCAGGGAACGGTTCTCGTCGGCCAGGCGGCGCGTGAGCTCCACCAGGCGCTCGACGCGCTCGGCCAGCTGCTGCACCTGATCGGCGGGATCCGCGGGTTTCATGGCGGGCAGCGTAGGGGCCGGGCCCCGGTGGGTCAATATGAGGAGGCGGCGCCGGCGTTGCCGAGCGTGAAGCGCGTCTGCGGGCGGTAATTGCGGATGAACGCGAAGCAGTGGTGCACGTCGAGCGGCGGCGACAGCCAGAAGCCCTGGATCTCGTCGCAGCCCTGCTCGCGCAGGTACATCAGCTGCTCCTCGGTTTCCACGCCCTCGGCCACCACGTTCAGGCCCAGCGAATGCGCCATCGTGATGACGGTGGCGGTAATGGCCTCGTCGTCGGGGTCGTTGGTGAGGTCGCCGACGAATTCCTTGTCGATCTTGAGCGTGTCGATCGGCAGGCGCTTGAG
>CAMLOR010000266.1 GCA_946481615.1 uncultured Aquimonas sp.
TGCCGCAGATGCGCACGCCGCTCAGGAAGGTGCCGGCGCGCACGCGCACCGAAATGCCGTTGGCGTTGATGTCGCGCGGCAGGTTCGGCGCCGGGAAGGTGTTGGTGCGGCCGGTGCCGTTGTCGGCGAAGGTCGAGCCGGAGATGTCGACGTTCTCGATGCGGCTGCCCGCGCCCGAGGTCTTGAGCCAGATGCCGCCGCCGGCCGAGCCGCCGTCGATGCGGTTGTTGCGCGAGAACTCGCTGCCCGTGATCGTGACGTTGCGGATGATCGCGTTGCTGGCCGGCGCGCCGATGTCGTTGAACGACAGGCCCGCGGCGTTGTTGCCGCTGAACTTCGAATCCTCGATCACGAGGCCATCGACGCTGGCGTTCTCGTCGAACAGCAGGCCGGCGACCAGGCCGTTGAAGTCGTTCGGGTCGGTCTTGTCGGCGCCGTTGTCGACGAACTCGCTGTCCTCGATGCGCAGGTTGGTCGTGGTGGTGGACACCGCGCCCGAGTTGGTCGACACCTGCAGGCCGTGGCCGAGGTTGTTGGCCGAGACCACCGCCTGCAGCACGATGTTCGATTGCGAGCCGGTGATCGTGATGCCGTCGCCGGCCGCATTGCTGGCGCGCAGCTTCGCCACGCGCAGCGGATCGGCGAGCGAACCGCCGGCCGCGATCGCGAGGCCGCCGGTGAGCACCGTGCGGTTGGCCGGGTTGGCGTCGGCGGCGCCGTCGCCGATCAGGTCGGCGTCCTTGCCGAGCGTCGCCGGCGCAGCATAGGTGCCGTGCGCCACGAACACGCGGCCGCCGGTGGCGACCGCGGCGATGCCGTCGGGCACCGTCGCGAAGGCATCGATGCCGAAGTAGACCGTGATCGCGCCGGTGTCGCCGTGCGTGAAGGCGAGTTCGTCGCCGTAGCCCGCGCCCGCGAAACCGTCGTCGACGTACACATCGCCCACCGTGGCGCCGACGCCGTAATCGACCAGCCCGAGCGCGGCGTGGGCGCGTTCGTCCTGCGTGTGCGCCACGAGATCGGTGACCTGCGCGCCGCTCATTTCAGAGGGGCGCAGGCCGCCGAAGCGGTTGCCGCTCGCCGACACGTCGCCGCGGAACGGCCGCACTTCGGTGTTGGAACCGGGCGCCGCCACCGACAGCGTGTAGCCCAGGAAGCTGCACTGCGGCACCGGCGGCGCCGCCACGTGCGTATTGCAGGTGTGATCGTCGAGGCGGAAGTACCAGCGATGGTTGGCGTCGAAGTCGTTGGCGAAGGCGCCGCCGCCGAACAGCAGCGCGCCGAACGCGGCGCCGCCCGCGGCATCGTTGTCGTTCAGCAGTTCGATCGCGCGGCCGGCGTTGGCGATGCCGCTGCCGTTGAAGACGTTGAGCTGGGCGTTCACCGTCATCGTACGCGGCGCGGCGGCCGGCGCATCGGAGGTGACTTCCTTGTTGCTCAGCACCAGGCTGACGAAATCGGTGGCGCCCGCCTTGGGCGTGAAGGTGTTGGAAAGCAGCTGCACGTTCGGCCAGTTCTCGATCAGCACGCCGCGGAAATTGCCCGCGTGGCCGTCGAAGGCGTTCTGCACCAGCGTGGTCGACACCGCATTGCCGTTGCCGATCAGGCGCACCAGCGAGAAATCGGCGGCCGGCGGCCAGGCGGCGGCATTGTCCGCATCGGCCGGCGCGTTGAAGGTGTTCTGCTGCAGCACGATGCCGCCGGGCAGCGGCGTATTGGGCGAGGACAGCTCCACGCCGCGGCGTCCGAAGACGTTGTTGTCGATGCGCAGCTCGCTGCCGCTCGACACGCCCGCCACGCGATACATGAAGCGCGCGTGCAGGTCGTGCGTGCCGCAGGCCAGCAGCGGATTGTCGCGCACGCGGCCGATGGTGGAATCCATCGAGATGCAGGCGCGGAAATTGGTCGGATTGGGCAGCGCCGAGCCGGTGATGTTGTTGCCGGCGATTGTGACGGTGGAGCCGTCGAAACGTGCCATGCCGGCGCTGTTGTCCGAAGCCGAGCGGTTGATCGAGATGGCGTTGGTGAAACGGAAGGTGCTGGTCTGCGCCGTGTTGCTCCAGCGCTGCACGATCAGGTTGCCCGCGATGTGCAGGCCGTCCACGTTGCCGTTGGCGACGATGGCCTCGCCCACGAAGCTCTTGTCGGCGCGGAACTCGAAGTTCTCGATCCGCACGTTGCGCGCATTGGCGACGCGGAACATGTGCTGGTTGGCGCTGCCCGAGACGCGGTCGATCACCGGGCGCGCCGGGCCTTCGCCCAGCAGGTGCAGGCCGGGCTTGCCGATCACGACGGTCTCGACGTAAGTGCCGGACTGCACGTGGATGGTGTTGCCGACGTCGGCCTGGTCGACGGCGTACTGGATGGTGAGGCAGGGATCGCTCGGAGTGCTGCAATCGCTGTCGTCGCTGCCGCCGGTGGCGTCGACGTAGCGGTGCGGACGGATCCAGCCGACGGCGTAGGCTTCGAGCGCTTCGCCGTGCGATTCCACCGCGCCCTGCGCGTTCGGATCGGCGCCCGCGTAGGCGAGGAATTGCCCACTGGGCTGCTGCAGCGAGACGATGAAGGCGAAGCCGGCGGCGATCTCGTCGCGGTAGAGCACGGCGTCGAGCGCATACAGCGCCTGCATCGCGAAGGCCGTGGTCTGGGCATCGGCCTCGGCGTCGACGACGGGCACCGAGGTGCTGTAGACGAAGCCGCCGCCCGGCGCCTGACGCGCCAGCAGCGCGGCAGCCAGATCCGCGTTGTTGTCTGCGGCTGCCCAGGTGCCGGTCGTGGGGTCGAGCTGGGCGCCCAGCGTGGCGGCGCTCCACAGTGCGCCGGCCAGGCCGATCACGTCGTAGGTATCGAAGCTCGCGTTCGCCGCGTTGAGGCTGGCGAGCTGGCGTTGCAGGAACGCGGCGGCGATCGGCCCCTTGCCGGCGCTCGCGGCCGCGATCGAGGTCTTGCTCAGGTCCCAGGCCACCAGCTCGGGAATGTTCTGGCTGGTGCGCGAGGCCATCACCAGATCGGCGTAGTCGCCAGCATCCAGATCGTTGCCCGAGCCGTATTCGCCGTCGGTGAGTTTCTGCCAGAAGAACTGATCGACGAAATCCTGATAGCTGTCGTCGCCGGAGACCAGACTCAGCTCGACCAGGAACAGGGGGTCGTGCGAGGCGAAGCGATGGTCGCCGTCGCCGAACTCGAAGTTGGCGATGCAGGCATTGCCCGCGATCTGGCATTCGCCGTTGGCCAGCGCGGCGGCCAGATGGTCGGCATCGCCGGTGTGCCCGTAGGCGCGCAGCCAGCCGAGCGCCGAGGCGCCCTGCGTGTTGGAAAAGTAGCCGCCCGCCGGCGTCCAGGGCAGCGCGCCCGTGGTCGGCGCCGTCGTCGATTGCTGCGTGATCAGCCAGTCCGAGCCGCTCTGCAGATGCGCCACCTGCCCGGCCTTGGCGGCCGCCGGCGGCGCGAAGGATTTGTGTTGCGCCACGCGCGTGGCCGCCGCCGGCAGGGGCAGTTCGCCCAGATCGGCCAGCGCATCGGCGGCGAAGGCGCCCGGCGCGAACACCAGCAATACAGCGAGCGCGAGCGTACGGCCACGGCGCGAACGGGCGGAGAGGGCCGGCTTGGGCCCTTGGGTATTGCGCGACATTGGACGACCCCCTGTTTGGACGTGCGCCACTTGGTCGAAAGTGACGACCTCGTCACGATAGCCTCATCGGCTCCAAATCACACCCCCCAAATGGGGTAGGAATCTGTCACCTGTTTTTTAAGGCGGCGGGCGCGTCTAATGGCCGCAACGTGAATACCGAAGCCCTGCTCCGCGCCGTGGCGCCGTTGCACGAGGCCCCGCAGGATGCCGGGGCCTGGGCGGCGGCCATCAGTTCCCTGGCGCGCGCCATCCCCTGCGAACAGGGCGCGCTCGTCGAGCGCCTGGGCCGCGCCTCCAACAGCCCGGCCTTCGGCCTGGCGGTGGGGACCGACCCGCAGTTCCTGGGCGAGTACCAGCGCGAGTACCACCGCATCGATCCCTTCGCCAGCGACGAGGTGGTCTCGCGCCTGCACCATCTGGGGCGTGCGGCGCTGTCGAGCGAGGTGCTGCAGGATGTCGAGCTGCAGCACAGCGCCTTCTACACCGATTTCCTGTCCCGCTACGGCGATCTGTTCCACGGCGTGGGCGGCTCCTTCCCGGTGGCCGACAACGCCTGGGCCCACGTCTGGCTGTTGCGCCCGCGCGGGCGCGTCTTCGACGAAGCCGAGCGCCGCTGCATGGACGTGTTCTTCGCGCACGCGCGCGCCGCGCTGCGCCAGCGCCGCTGGCTGGCGCAGATCGAGCGCGAACGCGACGCCGCGCTGGCCTGGATGGACTGTTGGAGCGACGCCACCTTCGTGCTCGACGCCAGCGGCGGCGTGGTGGTGGCCAACCTCGTGGCCGAGCGCATGCTGCACGCGGGCGACTGCCTCACGCTGCGCGCCGGCAAGCTGCGCCCGGCGCGCGCCACCGACATCGATTGGGTGACGGGCGCGCTGCGCAGCGTGCTGTCGGAAAGTCGCGAACGCGGCGTGGAAACCACGCGCTGCCTCAACGTGCCCGGCCGCGGCGGCGTGGGCCAGCTCACCGCCGTGCTCACCACCCTCACGCCGGCGCACGGCCGCCAGCCCGGCGCGTTCCCGCAGGTGGCGCTGATCCTGCGCGACCTGCGCCAGGCGCTGCCGCACTTCGCCACCGAACAATTGCGCGAACTCTTCGGCTTCACCGCCGCCGAGGCGCGCGT
>CAMLOR010000267.1 GCA_946481615.1 uncultured Aquimonas sp.
TGGGATTCCTGATGCTGGTGGCCTACCGCGGCTACAGCGTCATCCTGTTCGCGCCCGTGGCGGCCCTGGGCGCCGTGCTGCTCACCGATCCGCAGCTCGTCGCGCCGATGTTCACCGGCCTGTTCATGGACAAGATGGTGGGCTTCCTCAAGCTCTATTTCCCCGTGTTCCTGCTGGGTGCCATCTTCGGCAAGCTGATCGAACTTTCCGGCTTCTCCAAGGCCATCGTCGCGGCCACCATCCGCGTGTTCGGCGCGCAGCGCGCCATGCTCTCGATCGTCGCGGTGTGCGCGCTTCTCACCTACGGCGGCGTGTCGCTGTTCGTCGTGGTGTTCGCGGTGTATCCCTTCGCGGCCGAACTGTTCCGCCAGAGCGACATCCCCAAGCGCCTCATCCCCGGCACCATCGCGCTGGGCGCCTTCACCTTCACCATGGATGCGCTGCCCGGCACGCCGCAGATCCAGAACATCATTCCGGCCGGCTTCTTCGGCACGAACGCCTGGGCGGCGCCGTGGCTGGGAACGATCGGCGGCGTCTTCATCCTGATCGTGGGCATGAGCTATCTCGAATGGCGCCGCCGCGCCGCGCTCACCGCCGGCGAAGGCTATGGCACGGAACTCGTCAACGAACCGGCGCCGTTCGCGGGCGAAAGACTCGCGCACCCGCTGCTCGCGCTGCTGCCGCTGGTGCTCGTCGGCGCGTCGAACAAGGTGTTCACCACGCTGATCCCGCAGTGGTACGGCGCTTCGCATTCCTTCGATCCCGCGGTGATCGGCGATGCCGCGCCGGTGGTGCAGGAAGTCTCGCGCGTGGCCGCGATCTGGGCGGTGGAAGGCGCGCTGCTGGCCGGCATCCTGTCGGTGCTGGCGCTGGCCTGGAAGCCGGTGTTCGCGAGCTTCGCCGAAGGCACGAAATCCGCCATCGGCGGCGCGCTGCTGGCCTCGATGAACACCGCCAGCGAATACGGCTTCGGCGCGGTGATCGCGGCCCTGCCGGGCTTCCTCGTCGTAGCCAACGCGCTGGGAGCGATCCCCAATCCGCTCGTGAACGAAGCCGTCACCGTGACGGCGCTGGCGGGCATCACCGGCTCGGCCTCCGGCGGCATGAGCATCGCGCTGGCCGCGATGGCCGACACCTTCATCGCCAACGCCAATGCCGCCGGCATCCCGATGGACGTGCTGCACCGCGTGGCTGCGATGGCCAGCGGCGGCATGGACACCCTGCCCCACAACGGCGCCGTCATCACCCTGCTGGCCGTGACGGGACTGACGCACCGCCAGGCCTACAAGGACATCTTCGCCATCACGCTGATCAAGACGGCGGCGGTGTTCGTGGTGATCGCGGTGTTCTACGCCACGGGCCTGGTGTAGCGACTATTCGGCGACGTGGATCGTGCGCTTGATGTGCTTGAGGTGCGCGACGATGGTGAAGGTCATCATCACCAGCAGCGCCCATGAACTCCATTTGCCCGGGTGCACGGCCGTCCACGCGGCGGCCTGGTCCGGATAGCTCCAGAGCCGGTGGAAGGTGCCGAGGTTCTCCGCCAGCCAGATGAAGAACCCGATCAGCACGAAGGCCAGCGGCAGCGGCATCCACCGCTCGCGGTCGAGCGGCCGGAACACCACGGCGGCGCGCACGTAGACGCCGATCGCAAAGGCCGCGATGTACCAGCGGTGATCGCCGATCCAGTGATGCGCGAAGAAATTCGCGTACACGGCGACCGCCGTCAGGACGGCCAGCCAGTACGGCGGGTGTCGCCGCACCCGCAGATCGAACAGGCGCCAGGCCTGCGTCATGTAACTGCCGACCGCGGCGTACATGAAGCCGGCGTACAAGGGCACGCCCAGCACTTTCGTGTACGCGAAATCCGGATAACTCCAGGACCCGATGCCCGGCGACGTCTTGAAGGCCTCCAGCGCGAAGCCGACGACGTGGAACAGTCCGATGGCCTTCGCCTCGTCCCAGGATTCGAGCCGGGTCGCGAGCATCCAGGCCTGGATGGCAAGGGCGGCGAGCAGCAGCACGTCGTAGCGCGGCACGCCCAGCAAGCCGGCGCGCGGCACCGCCAGAACGCAGGCGAAGAACAGGCCCACGAACAGACAGGCCCTCGCCTCTTTCGCCCCGAAGTACAGCAACTCGACGATCGGCCGCGGCCATGGCGCCAGCGGCTGCCAGGCCTTGCGTGAACGGAAGTGCGCATCGAGCCTGCGCAGACAGAAAGCGAGCATGGCGTCATCCATCGGGAAGCCCCCACCATGGACGCAGTTCCTGTCGATCGACGGCCGTGCCGCGGAGACGGAGCGAAGACGAAATGTGGCGGTTTCGCGACCGGCCACCGGAGGCTGTCATACTCGCCCCATGCGAACCGCCTTCCTGCCGCTGCTCCTGCTTGCCGCCTCGTCCGCGCTCGCCCACGAGGACCGCGACGACGTCGTCCTCGCCACCGGCTCCGAACTGCGCGACTGGTGCCAGCGCGAATCCGAAGCGCACCTGATCGGCCAGGGCAAGACGCCGGTCAACTGGACCGCACGCCACTACGAGAAGGCAAACACCCTGATCGTCGAAGGCCGGTGGCGCGTCGACGGCGAGGATGTCGCCGTCGAATGCCGCGTGGCGCGCGGTGCGCGCGCCGGATTCGCGTCGATGAAGCTGCTGCCGCGCTAATCGCCCACCATTGCGCCGCGCCGGTGCGCGCGCCGGCCGCCTACGCGCGAAGGCGTGCCGCCGCCGCGCTCAGGGCTTGGGAATCCGCAAGGTCTTGCTGATCATCAGCGACCCGCTCAGCGCGAACATCAACACCAGCGGATGCAGCAGCCAGGGGCCGAGGCGGAATTCGCCGAACCACAGCGCCTCGCCGATGCGGCCCTGCCAGGTGGCGATGGCGAGCACGATGACGAGCACGAGCGAGGTCGGGATCGGCGTGCCTTCGAAATACTTGACCTTCGCGCCGCCGGCCGAGAGCGATTCGGCGGTGACGTTGAAGCGCGCCAGGCGCGAGACGCCGCAGCATACGAAATAGGAAAGGATGGCCCAGTCCCAGCCGCCCTGCAGACCGCAGGCGTAGCCGAGCGCGGCCGGCGCCACGCCGAAGGAGATCACGTCGGCCAGCGAATCCAGCTCGCGGCCCAGGATGCTCTGCTGCTGCCGCCAGCGCGCCACGTTGCCGTCGAGCGCGTCGAGCACGAAGGCCAGCGGCACCAGCGCCATGCCGATCAACAGGTCGCGCGTGTTGCCTTCCTGCAGGAAGCGCATCGCGGCGAAGACGGCGCCCGTGCCGCAAAAGGCGTTGCCGAGCGTGAGCCAGTCGGCCAAGTGGAACTGGCGGATCATGCTGAAGTGCCTGCGCTCGTTCATCGCGATGTCTCCGTGGTGACGTCGAGCATCGCGGAACGCCGCGCCGGACTCAAGCCTCAGCGCAATGCACGAGCCCGCAGGAAGCTGTTGCGCTGCACGGTGTATTCGGCACTGCCGCCGCCCAGCCGCGTGGCGATGCGCAGCGAATCGCCGTCGAAGGACAGCACCTGCACCAGCCGCGGCGGGTTGCGCCGCGTCCACAACCGCACGCGCTGGCCCTCGTAGGCCGCCATGTCCTTCCAGGCCAGGAAGGTCTCGACGCGTGCCGGCGGCGCGGCCACCGTGATGCGGGGCGGCGCCGCGCTGCCAGTGGCCGGTGCAGCTGCCACGGACGCTGCGGATGCGCGCGCTCCGGCGCCTGCCGATGCACTCGCCGCTGCCTGCGGCGGAACGGCAGTGCTCGCTGCAACCGGCGGCGCGGTGCTTGCAGCAACCGGCGGCGTGGCGCCCGCTGCTGCGGATGGCGTGGCGCCTGCGGCAGTTCCCGCCGCGAACGCGGCGGTCGGAGCCGCCGTGGTGGATGCCGGCACCGTCGCCTCGGCGGGCCGCTCGCGCCGCATCGCCTCCCAGGTGCTGTTCGCATCGTCCAGGCCTTCGAGCAAACGCGGCTCGAAATGCTGCCATTGCACGGCGACCTGCTGCTGATCGCGCGCCAGCGTCGCGTTGCGCATCAGCACCCAGGCTTCGCCCGTGTCGCGCAGATCGTAGAACTCTTCCGAATGAATGGCCGGCGCGTAGCTGCCGCCGAACACCAGATTGCCGCCGCGCCGCGCGAAGGCCTGGTAAGCCTCGCGGCTCGCCCCGTCGACCGTGATGCCTGCGGTTTCCAGCAGGCGCGACACCGTGGCCACGTGGCGCGCCACGAAGGTGCGTTCGTCGATGCCGTCCTTCTTCGCGCAGTGGCGATTGCGCGCCTGCACGAAGCCCTGGTCCTGCACCTGCCAGCGCTCGCTCTCCACCAGATGCGGGTACTGATCCATCAACAGCGCGTTGACGCGCGTGGGCAGCTGCGCGGTGCGGTCGAGCTGCACGCGCGAGGCGCCCTGCACTTCCAGCGAAATCGTCGTCAGCAGTGCGTTGCCTTCGACGCGATAGTCGAATTCGAGCTTAGGCGGCCCGGGGTCCAGCCCCATCTGCACCAGTTCCTCGCGCACCCACATGCCGTCGGTGGCACAGCCTTCGGCCTCGAAGGGCGAAGCGCTGTCGAGCCCGAAGGGGCCGAGATCGCCGAGCGAGGGATCGAAGCCGGTGTCGGAGTGGCCGCCTTCGAGCGTCAGATGGATGCGATCCATCTTCGCGAACTTCAGCTTGCGGTCGAAGGTGTTGCGCACGAACCAGAACCAGCCCGGCGTTTCCAGATGCACGCGCTCGAAGC
>CAMLOR010000268.1 GCA_946481615.1 uncultured Aquimonas sp.
CTGGTGCCTGGCCGACATCCGCGAGGACCTCGCGCAGTTCCGCGTGCTGCACGACAACTTCTTCAGCGAGCGTTCGCTGATGACGGACGGCTTCGTGCAGCGCGCCATCGATATCCTGCGCGGCAACGGGCACCTGTTCGAACAGGACGGCGCCACCTGGTTCCGCGCCACCGCCTTCGGCGATGACAAGGACCGCGTCGTGGTGCGCGAGAACGGCGCGACCACCTACTTCGCCTCCGATCTGGGCTACCTGCTCAGCAAGTTCGAACGCGGCTTCGAGCACGCCATCTACGTGCTGGGCGCCGACCACCACGGCTACATCGCGCGCCTCAAGGCCGCCGCGCAGGGGCTGGGCCTGGATCCGGCGAAGATCGAGATTCCGCTGGTGCAGTTCGCCATCCTGTTCCGCGGCGGCGAGCGCGTGCAGATGTCCACGCGCGCCGGCAGCTTCGTCACCCTGCGCGAGCTGCGCGAGGAAGTCGGCACCGACGCCGCGCGCTTCTTCTACGTGATGCGCGGCAACGACCAGCACCTGGATTTCGACCTCGACCTCGCCAAGAGCCAGTCGAACGACAACCCGGTCTACTACGTGCAGTACGCGCACGCGCGCGTCGCCGCGCTGATGCGCCAACTCGCCGAGAAGCACTGGAGCTTCAACCGCACCGGCGCCGACGCCGCGCGCGCGCGCCTGACGGAAACGCAGGAAGACGTGCTGCTGGGCGAGCTGATGCGCTTCCCGGAAGTCATCGAATCGGCCGCCGACAACCGCGCGCCGCAGTTGCTGGCCACTTACTTGCGCGAACTCTCCGCCGCGTTCCATAGCTACTACAACGCCGTTCCCATCCTCGTGCCCGAGGAAGAACTGCGCAATGCGCGCCTGGGCCTGTGCCTGGCGGTGAAGCAGGTGCTGGCCAACGGGCTGAAGCTGCTCGGCGTTTCGGCACCGGAGTCGATGTAATGGCGGCAAGGCGCGGCAAATCGCAGGCACGGCGCGGCGGCAACGGCAAGTCCGGCGGTGGCGTGCCCGCCTGGATCTGGCTGTTGGCGGGCGTGCTGCTGGGCCTGGGTCTTTCGGTGTTCGTGCTGATGCGCGAAGGCAGCGACGGCACCCGCGCGCCGCGTCCCAATCCGGCCGCGCAGGCCCCGCGCGAAACCGAAGCGCCGGTGGCGCAGCGCCCGGCCGAGCCGCCGAAGGAAACGCGCCCGAAGTACGACTTCTACACCGTGCTCGCCGAGCGCGAAGTGCAGATCCCCGACAATGAGCTGGCCGAACGTGCGCGCCGCGAAAGCGCGGCTCCGGCGCCCGCCGGCGAACGCCTGCAACTGCAGGCCGGCGCCTTCGGCGATGCGCGCGATGCCGAGGCCGTGAAGGCGCGCCTTGCGCTGCTGGGCCTCGTGGCGCGGGTGGAAACCGGCACGGTGAACGGCAAGGCCGTGCACCGCGTGCGCCTGGGCCCTTACGCCAGCGCGCGCGAACTCGAAGCGGCCAAGCGACAGCTGCAGGAAAACGGCATCCGCGACGCCATCGCCATCAAGGAAGCGCGCTGAGGCGCTTCAGTCGTTCGGCTCCAGGCCGTCGCGGAACACGAACGAGGTGGCGAAGCGCAGCAGCGTGCCGCCGCCGTAGTTGACTAGGTAAAGCGCGCCGTCGCTGCCTTCGCCGAAGCTCGAGGGATTCAGCGAAGTGTCCTGCCAGAGCGCGTCGCGCCACACGCCGTCGTAGGGCCGCGCGCCCCACACGCGGCCACTGCCGAAATCGGCGTAGAAATAGATGCCTTCGAGCGCCGCCAGCGGACCGCGGTAGCGATAGCCGCCCGTCACCGTGCTGCCAAGATCGCGGTCGTAGGCGAAGATCGGTTCGACGAAGTTGGTCGGCGCCGGGCAACCGCCGCTGCGCGTGCCGGCGATGTCGCCTTCGCGGCAACGCCAGCCGAAATTCAGACCGCCGACGTCGCCCGGCGCATGGTCGATCTCCTCGCGCGCCACCTGGCCCACGTCGCCGATGTAGAGATCGCCGTTGGCACGATCGAAGCTGAAGCGGAAGGGATTGCGCAGGCCGTTGTGCCAGACCTCGTTGCAGATGCCGTCGGCGCCGGCGTAAGGATTGCCCGCCGGGATGGCGTAGTTCGCCGTGCCGTTGCCGCCGGCCGCGCATTGTTCGCCCGCCGCATTCGAAGTGCCATCGACATCCACGCGCAGCATCTTGCCGAGCAGCGCCAGCGAATCCGGATCGCCGCCATTGCCGGCGAAATTGCCGTCGGGATTGCAGCTTTCGCCGAATTGCGTGCCGCTCAGCAGATCGGCGATCTCCAGCGTCTGCGCACGATTGCAGGGATCGTTGCCGCTGCCGCCGTCGCCGAGGCCGAAATAGAGATAGCCATCGGCACCGAAGGCGATGTCGCCGCCGTTGTGGTTCTCGAAATCCTGGTCGACGTGCAGGATCACCGTGCCGGCGGTTCCCGCGACATCCGGATTGCCGGAAACCTGGAACCGCACCACGGCGCTGTCGCCGTTGCCGTCGCTGTAGGAGAGGAAGAAGAAGCCGTTGTTGGCGTAGTCCGGATGGAAGGCCAGGCCTAGCAGGCCTTGTTCGCTGCCGGAGTCGCGGAACCCGAGCGGCGGCGCCGTGCCGCCCGCGCCGATGTTGATGAAGGGCGTCGCCAGCACGCTGCCGCCACCATCGATGATGCGCACCGCACCGCTCTGCTGCACCACGAACAGGCGCGTGTCGCCGGGAACGCCCGTGCTGCGCACGGCGACCGGTTGCGAGAAACCCGAAGCCACGTTCGCCAGCGAAAGATCGCCCGGCAGCACGGTGCTGCTGGCAGCGAACGACGGAACGGTGGCCACACCCAGGCAAAGCGCGAGCAACGGACGAAGCATGTGCGGCCTCCGCGGCGATCGGATGATGTCGCGGAAGGTTATAGCGGCGCGCGCATTAGCATTCCGTTACGCATCGCCGCGCGCAGCGGACACAGCGCGAAGATTTCAGCGCGGCTTGACCGCGCGCTTGATGTCGATCAATGCGGAGGTGTCTTGCTCGCCGCGGCCCATCTGCACGAGCTCGCCGTAATCGGCGAGCGATTGCTCGATCACCGGATGGCGGATGCCGACGGTGGCGGCGATGTCGCGCACGATGCGCAGATCCTTCAGCAGATGCGCGGCCTTGAAGCCGGGCGCGAACTGCCCGAGCAGCATCGAGGCGCCGCGCTTGTCGAGGAACCAGTTGGCTGCCGCGCCCGCGCCCAGCGTCGGCAGCAGGCGCTCGCGGTCCAGGCCGAGGCGGTCGGCCAGCGCCAGGCCTTCGCACACCGCCTGCGCGATGCCCGCGACCAGCACCTGGTTCACCGCCTTGGTTTCCTGCCCGGCGCCCTGCGCGCCCATGTGCGTGATGCGCGCCGCGTAGCACTCGAGCGCGGGGCGCGCGAGTTCGAGCATGTGGGCATCGCCGCCCACCATGATCGAAAGCTTGCCGTTGCGCGCACCTTCCACACCACCGGAAACCGGCGCATCGAGGAAGCCGATGCCGCGCTCGAACAACCGGTCGGCGGCCTCGCGCGCGGTGTCGGGCGCCACCGTGGAATGGTCGACGACGACGGAGCCGGCGCGCATGGTACTGGCCAGCCAGTTCACGCATTGCAGGACGTCGGCGTCCTGCGGCACGCACAGCATCACCGCATCGCATTCGCCCAGATCGCCGAGCGAGGCGGCGGCGCGCACGCCCAGTTCGTCGGCCAGCGCGATGGCCTTGTCCACGTTGCGGTTGGCCACGCCGAAGAGCATGCCGCGCGCTGCGAGATGGCGGGCCATCGGCGCGCCCATGGCGCCGAGGCCGACGAAGCCGCAATCGAGCGAGCGGGGAGGCGTGTCGTTCATGCGTGGCGGCAGGTTAGCGCGCGGCCGGGCCGGGCCGGCGCGCGTCGCAAATGTTCACCCGAGGGGTTCGTCGGCGAGGTAGGTGTAGCCGGTCAAACCGGACTCGAGCGCAGCGATGAAACGCTCCGACTGCTCCGCCGGCAGCCCGGCCGCCTCGACCTTGGCACGGTATTCGCGGCGCAGCGCGGCGAGGTCGTAGCCCACGTAGTCGAGCATCACGTCGGTGGTGTCGCCGCGGCGCGAACGCTCGAAATGGTAGCCCTCGCCGTCCAGCCGCACGTTGGCCGCGTCGGTGTCGCCGAACAGGTTGTGGATGTCGCCGAGCGTGTCCTGGTAGGCGCCCACCATGAAGATGCCGAGCCGGTAGCTCTCGCCCGGCCTGGGCGCGTGCAGCGCCAGCGAGGTGTCGAGATCGCCGTCGTCGACATAGGTGTCGATGCGGCCGTCGCTGTCGCAGGTGAGGTCGGCGATCACGCCGCGGCGGTCGGGTTCATGATCCAGCCGCGCGATGGGCGCGATCGGGAAAACCTGGTCGATGGCCCAGACGTCGGGCACCGATTCGAACACCGAGAAGTTGACGAAATACTTGTCGACCAGGCGCTCGTCGAGTTCGTCCAGCACCGGGCGGTGACTCTTTTCCTCGTAATTGAGGCGACGCCGCACGCCGTGCGCGATGGCGTAGAACAGATCGTCGATGCGCGCGCGCTCGGCGAGGTCGAGCTGGCCCAGCGCGTAAAGCTGCTGGCCCTCGCTCTGGAAATGCTGCGCCTCGTGCCACAGTTCGAGCGGCGGACGCTCGTCGAGCGCGTCGTGCACGTCGCGCAGGTGGCGGATGAC
>CAMLOR010000269.1 GCA_946481615.1 uncultured Aquimonas sp.
TTGCTCAGCAGGTTGGTGAGGATCTGGCGCAGGCGCACCGGATCGCCGCGCACCGCCAGGCGCACGCCCGGGTCGATGGTCAGGCCCAGGCGCAGGTTCTTGGATTCGGCCGATTTCTCCATCAGCCGCATCACGCCTTCGAGCACGTCCTTCAGGTTGAGGCCGACGCTTTCGAGTTCGAGCTTGTTGGCCTCGAGCTTGGAGTAGTCGAGGATGTCGTCGACGATGCGCAGCAGCTGCTTGGCGCTGCCGAAGGCGGTCTGCACGTAGTCGCGATGATCGGGCGCGAGCGGCGCGGAAAGCAGGATGTCGAGCAGCGGGATGATGCCGTTGAGCGGCGTGCGGATCTCGTGGCTCATGGTGGCGAGGAACTCGCCCTTCGACATGGTCGCCGCTTCGGCCGCCTGCTTGGCGGTGATCAGTTCGCGCTCGAGGCGTTTGTGCTTTTCGAGTTCGTCGCGCAGCTGCTGCATGCTCTCGCCGGGCGCGATGCGTTCGCGGCGTTCGGCCGGCCGCGCCGGGCCCACGGGCCAGAGCGTGCCGATCAGCGCGAACGCTGAGCCGCCGGCGATCATCATCGCCCACGGGCCGTCGGCGCCATAGAGCTGCAGCCCGGCGGCGGCCAGCGCGGTGACGGCGCCGAGGGCGCCGAGCGTGCGCGGCAGGCGGGCGGGATGCGCGTCGTCGCCCGCCACTACAGCACCGCCGCCTGGAAGTCGAAATCGAGTTCGCGCGTCGCCAGTTGCACCAGATTGCCCTGAATGTAGTCGATGCCGCTCATCCACAGCGTGGCGGCCGATTGCGCGTCTTCCACGCGCGGCGCGATCACCGCCAGCCCGCGGCGGTGCGCGCGGTCGACGATCACGCGCAGTTCGTCGCGCAGGCCCGGCGCGGCGGCCGCGGCCAGATACTTGGGTGCGAGCTTGATGTAGTCCACCGGCAACTGTTCGAGCACGGCATCGCCGTCGGCGCCGCCTTCGAAGCGGCTCAGGCAGAACTTCACGCCGTGCGGCACCAGGGCCGAGCAGAACTCGGTCACGCCGAGCATGTGCGGGCCGATGTCGTCGAGCGCCAGTTCGATGACGAGCGCCGGGCCTTCGAGCCGGCGTGCCTGCAGCTGCGAGATCAGCCACGCCGCCTGGCCGGGCGCCACCATGCTGGCGGCGCACTGGCTGACGAAAAGTTTCACCGGGCGGGCGTCGTCGCGGCGTTCGTCGAGCACGCGCAGCGTCTGCATCAGCACCCAGCGATCGACCTCGAGGATCAGCCCGGCGCGCACGGCCAGCGGCACGATGGCGGCGGCGGCGTGCAGGCGGCCCAGATCGTCGCGCAGGCGCAGCAACGTCTGGTATTGCGCTTCGTCGCCACCCTGCAGCGCGACGATCGGCTGGTAGAGCAGTTCGAAGCCGTCCTGTTCGATGGCCGCCTTGATCGCCGCCAGCAGCGCCGCGGCCTGTTCGTCCTCGACCTTGCGCGGAGGTTCGAAGCGATGCACGCCGCGTTCGGTGCCGCGCGCCTCGCGGCTGGCGCGCTCGGCCGCGTTGAGCAGCGCGCCGGCATCGGGGAAGCCGTGGCGGAAGGCGCACACGCCCACCGAGGTGCGCAGGCGCAGCGGCAGATTGTTGATGTTGAAGGCCTGCGTCGCGAGCCGCGCGCGCAGCTCCGCGGCACGGATCTCCAGGCCCGGATCGTCGCGCTCCGGATCGAACACCACGATGCAGCCGTCGCTGTAGCGCGAGGCGATCTGGGCGTCTTCCAGCTGCTTGACGAGGAAGGCGGCAGCGTCGCCGAGCAACTGCTCGAGGCCCGAAAGGCCGAGGCGTTCGCGCAGCGTGGCCACGCCGTCGATCTCGAGGAACAGCACGCCGCCGCTGCGGTCGCGCACGTTTTCCGCGCCGAGCACTTCGTTGAGCCGGTCGAGCAGGAAGCCGCGGTGATGCAGGCCGGTGGCCGGATCGCGCGGATCGCGCGCGGCCTGGCGCTGCTGCAGCGCGCGCGCCCGGCGCACGCGGTTGTCGACCGAGGCGATCAGGTATTTGGGACGGATCGGCTTGGAGAGGAAATCGTCGCCGCCGACGGCGAGCGCTTCGTAATGCTTGTCCTGGTCGCTCTCGCCGGAGAGGAACACGATCGGCGTGTTGAGGAACTCCTCGCGCTCGCGGATCAGTGCGGTGAGCTCGGTGCCGTCGCACTGCGGCATGTACAGGTCCATCAGCACCAGATCGGGCTTGAAGCGCTGCATGGCATCGAGCACTTCGAAAGCGTCGGTCACCACCAGCGCGTCCATGCCGGCGTTGCGCAGGATCGATTCGGCGAACAGTGCCTGCGAGCGATCGTCCTCCACCACCAGGATGCGGTAGGTGGTGCTGCTGGGGTCGCCCGCGAGCAGATCCTGCAGGCGCTGCAGCACGTCGTCGGCGCTGGCCGGACGGATCATCAGCGCGTCGGCGCCGGCGCGGCGCGCGGAGAGTCGCGCCTGCACGCTGTCTTCGTCCGACAACGCCAGCAGTCGCACGCGCGAGCCGCTGCGTTCGCGCGTGGTGCGCAGCACGCTGCCCAGGCTTTCGAGCTCCGGCAGGAACCAGGCGTCGACGATGATGGCATCGGGTGCCAGCGCGCTCAGGATTTCCTTGAGTTCCTGGGCGGAGTCGATCAGTTCGAGTTCGTAGCCCAGGGCTTCGAGCTTCTGGTCGAGCTGCACGGCCAACTCGCCGCTGTGGGTGAGGTGGTAGAGGCGGTGGTGCGGCGGGCGCGGAACCGGCGGCGGCGGCGGGGGAGCCGGCGCCGGTTCGGGAATGACGGTGATCGGTGCCTTGCGGCCGCCCTTGCGCGGGGCTTCCGGGCGTTTTGACTCGGGCACGGGGGTGCTGCGCGCGCGCGCCGTGCCTTCGGCCGAAACCGAGGGTTTCGGATCGTTGGCGTGCGCGGCGAGGTATTGCTCGTAGGCGACCTCGGCGTCGTTCGCGGCGCGGTCCACCGGCACAGCGGGCGCGGCGTCGGGCGTCCAGCGCCGCCAGTAGTTGGGCGGCGCCAGTTCGGCGCGCGGCGAATCGACGTAGCGTGCGGCGCTGGCGGCCGGATCGTTGCGTTCGGTGCGCACTTCGGGGATGTGCGGAGCGAGATCGTCGAGCAGGTGCACGATGCGCTCGCAGGCCTCGGCGTCGGGCAGGGCTTCGCGTTCGAGGAACTCGCCCAGCACGCTCTCCAGCGCCAGCAGCTGCTCGCTCACTTCCAGCACACCGTAGCGGCCGCTCACGCCGGCCAGGCGCTGCACGTCTTCGTACAGCAGCGAGAGGCCGTTGATGTCCCAGCCGTCGCGGCAGAAACGCCGGCCGCGGCGCCCGATCGCCTCCGCCCGCTTGGGCAGATGGCGCAGGAACGCCAGCCGAAGTTCCGCCCGTTGCTGGGTTTCTGCCTGCGCGTGCATGCCTAAGTTCTTGCCCCCGTGGCGGAACTATGACGCCCGTGCCGAAGTGTGTCTAGGCCGCGGCGGGGCGGCGCCCGAACAGTTTGCGCACGATCCACCACACCGCCGCCAGCAACAGCAGGCCGCTGCCGAGCACCAGGATCAGCGCGAGCCACGGATGCGCGAACACGAGCGCGAGCGCGCCCACGGCCGCGATGTCTTCCGTGCCGGACGCCGCCCAGTTGCTCACCGGCTCGGGCGAGGTGTTGATGAGCGCGCGCGTGCCGCTCTTGAGTGCGTGGCTGGCGAATGCGGCGCCCGCGCCGGCCGCCGCCCAGCCCCAGCTCAGATCGCCCTCGGGCCCGGCGAGCGCCGCGCTGGCGAGGAAGGCGCCGGCGGGAATGCGCAACAGCGTATGCAGCAGATCCCAACCCGAATCCACGCCGGGGATCTTGTCGGCACCGAATTCCACCAGCGCGAGGGCGCCGGAGGTGGCGAGCACCCAGGGCGACTCGCACACCTTCAATGCCGCGGGAAGCTCGGCCCAGCCCAGCAGCCCGGCCAGGCCCAGTCCGAACACGGTGAGGTAGACGCGCACGCCGGCCAGCCAGGCCAGGGTGATGCCGAGGGCGAACAGGGCGGCCTCGTTCATGTTTGTTTCGCCATGTGAACCGGCTTGCAGTATAGCCAGCCGCAGGGTTGACCTCCCCCCGGGGCGGTGGCTAACTGCGGCCTCCCTCTTGCTCCGGCCGCGCCCTGGATTGGCGCGCGCCTGCCTGCCGATGGCTTCCAGCCCCTCCACCAGCCGCTTCATGATCGTGCCGCACCGCCCGCGGGCGCGCGCCGTCATGGTGCTGCTGGCGCTGGCCTGGGCGGCGTCGCTCTGGGGCGTGTTCGAACTCACGCGGCGCAACGCCGTGCCCGACTACGAGCGCGTCAAGACCGAGCTCGACAAGGCGCTCACCGAGCTGGCCGACCTGCAGGACCGCGTCGAACGCCTGCGCCAGCGCAACGCCGTGGCGCGCCGCTCTGACGAAACCAGCCGCGCCGCCAACCAGGCAGTGCAGGAAACCCTCGCCGCGCGCGACGAAGAAATCTCCCGCCTGCGCGCCGACGTCGCCTTCTACGAACGCCTGGTGGGCGGCAGCGCTCAGCGCCAGGGCCTGGCCGTGCACAGCCTCGACCTGCAACCGACCGGCGACGGCGCCTGGCGCTACACTGTCACCCTGACGCAGAACCTCAAGAAGGCCAGCGTCAGCAAGGGGCAGCTGACGTTGCGCGTGGACGGCGTGCGCGACGGCAAGC
>CAMLOR010000270.1 GCA_946481615.1 uncultured Aquimonas sp.
TGAAGATCTGCATCGCCTACGAATACCGCGGCAAGCGCACCGAATACGCGCCGCTCGATGCCGCCGGCTGGGAAGAATGCACGCCGGTCTACCTCGAATTCCCCGGCTGGTCGGAGAACACGCACGGCATCACCGAATGGGAAAAACTCCCGCCGGCCGCGCGCGCCTATCTGCGTGCGCTGGAAGAGCTTGCCGGCTGCCCGCTCGCCATCGTCAGCACCGGCCCGGACCGCGACGCGACCATCGTGCTGCGCGATCCCTTCGCCTAGTCGAGCACGGAATCCCAGGGGTCGCCGGCGTCCATGCCGGCGACCTGTCGCGCGCGGCGACCCTCAGCGAGGGACTCTCACTCGCGCACCGCCGGGTTCAGGAGCGATAACGCGGCCGCGCGCTACACAGAGGCCATGGCCAGCGCGCCGACCCGCCAGATTGCCGAGGCCGCAAGGCCGCTGCCCTCGCCCGAGGAGGCGTCGTTCGCGGCGGCATTCGATCGCTACGGCGACCGTCGCGTCGTGTTGCTCGGCGAATGCAGCCACGGCACGTCCGAGTTCTACCGTGCGCGCGCGGAAATCACGAAACACCTGATCGAACGGCACGGCTTCACGCTGGTCGCCGTCGAAGCCGACTGGCCCGATGCCGGCGCGGTGAATCGCTTCGTGCGTCACCATGCGCCGCGCATGAAGACCGAGCCGGTGTTCCAGCGCTTCCCGACCTGGATGTGGCGCAACGTCGAAGTGGCGGCACTGGTCGACTGGATGCGTGATTTCAACGAAGGCAAGGCGTCCGACGCGCAGGCCGGCTTCTACGGCCTGGACATGTACAACCTCAGCGCATCGATCGCCTCCGTGCTCGATTACCTGGGGCAGGTCGACCCGGAAGCCGCTGCGATCGCGAAGCGCCGCTACGGTTGTCTCACGCCATGGCAGGACGACCCCGCGATCTACGGCCGCGCGGTGCTCACTGAGCGCTATCGCAGCTGCGAGGAAGCGGTGGTGAAGCAGTGCCGCGAACTGCTGGAGAGCCGGCTCGCGTACGCGAGCGAAGATGGCGAAGAATTCCTCGATGCCGCGCAGAATGCGCGCCTCGTCGCCGCGGCCGAGCGCTACTACCGCATCATGTACTACGGCAGCGCGGAGAGCTGGAATCTGCGCGATACCCATATGTTCGAGACGCTCGAGAACCTGCTGAAGGCGCAAGGGCCGCAGTCGAAGGCCGTGGTGTGGGCGCACAACTCGCACATCGGCGACGCGCGCTTCACCGACATGGGCATGCAGCGCGGCGAGTTGAACCTGGGACAGTTGTGCCGCGAACGATTCGGGCATGCGGCCGCGCTGATCGGCTTCGGCACGCATACGGGGACGGTCGCCGCGGCGCACGACTGGGGTGAGGAGATGGAGGTGATGCGCGTGCGGCCGTCGCTGCCGGACAGCATCGAGCGGCTATGCCACGACACCGGCATGCCGTCTTTCGTGCTCGATCTGCGCAACGAAGCGATGCGTGACGCCTTGCTCGACTGGCGGCTCGAACGCTTCATCGGCGTCATCTACCGGCCGGCGACGGAGTTGCAGAGCCACTATGCCGGGGTGTCGTTGCCGGGCCAGTTCGACGCCTACGTGTGGTTCGACGAAACCACGGCGGTGAAACCGCTCGGCCCGCAGCACGCCAGGCCGGGATTGCCCGACACTTATCCCTTTGGACTCTGATCCGCGATCACCCTGCGCATCCGCGCGTAGTCGCGGCGATAGCGCGTTGCCAGCCGCGTCTTCTGCGTCGCGGAAAGGATCTTGCCGGAGACCTGGAAGAACTTCGATTCCTCCTCGCGCAGGTGGTGATGCACCTGGTGCGAGAGAGCCCGGGCCTGTTCCTGCCAGGCATCGCCCAGCGGGTCGGCCTTGAGCAGCTGCTCGACGCACTCGTCGATCTCATGGTGCTCGTGCAGGGCGTGGCGCGAAGCATCGAGACCGGCGTCGTCCATCAGGATGACGGCGTAGAGGAAGCGCTCCTCAGCGGCCGCATGCGCGGCAAGCTCGATGCGCAGTTCGTCCTGCAGCTCCCGGCGCCAGGCTTCTTCGCGGCGCGCATGCACCAGCCTGCGGCTGAGCGTGCGCTGCAATCGGTGGCTTTCGCGCAGCGCGTCGTAAATGGTCTCTTTCACGGCGGACGCTCCCGGCGGGGTTCGCCGGGAGGATAACGCCGCCGCGAACGGCCGCTACATCACGTTCGGTTCGCTGAAGGCTTCCGGTTCATCCTGGAAGGCGCCGATCGGCACGCACGAGCAGAACACGTTCTTGTCACCGTAGACGTTGTCCACGCGCGCCACCGGCGACCAGTACTTCTGCTGCTTGAGCACCGGCAGCGGGAAGGCGGCCAGCTCGCGCGAATAGGCATGCCTCCACTCCGTCGCGCTCACCATGGTGGCCGTGTGCGGCGCGTGCTTGAGCGGGTTGTCCTCGCGGTCGAGCGAGCCGTCCTCGATGGCGCGGATCTCGTTGCGGATCTGGATCATGGCGTCGATGAAGCGGTCGAGCTCGTGCTGCGATTCGGACTCGGTCGGTTCCACCATCAGCGTGCCGGCGACGGGGAAGCTCAGCGTCGGGGCGTGGAAGCCGAAGTCGATGAGGCGCTTGGCCACGTCCTCGGCGCCGATGCCGGTGGCATCCTTGATCGGGCGCAGGTCGAGGATGCACTCGTGCGCAACGAGCCCGTTGCGTCCGGTGTAAAGCGTCTCGTAGTGCGGCGCCAGCTTCTTCGCCACGTAGTTGGCGTTGAGCAGCGCCACTTGCGTGGCCTTGCGCAGGCCGGCGTTGCCCATCAGCGCGATGTACATCCACGAGATCGGCAGGATGCTGGCGCTGCCGAAGCTGGCCGCGCTCACCATGCCGACGTCGCCCGTGCCGCCGAAGGTCCTGGGCAGGAAGGGCGCGAGGTGCGACTTCACCGCGCAGGGACCCACGCCCGGCCCGCCGCCGCCGTGCGGAATGCAGAAGGTCTTGTGCAGGTTGAGGTGCGAAACGTCCGAACCCCACTTGCCCGGCTTGGCCACGCCGACCAGCGCGTTGAGATTGGCGCCGTCGGTGTAAACCTGGCCGCCGTGCTGGTGCACGATGTCGCAGATCGCGACCACGTCTTCCTCGAACACGCCGTGCGTGGAGGGATAGGTGATCATGATCGCGGCCAGGCGCGCCGAATGCTTCTCGGCCTGCTTGCGGATGTCCTCGACGTCGACGTTGCCGTTGGCATCGCACTTGGTCACGACCACCGTCATGCCGCACAACTGCGCCGAAGCAGGATTGGTGCCGTGCGCCGATTCCGGGATCAGGCAGATGTCGCGATGGCCTTCGCCGCGCGAACGATGCCAGGCGCGGATCGCTAGCAGGCCGGCGTATTCGCCCTGCGCGCCGGAATTCGGCTGCAGGCTGACGGCGTCGTAGCCCGTGCACTCCACGAGCATCGCCTCGAGTTCGTCGATCAGCTGCTTGTAGCCCTGCGTCTGCTCCGCCGGCGCCAGCGGATGGATGTTGCCGAACTCCGGCCACGTCACCGGAATCATCTCGGCGGTGGCGTTGAGCTTCATGGTGCACGAACCCAGCGGGATCATGGTGCGGTCCAGCGCCAGATCCTTGTCGGACAGCGAGCGCAGGTAGCGCAGCATTTCGTGCTCGCTGTGGTGGGTGTTGAAGACCTGGTGCTTGAGGAACTTCGTCTTGCGCGCCGCGTGGGCGGGCAAGGCATCCGGCGTGGCCGCGTCCAGGGCATCGATGTCGTCGACGATGGCGTGGAACAGCTGCGCCAGCGCGACCACGTCTTCGCGCGTGGTGGTCTCGTCGAGCGAGATGCCGAGCGAGGTGGCGTCGATCTTGCGCAGGTTGATCTTCGCCTCGCGCGCGCGGGCGTGGATCTCGGCCGCGTCGACGCCGGTGATGTGCAGCGTATCGAAGAAGCCTTCGGCCACCGCGACGTTGCACTTGCGCAGCGCGGCGGCGAGGATCGCCGCGAAACGATGCACGCGGCGCGCGATGCGCTTCAGGCCGTCCGGGCCGTGGTAGACGGCATACATGCTCGCCATCACCGCCAGCAGCACCTGCGCGGTGCAGATGTTGGACGTGGCCTTCTCGCGGCGGATGTGCTGCTCGCGCGTCTGCAGCGTGAGGCGGTAGGCGGGCTTGCCTTCGGCGTCGACCGAAACGCCGATCAGGCGGCCCGGCATCGAGCGCTTGTAGGCATCGCGGCAGGCCAGGAAGGCCGCGTGCGGACCGCCGAAGCCGAACGGCACGCCGAAGCGCTGCGAGTTGCCCACGACGATGTCGGCGCCCCACTCGCCGGGCGCGGCGATCATCACCAGCGCCAGCAGATCGACGGCGACGCAGACCAGCGCGCCCTTGGCGTGCATGGCGTCGGCCAGCGCACGATGGTCGCGGACGCTGCCGAAGGTGTCCGGATACTGCAGCAGCACGCCGAAGACGTCGGCTTCGTGGGCCTTCGATTCGTCGCCGATGCGCAGCTCGATCTGCAGCGGCTCGGCGCGCGTGCGCAACACTTCCAGCGTCTGCGGATGCACGCGTTCGGACACGAAGAACACGTTCGACTTCGATTTCGAGGAGCGCTTGGCGAGCGTCATCGCTTCGGCGGCCGCGGTGCCTTCGTCGAGCAGCGAGGCGTTGGAGATCTCCATGCCCGTGAGATCGGCCA
>CAMLOR010000271.1 GCA_946481615.1 uncultured Aquimonas sp.
TCATCGGCAAGCAACGTAATGGCCCCACCGGCACGGTGAAGCTGGCCTTCCAGGGTCAGTTCACCCGCTTCGACAATTACGCTTCCGAGAGTTACGCAGGCTCCATCGAATGAGTCGACCCACCAGCGCGACGATCCACGTCGACGCCCTGCGCCACAACCTGGCGCGCATCCGGGAACTGGCCCCGAAAAGCCGGGTGATGGCCGTGGTCAAGGCCGACGGCTACGGCCACGGCCTCGAGCGCGTGGCGCATGCGCTCGAAGGCGCCGATGCCTTCGGCGTGGCCGCGCTCTCCGATGCCGAGCGCCTGCGCGCGGCCGGGCTGTCCAAGCGCATCGTGCTGCTCTCGGGTTTCGACGAACCGGGCGATCTGTCTTTGATGCGGCGCCTGGACGTCGAATCGGTGCTGCACCACGACGCCCAGATCGAAATGCTGGAGGCCGAAGGCGAGGGTGCGCCGCTGCGCGTGTGGCTCAAGCTCGATACCGGCATGCATCGCCTCGGGTTCGCGCCGTCGCGGGCGAAGTCGCTGCACGCGAGGCTGCGCGTACTGCGCAACGTCGACCCGGACATCGCGCTGATGACGCATTTCGCGCGCTCCGACGAATTCGAGGCCGATGCGACGGCGAAGCAGATCGCCGCGTTCGAGGTCGCCACGCAGGGGCTCGAAGGCGAGCGTTCGCTCTCGAATTCCGCCGGCGTGCTGGGCTGGCCCGCCGCGCATCGCGAATGGGTGCGGCCGGGCGGCGCGCTTTACGGATTGTCGCCGGTCGCCGGCAAATGCGGACGCGACTTCGGCCTCGAACCGGCGATGACACTGTCCACGCGCCTGATCGCCATCAACCGCATCGCCCGGGGCGAGCCGGTCGGCTACGGCGGCGCGTATTCCTGCCCCGAGGACATGCCGGTGGGCATTGCGGCCATCGGCTACGGCGACGGCTATCCGCGCCATGCGGGGGCCGGCACCGAGGTGCTGGTGAATGGCAGGCGGGCTCCGATCTGCGGGCGCGTGTCGATGGATCTGCTCGCCATCGACCTGCGCGGCCTGCCTGCGGCGAAAGTCGGCGATCCCGTCGTGCTCTGGGGCCGCGGGCTGCCGATCGAGGACGTGGCGGCGCATGCCGGCACCATCGGCTACGAACTGGCCTGCGGCATCACGCGGCGCGTGCGCTTCTTCGAAGCCTGAGCGCGCGGCGACGAAGCTCGTCGCTCGCGCGAAGGCGGGAACTCAGGTGCAATAGTCGCCCGTCGTTCCCGCGCAGGCGGGAACCCAGCGACTTCGCTCTTGCCGGCGCAGCGCAAGTCGCTGGATTCCCGCCTGCGCGGGAATGACGGCGGGAATGACGGAAGGTGGCGTGGGAGCCGCGGCTTCAGGCAGCGGCAACACCCGCCGCCTGCGACAACGCCGCCACCACCTCGCGCGTACCCATGACGGTGGCGAACTCGAACCCGAGCGTGGCCAGATGCGCGCGATGGATATCGTCCGCCGCGATGCCGCCGAGTTCGAAGCAGGCGCAGGCATCGCCCACGACGATCACCTCGTAGCCCATGTTCGCGGCCACCCGCGCCGTGGTCGAAACGCACATGTCGGTGCTGATGCCGAACAGCACCAGGCGCGTCACGCCGAGCCTGCGCAGGCGCAGGTCCAGATCGGTGCCGATCAGGGCGGCATTCACCGATTTGCTCACGACCGGCTCGCCGTCGCGCGGCTCGAAGCCCGGGCGGAACGCATTGCCCGGGTGCGCGGGATGCAGCGACGAATTCGCGTGGATCGAATCGTGGCGGACGTGGATCAGCGGCAACCCCGCGGCGCGCCAGGCGGCGAGCAGGCGCTGGCCGTTGGCTTCCATCGCGGGATTGTTGCGCGACGGCCAGCCGGGGTAGTCGAAACCCTGCTGGACGTCGATCGGGATGAGGGCCGTGCGGGCATCGAATCGCATGCGTCGTTCTCCGTGCAAAGTACGCGCATGCTGCGTGCTGGCGAGCGCCGGTCTCAACCCGGCAGAATGCCGGGATGAAGACGCTCGACGCCATCGACCGCAAGCTGATCGCGCTGCTGCAGGACGACGCGCGCACGCCGACGGTGGCGCTCGCCAAGGCCGTGGGCCTGTCGCGCTCCGCCGTGCAGGAGCGCCTGGCGCGGCTCGAAGCGCACGGCGTGATCGCGCAGTACACCGTGCGGCTGGGCGGCGACGGCCGCGCGATGCAGGCCTGGTTCTGGCTGCGCTACGCCGAGGGTTTTTCCTGCGACGACGTGTTGCCGTCGCTGGCGGCGCTACCGGCCGTGCTGCGCGCCGATTCGCTGGCCGGCGAGGTCGATCTGGCGGTGCTGGTGCAGGTCGGAACCGCGGGCGAACTGGCCGACCTGCGCGAAACGGTGGCCGCCTTCAAGGGTGTCGACGACGTGACGACGCTGCCGGTGTTGCGCACGCTGCTCGAGCGCCGCTGAGTCTTCGCTTCAGTGGGGATGGGTCTCGTCGAGGTAGCGCCAGGGCTCGCCGCGCGTATGCACCCGGAACACCAGGATCTTCGCGCCGCGCGGGCCGGCGCTGGCCTGGTGGTGCTGTTTGAATTCCACATGGCCCGCGGTGCCGGGCTTGCCGACGATGGACGCGGCGCCTTCGCGTTCGATCACCGCGTCGCCTTCGAGGTAATAGTGGAATTCCTCGCCCGGGTGCCAATGCCAGTCGAGTTTCCGGTTGGGCGGGATCTCGACCAGATCGATGAGCACTTCGCGATCGGGCGTGAACTCGGCCGACAAGGCGTCCGTCAGCAGGTTCGTCACTTTCGAGCCGGAAGGGTTGCCCAGCACCGGCACCGCAAGACCCGCGATCACACCGCCCGCGAATACGACGGCGACCGCGCGATTCGACCACGTTCTCATCGCAAGCTCCTCGCTCAGGGAAGGATCTTCAGGTCCGCCGAAGCGTAGCGGCCCTGCGCATCCACGGCCAGAAGCCGCGACGTTCCCGCGTCCTCGAACGTGGCGAGCAGCGGCGCATCCGCCACGGTGCGTCCGAGCAGGCGGCCGTCGAGCATCCAGCTGACGGTTTCGCGCGTGCCCAGCGCGCGCAGCGTGAGCTGCGGCGGGATCGGCGAACGCGGGGCGCGGCGCAGCACGGTGCCGTCGATCACGCCGGCGATGCGCAGAGCCGCATTCGGTTCGCGGCGTTCGCTGCAGTCGGGCGAAAGCGCCGGCAGCGAGGCGAGGCGGCGTTCGCGGCCGTCGAGCCACGGGTACGCGAGGGCGGGCCAGCGCGCGTACTCGGCGAGCGCGGACGCGTGCGTCGCGTGGCAGGCGTCGGAAAGGCGCAACCCGCTGCGGGCATCGTGGCGATAGCCGATCAGGCGCGGCGGCTGCGCTTCCTCGGCGACGGCAAGCGTGGGCGGCACGGTGCCGTCGAGCACGAAGGCTTCGCGCCTGCGGTGGCAATGCTGCGGCAGGGTCTCCGACGCAGCCCGGCCGAGCGGCCAGCAGACCGCGACCTTCGCCACCGACGCGGGCATCGGCGACGGCACGGCGCGCAATGAACGCGGCAGGTTGTCGGCGACCGTCAGCAGCAACGGCAGCGCGGTGACCGCGCCGTACTGGCCCGGCAGCGGCGTACCGTCGGGGCGGCCGATCCACACGCCGATCGTCGCGCCCGCGGACGCACCGACCGCCCAGGCATCGCGGAAGCCGTAGCTCGTCCCGGTTTTCCAGGCCAGATCGCCGCGGCGCGCGGTGTCGATGCGCTCCGACAACTCGCCCGGGCGCGGTGCCGATTGCAGCATCTCGCGCACGATCCACGCCGCGCCCGGCGACAGCAGGCGGCGTTCGCGCAGCGGCTCGCCGGTGCGGAAGCGCAGCGCGGCCGCCATGCCTTCGCGATGCAGGGCGGAATAGGCGCCGACCAGATCTTCCAGCCGCGCTTCCGTGCCGCCCAGGATCATCGCCAGATTCGGTTCGGCGCCGCGCGGCAGGCGCAGCGGCAATCCCGCGTGCGCCAGGCGCGCGGCGAAACGCGCTTCGCCCAGCGCGTCGAGCAGCGCCACCGCAGGCACGTTGAGCGATTGCTGCAGCGCTTGCGTCGCGCCCACCGGGCCGCGGTAGTGGCCGTCGAAATTGCCGGGGCGATAGCCGTCGAAGCCTTGCGGGGCGTCGACGAACAGGCTTTGCGAATGGATCAGGCCTTCGTCGAGCGCCAGGCCGTAGAGGAAGGGCTTGAGCGTGGAGCCGGGCGAGCGGAAGGCCTGCACCATGTCGAGGTGGCCGTAGCTGGCGTCGTCGCCGAAGCGCGCCGCGCCCACGTAGGCGCGCACTTCGAGCGTGCGGGTGTCGGCCACCACGACGGCGGCCGAGGTGCGAGGCGGCAGGCGCGCCACCCAGTCCGCCACGCGCGCTTCGAGCCGGCGCTGCAGTTCGAAATCGAGCGTGCTGCGGATCTCGCGCTCGCGCGGCGCGGCTTCGCGCAGGCGCTGCGCGAGCAGGGCGCCGTGCAGCGGCGGCTGCAACTGGCGCGCCGCGACCGCTTCGAGTTTCGCGTCGTCGGCCTGCGCGCGCGTGAGCGCGCCTTGCGCCGCGAGGCGATCGATGACCTTGTCGCGTGCGCGCTGCGCCGCTTGCGGAGCGCGGTCGGGACGCAGGCGGCTCGGCGCCTGCGGCAGCACCGCGAGCAACGCGGCCTCGGCCTGCGAAAGCTGCGAG
>CAMLOR010000272.1 GCA_946481615.1 uncultured Aquimonas sp.
GCCTCAGCTATGAAGAGATTGCCGAGATGATGAACTGCCCGATCGGAACGGTGCGCTCGCGCATATTCCGGGCACGGGAGGCGATCGCCCAGCGGTTGCGGCCGCTGCTCGACACACGCGAGGGGGATCGATGGTGAAGGGTGTAGCGCCGGCAGCCGGCGCGGTCGACGTAATCGGACACAGATCATGCTGAACAACAGCTCGAGCTCGGGTTCTCCCTCGGACGCGATGCGCCAGTCCTTGTCGGCCCTGATGGACGGGCGTGTGGATGACGCATCACTGGATGGCGCGTTTGCCGCGTGGCGCTCCGATGCGCAGGCGCGCGAGTGCTGGCACGCCTACCACTTGATCGGCGACGTGCTCCGGTCCGATGAACTGGCCGTGCAGCCGGCGCACGACGAGGCCTTCTTGACCGCATTGCGCGGCAAGCTGGCGGCCGAGCCGGTTCCGTTGGCGCCGGGGCGTCACGGCGGCGAGCGGCGATGGCGGCAGCGCCTGGTGGCGCCCGCCGCGGTGGCGGCTGGCTTCGTCGCGGTGGCGGGCGTGCTGGTGATCCTGCGTGGCGCCGCGCCGCAGGAAGGCGGGCAGGGCGCCCTGGTCGCGGGTGGCACGGCGGCGGACACCTTGGTGGTCAACCGACAGGTCATTCGCGACGCCCGGCTCGATCGCTATCTCGCGGCGCACCGCAAGGTATCGAACACGGTGTCGGTCCAGGTCCCGGGCGCGCTTGCGCGCAGTGTCGACAACGTCGTGCTCGAAGCCAAGTGAGCGCCGTGAGAGCGGGGGACCGCCGCGACCTGGTGCGGTTCGGCGTCGGGGCGGCGCTGCTGTCGTGCAGCGTGCTGGCTGCCGCGCAAGCGGGTGGTGATCCCGCGGTGTGGCTGACGCGCATCCACCAGGCTGCGATCAACCGCAGCTACCAGGGCACCATGGCATTCAGCGCCGGCGGGCACGTGTCCAGTTCGCGCGTGCTGCACATCGTCCACGGGCGCGAGCGGTACGAGCGCATCGAGGTGCTCGACGGGCCGCGGCGCCAGCAGTTCCGCCACAACGGTTCGGTGCTGACCTTGATGCCTGAAACCAAGGTGGCGGTGGTCGAGCAGATCGATACCCGGGCCGAGTTCCCGGCCCTGCCGGTGGGCAGCCAGCGCGCAGTCGACAGCTATGAAGTGCGGTCCATGGGCAGCGACCGCGTGGCGGACCATGAGGCCGAGGTGTTGCTGCTCAAGCCGCGTGACGGGTTGCGCTATGCCCAGCGACTTTGGGCGGAGCGCGAAAGCGGCCTGCTGCTGCGCACGGAAGTGCTCGGGCCACGCGGCGACGTGCTCGAGTCTTCGGCCTTCATCCAGTTGGCGATCGGCGGCAAGCTGCCCCCCGACCTGGTGCTCAAGCCGATGAAGCGCAAGCTCGATGGCTACCGGATCGTGCGTCCGGAGGCGGTATCGACGCAGCTCGATGCCGAGGGCTGGTCGCTGAAAGCGCCGCCCGCAGGCTTCCATCTGGTCAGCTGCACCAAGCGGCCCCTGGACGCGGCCAGCGAGACGGCGACCGAGATGCCGGTCCTTCAGTCGGTCTTCTCGGACGGCCTGACCCACGTCTCCGTGTTCGTCGAGCGTTTCGATGCCCAGCGGCACAAGGCGATGCGCACGGTGCTTGGCGCGACAAACACGCTGATGAATCGGCACGGTGACTGGTGGATCACGATCGTCGGGGACGTTCCCATGGCGACCATCCAGCAGTTCGAGTTGATGCTGCAGCGCCGTCCGTGAGGGGTGAGGTTGCTCGTCGGGTCCGCGCATGCGTGCCGCCGACAGTTGCCTCCCCCAGGCTCATTCGATCGAACCCCGGAGTTCCCCGCCCATGAGTACTTCATTCCTGCACCGGCGCTTCGTCTGGCGCGCCCTGCTGCTTGGCAGCCTGCTCGGGCCGATGCTGCCGACGGCCGGCCTGGCGCAGGCGCGCGTAGAGTTGCCCGACTTCACAGAACTGGCCGAGCGCGTCGGACCTTCCGTGGTGAACATCCGAACGCTGGAGCGCGCCCGCGGGTCTGGGGGGGCCGAGCGGGGAGGCGTGGATCCGAATCTGGAGGAGTTCTTTCGCCGCTTCGGCATCCCGCTGCCCGGCGGGCGTGGCGGCCCGCGCGGCGGCGATGACGAGCCGCAGCAGCGCGGCGTGGGCTCCGGCTTCATCCTGAGCAGCGACGGCATCGTGATGACCAACGCCCACGTCGTCGATGGTGCGGACGAGGTGCTGGTGACGCTGAACGACAAACGCGAGTTCAAGGCGCGCATCGTCGGGCACGACAAGCGCACCGACGTCGCCGTCGTGAAGATCGATGCCACCGGCCTGCCTGCGGTGCGCATCGGCGACGTGGGGCGCCTGAAGGTGGGCGAGTGGGTGATGGCGATCGGCTCGCCCTTCGGCCTCGCGAACAGCGTGACGGCCGGCATCGTCAGCGCAAAGGGGCGGGAGACCGGCGACTACCTGCCGTTCATCCAGACCGACGTGGCGATCAATCCCGGCAACTCGGGTGGTCCGCTGATCAACCTGCGCGGCGAGGTCGTGGGCATCAACTCCCAGATCTACAGCCGGTCCGGCGGCTACATGGGCATCGCATTCGCGATCCCGATCGACGAAGCGATGCGGGTCGCGGACCAGCTGCGCAGCACGGGGCGCGTGGTGCGCGGGCGCATCGGCGTCACCATTGCGCCGGTCACCAAGGAAGTCGCCGAGTCGATCGGCCTGGGCCGGCCCGTCGGCGCGATGGTGCGCGGCGCCGAATCGGGCGGGCCTGCCGAGAAGGCCGGCATCGAAGCGGGCGACATCATCACGAAGGTCGACGGCAAGTCCATCGAGAGCTCGGCCGACCTGCCGCGCCTCATCGGCGGCATCAAGCCGGGCAGCAGGATCAAGCTCCAGGTCTTCCGGCGCGGGGACTACCGCGACCTGACCGTGACCGTGGCCGAGTTCGAGGCGGACCCACCGAGCCGCGCGGCGCAAGGCGAGGGCGGACCGAATCCCGCGACAAAGTCGGCGCTGGGGCTGTCCGTGAGCGAACTCACCGAGGCGCAGCGGCGCGAATTGAAGATCCGCGGCGGCGTGCGGGTCGACGCTGTCGACGGTGCGGCGGCCCGCGCCGGCCTGCGCGAGGGCGACGTGATCCTGACGCTCGACAACACCGAGATCACCGATCTCAAGCAATTCCTGGCGGTGGCGGCCAAGGCGGAGAAGTCGCGCGCAGTGAGCGTGATGGTCCGGCGTGGCGAATGGGTGAACTACCTCGTCATTCGCCCGACCCGCTAACCGACCGTCACGCCAGGTCTTTCCGCATCGTGGAAGCGTGTCCGGGCGGATGCCGGCCGGCGGCGGCACGCTGACTTGCACGCTTTGCCGTTGTTGCTGGAGTGAATGTTTGTTATCGCTCACTAACTCCGGAGTAGCTCTGGATTCGCACAGCTGGCGGTTAGAATCGGGCCGGATCGTCAGCGCTTTAAGCTGGAATTGACGCGGCAATCAGGGATGTCCCGGTTGCGCTACAGCGCCTGGCAAGTTGTGGATAAGCTGTTAATAAAAGAGTCTTGTTGGTGCACCGCAACGGCCGGAAAACAAGCAACGGCGCCGTTTCCGGCGGGTAGGTTTTGGCTACAATGAAGGCCCAACAAGCAGTTGCCATACGTTTTGTTGGAAGGCGCGTCTCCTCTTTGGACGTGCCTTTTTTTTAGCTTCATCCGAAGGGCGTCTGCCTCCGCATCACACCCGTGATGCCCGTTCGCGCCGAGCCGCACTGACCGGTTCGAACCCCCGGCGAACCGCAGATCAGCACACTGCATGGACCACATCCGAAACTTCTCGATCATTGCCCACATCGACCACGGCAAGTCGACGTTGGCCGATCGCTTGATCCAGCGCTGCGGCGGCCTGTCCGACCGCGAGATGGAGGCGCAGGTGCTCGATTCGATGGACATCGAGCGCGAGCGCGGCATCACCATCAAGGCGCAGACGGCGGCACTCCAGTACCTGGCCCGCGACGGCAAGACCTACGACCTCAACCTGATCGATACGCCGGGCCATGTCGACTTCTCGTACGAGGTGAGCCGCTCGCTGTCCGCATGCGAGGGCGCGTTGCTGGTGGTCGATGCGAGCCAGGGTGTCGAGGCGCAGACCGTGGCCAACTGCTACACGGCGCTCGACCTGCATGTCGAAGTGGTGCCGGTCCTCAACAAGATGGACCTGCCGCAGGCCGATCCCGACCGCGCGAAGGAAGAGATCGAAGACGTCATCGGCATCGACGCGAGTCATGCCATCCCCTGCTCGGCCAAGACCGGCGAGGGCATCGACGACATCCTTGAAGCCGTGATCACGCGCATGCCGCCGCCCAAGGGGCAAGCCGAAGGCCCGCCGCGCGCCATGATCATCGACAGCTGGTTCGACAACTACGTTGGCGTCGTGATGCTCGTGCGGGTGGTCGACGGTTCCCTGCGCAAGGGCGACCGCATCCGCATGATGGCGACCAACGCGGTGTACCCCCTGGAACAACTCGGCGTGTTCACGCCCAAGTCGCAGTCACGCGACGTGCTGAACGCCGGGGAGGTGGGCTTCCTGATCGCCGGCATCAAGGAACTGCAAGCGGCCAAAGTGGGCGACACCGTCACGCTGGAAAAGAAGCTGCCGAACAACGCCGGCCC
>CAMLOR010000273.1 GCA_946481615.1 uncultured Aquimonas sp.
GTGGCGGCGGCGTCCAGCCAGGCGATGCGCACGCGCGGCGTCATCAGGCTGGCCGCGGTGCGGTCGCCCAGGCGCATCACGCGGTTCATCATGTTGCGTTCGTCGTCGTCGATCAGGCCCTGTTCGTGGCCCTCCGCCACCAGCAGGCGGATCTCTTCCTCCGAGACTTTCGTGTCGCCGCGACGTTCCAGCCGGAACAGACGCAACAGCAGGCGCGTGGACACCGATAGCAGCCACACGAAGGGCGCGGTGGCCTTGCTGATCAGGCGCATCGGCACCGCCACCACGGAGGCGATGGCCTCCGGCGCCAGCAGCGCGATGCGCTTGGGCACGAGCTCGCCGAAGATGATGCTGAAGTAGGTGATCAGCGTGACGCTGATCGCCGTGCCCACGCCCTGGGTGAGGTCGTGATCCCAGCCGAAGCGTTCCATCCACTGCGCCAGGCGCGCGCCGATCACCGCGCCGCCGAACACGCCGTTCAGGATGCCGATCAGCGTGATGCCCACCTGCACGGTGGAAAGGAAGCGCTCGGGGTGTTCGGCCAGCTCCAGCGCGGTCTGCGCACGGCGGCTTTCACCGGCGAGCTGTTTGAGCTTGGGCTTGCGCGCCGTCACCACCGCCATCTCGGACAGGGCGAAGAAGCCGTTGACCAGGATCAGCAGCGCGACGATGACGATTTCTAGGGTCATGGAAGCCGCAACTATGCCACAGCCGCCTCACGCGCCGCCGCTGAAGAAGCGGGCGTTCCACCCCAGGTGCACCAAGATGGAAAGCACGTAGCCGAGCGCGACGGCCCAGGTCCAGCGCAGGTGGCTCATGAAGGTGTACTGGCCCTTCGAGGCGCCCATCAGCGCCACGCCGGCGGCCGACCCGACCGACAGCAGGCTGCCGCCCACGCCGCAGGTGAGGGTGATCAGCAGCCACTGGCCGTGGTCCATGGTGGGGCTCATCTGCAGCACGGCGTACATGATCGGGATGTTGTCCACCACCGCCGAGATCGTGCCCAGCGCGACGTTGCTCCAGGTGTTGCCGAGGTTGCCGTAGAGCGCGGTCGAGGCCCATTCGAGATAGCCCATCGTGGCCAGCCCGCCCACGCACAGCAGCACGCCGTAGAAGAACAGCAGCGTGTCCCACTCGGCGCGCGCGATCACGTCGAACACGCTGAAGCGCGCGGTGTCGGGCTCGAGCAGGCGATGCTCGCGGCGCCGCACGAAGTAGCCGAAGAGCTGCAGCAGCGCGAGGCCAGCCATCATGCCGAACACCGGCGGCATGTGCAGCATCTGCTTGCCGGTCACCGTGATGGCGATGGTGATGCCGAACAGCGCGCAGATCACCAGGCCGCCGGGACGGATGTCGGCGTCGTCGACCGCTTGCGGCGGGCCGCCGGCCGGCAGCGCGAAATGCATGCAGGCGGCGGGCACCAGCCAATTCACCAGCGAAGGCACGAACAGCGCGAAGAACTCGAAGAACTCGACCTTCTGCGCCTGCCATACCATCAGCGTGGTGATGTCGCCGAAGGCGCTCCAGGCGCCGCCGGCGTTCGCCGCCACCACCAGGTTGATGAAGGCCGGGGCCACGAAACGCTTGTTGCCCGCGCCCACCGCCAGCACCACCGCGCCCATGATCAGCGCCGTGGTGAGGTTGTCGAGCACCGCCGAAAGAAAGAAGGCGATGACGCCGGTGATCCAGAACAGCGCGCGATAACCCAGGTTGCGCTTGAGCAGCTCGGCGCGCAGCGCCTCGAAGACATTGCGTTCCGTCATCGCGGCGACATAAGCCATCGCCACGATGAGGAAGAAGAAGAGCTCGGCGAACTCCAGGAAGATGTGGCGGAAGGCCTCCGGCGCCGTCTCGCTGCCTGCGGTGTGCCAGGCGATCAGCGCCCAGATCAGGGCCGCGCCCAGCATCACGGGCTTGGACTTGCGCAGGTGCAGCCGTTCTTCCAGCACCACGAAGGCATAGGCGGCGACGAAGACGGCGAGGGCGGTCCATCCCACCCAGTGCGAGGTCAGGTCGAGCGTCATCGGGGCAGCCTATTCCGGTGGGTGCGGTTAACATAGGCAATATTTCACGACGGGCGCTACTGCATGTTTTCCCTCCAGACCATCTTCGGCAAGGGCGACAAGTTCTACGGGCTGCTCGAAGCGGCGGCCGAAGCCGCGCTGCAGAGTTCGCGGGCGTTGCGCGCGCTGCTCAAGACCGGCGGCTCGGAGGCCACGCTCACGGAGTTCAAGCTCGCGCGGCAGAAGGAAAAGCAGATCTCCGACGAGATCAGCCGCGAACTGGTGAACACCTTCGTCACCGCGCTCGAACGCGAGGACATCGAGGCGCTGGGCAATGCCATCTACCGCATTCCCAAGACCATCGAGAAATTCGCCGATCGCTACGCGCTGGCCAGCGACAAGCTTTCGCAGATCGATTTCGGCCCGCGCGGCGAGATGGTGGAACAGGCCGCCAGCCTGGTGCTGGACATGGTCAAGGATCTGCGCCGCATGCGGCTGGACAGCATGAAGGATCTCTACGACCGCCTGCGCGGCGTGGAAGCCGAAGCCGACCGCCTGATCCTCGAGATGTACCGCGACCTGTACTCGGGCAAGTACGACGGGCTGCAGGTGCTGCTGGTCAAGGATTTCTTCGAACTCCTCGAAAAGGCCATCGACCGCTGCCGAGAGGCGGGCGTCGTCGCCTACCACATCGTGCTCAAGAACTCCTGAGGCACGTGCCGTGCTGACCCTGGTCCTGCTGGTCATCCTGACCGCGCTGGTGTTCGAGTACATCAACGGCTTCCATGACACCGCCAACTCGATCGCCACCGTGGTGGCGACCAAGGTGCTCTCGCCCAGCCAGGCGGTGGTCCTGGCGGCCGCCACCAATCTCGTCGGCGCGCTGTGGGGGACGGCGGTCGCCAAGACGATCTCCTCGGGCCTGATCGACGCCGAGGTCTACGTCTTCACCTCGCAGGTGCTGATCTGCGCGCTGTCCGGCGGCATCGTGTGGAACCTCATCACCTGGTACATCGGCATGCCGTCCTCGAGCAGCCACGCGCTGATCGGCGGCCTGTGCGGCGCCGCGCTGGCGGCCTCGGGCACCAATTGGCAATCGATCATCTGGTCGCAGCCGGCCGAGCCGTTCTGGAAGGGGGCGGGCCTGCTGTGGAAAGTGGTGGTGCCGATGTTCTCCTCGCCGCTCATGGGCTTCGCGATGGGTTTCGCGGTGATGGGCCTGCTGTTCGCCATCATCGCCGGCATGTCGAAAACCGGCGGGCCGCTGGCCCGCATGGCGCGGCCGCGCTGGGTCAACGCTTTCTTCGGCAAGGCGCAGATCCTCTCGGCCGGCTACATGGGCTTCGCGCACGGTTCCAACGACGCGCAGAAGACCATGGGCGTGATCGCGCTGGCGCTGATCGGCGCGCAGAGCGTGGGCACGCTGGACGATCTGCCATCGTGGCTGGCCTTCCTGCATCCGTCGGATACCGCGCTCGCCAACAACGACATCGACACCTGGATCAAGGTCACCTGCGCGCTCGTGATGGCGGCCGGCACCGCGGCCGGCGGCTGGCGCATCATCAAGACGCTGGGCCACAAGATGGTGAAGTTGCATCCCATCCACGGCTTCGCGGCCGAGACCAGCGCGGCCTCGGTCATCACGCTGGCTTCGACGCTGGGCATTCCGGTGTCGACCACGCACAACATCAGCGCCGCCATCATGGGCGTAGGCACGGCCAAGAGCGCCAACGCCATCAAGTGGACGGTGGTCGAGCGCATGATCTGGGCCTGGTTGCTCACCATTCCGGCGGCGGGCGGCGTGGCCTATCTGCTGGTGGAAATGCTCAAGCTGTTCGGGTGGGCCTGACCCCCATCCCGGCCTTCCCCCGCGAGCGGGGGAAGGGGAAGTGATGTGCACCGCAATTCTCCTTCCCCCGCTCGCGGGGGAAGGCCGGGATGGGGGCCGTCACTCCGGCCGCCACAGGAACGCATCGAGATCCGATTCGTCGCGCTTCTCCAGCAGCACGCGCCCGGCCCGCAGCTTCACCCCTTCGGCCTTGAGTCGCGCCGATTGCTCGCGATACCCCGCCGAGCGCGGCGGAAACGCGATGCGTCCATCGGCGCGCAGGATGCAGTGCCAGGGCAGGTCGTCGTCCTCGTTCGAGGACAGCACCTTCGCCACCAGGCGCGCACGCTTGGGCAGCCCGGCGCGGCGGGCGATCTCGCCGTAGCTGGCCACGCGGCCGGCGGGCACGCGGCACACTTCGGCGAGGATCTTCCGGCGGGCGGTGTCGGCGTCCATGGGCTGGTAGAATAGCCGGATGCAAAACTTCGAACAGATCCGCGCCCACGCCGTTTCGCACTACACCGTGCGCACCAACGATCCCTATCTGATCGGCGTGGAACTCACGCTGGAACAGGGCACGCGCCACCAGGGCATCTTCCTGGCCGAGCTCGAAGGCGACGACGGCCGCAAATACCTGCGCGTGTCCACCGCCATCGCACCGATGACGGGCATCGACGCGCGCCGCGCGCTCACCTTCAACTGGGAGCAGCGCGTGGGCTACCTGGCGGTGTCCGAACTGGACGGCTCGCCCTATCTGCAGCTGTGCGAAAACCGGCCCTACACCAGCCTCACCGCGGCCGAGATCGACCGCGTGGTGATCGAGATCGGCGGCCTGGGCGA
>CAMLOR010000274.1 GCA_946481615.1 uncultured Aquimonas sp.
GCCGGGATGCCGGGATGCGCGTCGTCTACGAGGCCGAGAACATCATCGATGCCCATCTCGTGAAGGGGCTGCTGGAGCAGCAGGGCATCCCCGCCTTCGTGAAGGGCGAGTACCTCACGGGCGCGATCGGCGATCTGCCGACCATGGGGCTGGTGGCGGTCTGCGTGCCCGAATCGAAGTATCCCGAAGCGGAAACGGTGGTGCGCAGTCTGGACTCGGAGCGGGCGCGGCCGATCGCCGATCCGGGCTGGGATCCCGAGCCGGAACCGGCGTAACGCGCACGGCGGCCCGATCGGCGGCATTGACCTGCGCCGATGCGGCGTCAGACTGTAACCGGGCTTGGAAGGAGCTTGCCGATGGGTCGCTCCGCAGTAGCGGGCCGGGGATGGCGCAGCGCCTGGGCGCTGGCGCTGCTCGCGGCTTGCCTGCTGCCGGGCGCGCGATCGATGGCGCAGGCGCCGCCGCTGCAGCTCGAAGTCTTCGAGACCGTCGGCGTCGAGGTGGCGCCCGGGGACGTGCTGGCGGGCGAGTACGACGCCCAGTTCCGTACCCGCCCCGAAGGCCATGTGCTGTTGCAGGGCGGACCCGAGCGCACCTTCTGGTTGCGATTGACGCTGGCGGCGCCCGCGCAGGATGTCTGGGTGCTGGCGTTCGATCGCATCGATCTGGATCGCATCGCGCTCTACCTGCCGCGCCCTGACGGCACCTGGCAGCGTCCCATCGACGGCTTCTTCGAGCCGATGCCGGGGGGCACGTTGTCGCCGGACAGTTTCGCCTTCGCGCTGCCGGGCCTGACGTCCGAGCCGCGCGTCCACTACGCGCAGGTGCGCGGCATGACGCGCATGAACCTGGCGCCGCGGCTGCTGCGCGCTTCCGAGTTCCGCGCGCACGACCGCCGCATCGCCGCCGTCACCAGCGCCAGCTACGCCGCCGTGTTCGTGCTGATGCTGTCGGCCTTCGCGCTGTACCTGGCGCTGCGCGAACGCGCCTACCTGTGGTTCGTGGCGCTCACCGGCGGCTTGCTGGTGACGTTGTTCGCGATCAACGGACATCTGTACCGCGTGCCGGGGCCTTCGCTGTTCGCGTGGTGGGGCAGCGACGGCCTGCATGCGCTGGCGCTCGGATGCTGCGCGCTGGCGCTGGGCTTCACGCGCCATTTCCTGGAATTGCTCCGCAGTGCGGCGCCGCTGGATCGCCGGCTGCGGCAGGCGGAGTACGCGCTGGCGGCCGTGGCGGCCGTGTGCCTGCTCAATATCGATGCGTTCACGACACGTCTGCAGATGCTCACCGGCATGCTCGCGTGCGCCACGGCGCTGGCAATCGTGCTGCTTGCGCTGCAGGCATGGCGGCGCGGCGAAACGCTGGCGCGCGCCTATGCACTCGTGTGGCTGATCCTGTCGCTGGCGGTGGGCGCGCGGGTGGCGCTGGCGGTGGGCTGGATGCCGCCGAACGCGATCGTGCTCTACGGCTTCCAGATCGCCATCGCGTTCTGCCTGTTCCTGATGTCGATCGGCCTGGCCGATCGCGTGATGGAATTCCGCAAGCAGCGCGACCGCGCGCGCCTGCTCAAGGAGCAGACCGACGCCAGCCTGCAGGTGGAGCAGGTGCGGCGCGAGTTCACCGAAGGCCTGCGCGAGCAGTTGCGCAGCACCTCGCCCGGCGGCGATCTGGAATGGCTGGCCTTCCGCCGGCTGCTCGGCGCGCTGCGCCAGTTGCTGCCGCAGCAGGGTTCGGCGGTGGTGGCCTTCGGCTATCACGGGCTGGATCTGCTGATGTGCGAGCCGATGGATGCCAAGGATCGTTTCTCGCGCCTGCTGGCGGCGCGCGGCGGCACGCTCAAGGGCCTGTGCCGCTCGCGCAACGCGGTGCAGGCGCGGCTCGACGAACAGACCGAACCCGATGCGCCCGTGCTCAATCCCGACGGCGGCCTGTTCGCGGTGGTGCCGATGCCGATGCCCGTGCCGGGCTGGGGCGCCTTGCTGATCGAGCGCGCGCCCTGGGAGCAGTTCGAGCCGTCCGAACTCAAGCTCGCCACCGAATTCCTGAAACAGGCCGTCGCCACCACCGACGAGGCCGCGAGCCAGGCCGAACTCAAGCGCAAGGCCGAACTCGATCCGCTCACCGGCGCAGGCAATCGCCGCAACGGCGATGTGATGCTCGAACAGGCGCTGCGGCGCGCCATCGGCGATCGCAAGCCGCTGGCCGTGCTGTTCGTCGATCTGGATCACTTCAAGCAGGTCAACGACAAGCACGGCCACGCCGTCGGCGACGACTGCCTGCGCGTGAGCGCCGACGCCATCCGGCGCGAACTGGCGCCCGACGATGTGCTGGTGCGTTACGGCGGCGAGGAATTCCTCGTCATCTTGCCCGGCTACAACGCCGACCAAGCGCGCCAGCTCGGCGAGCGCATCCGCCAGTCGATCGCGCATCTGCGGCTCGACAACGGGCACGAGAAAGTGCGCTTCACCGTGAGCATCGGCGTGGCCGGACGCCTGCCGGGCGAAGAGGAGACCGCCGGCATCGTCGAACGCGCCGACAAGGCGCTCTACACGGCCAAGCGCAACGGCCGCAATCAGGTGCAGGTGGCGCAGATGTACGGCTACGGACAGGCACCGGAAGAGGAACCGCCGCCGCCGCTGACGTTGTAGCATCTGCGCCTCGCCATCGAGGTGCCCCATGTCGCTCACGCTGGTCATCGGCAACAAGAACTACTCGTCCTGGTCGCTGCGGCCGTGGATTTTCCTGAAGCATTTCGGCGTGGCCTTCGACGAGGTGCGCCTGGCGCTCGACACGCCGGAATTCCGCAGCGGCATCGGGCGCTGGTCGCCGAGCGGCCGCGTGCCCGTGCTGCACGACGATGGCCTCGTGGTGTGGGATTCGCTCGCCATCTGCGAATACGTCAACGAGCACTATCTGGACCGCGCCGGCTGGCCGGCCGACCGCCGCGCGCGCGCCCATGCGCGCAGCGCCGCCTGCGAGATGCACTCGGGCTTCGCCGCACTGCGCGCGCAACTGCCGATGAACTGCCGCCGCCGCCCCGACGCCTACCGCTGGGACGCCGATGCCCAGCGCGACATCGACCGCGTGCAGCAACTGTGGCGCGACCTGCGCTCGAAGTACTCCGAAGGCGGCGACTTCCTTTGCGGCAGGTTCGGCCTGGTCGACGCGATGTTCGCGCCGGTCGCCGTGCGTTTCCGCGGCTATGGCGTCGAATGCGATCCGGTGAGCGCGGCGTACCGCGATGCGCTCCTGAACACCCCGGCCTTCCGCGCTTGGGACGCGGATGCCACCGCCGAGGCCGAGCAGATCACGAAGTACGAGGCGCTGGGGCGCTGAGCAGCGTCGGCGGTACGCTGCGGAACACGCCGGCGAGTTTTTCGAGGAACTCGCCCATCGCGGAAGTCTTGCGCCAGACCATCGCGATCTGACGGTGCGGCGGCGGGTCGCGGAACGGCACCAGCGCGATGGCGCCGGAGTGCGGAACGGGAGGCTGCACGGCGAGCGAAGGCAGCAAGGTGATGCCGACGTTCGCCGCCACCATCTGCCGCAGGGTTTCGAGCGAGGTGGCGCGGAAGCCGGTTTTCTCGCCGGCACCGGCCATTTCGCACACGTCCAGGGCCTGGTCGCGCAGGCAGTGGCCTTCCTCGAGCAGCAGCAGGTTTTCGCTGGCGAGGTCCTTCACGCGGATGCTGTCGCGTGTGGCGAGCGCGTGCGTGCGCGGTACGGCGAGCACGAAGGGTTCGTCGAACAGCAGTTCTTCGTGCAGGTGGTCGTCGTGCAACGGCAGTGCGAGCACGCCGGCATCGAGTTTGCCTTCGCGCAGCATGCGCAGGATGACTTCGGTTTTCTCTTCGACCAGCAGCAGTTCCAGGCGCGGGAAGCGTTCGCGCAGCTTCGGCACCACATGCGGGAGCAGGTAAGGGCCGAGCGTCGGGAAGAGGCCGAGGCGCACCGAACCGGCTTCCGGATCGCGGGTGCGGCGCGCGCTTTCCTTCAGTTCGTCGACCGCGCCGAGGATGCCGCGCGCGCGTTCGGCGATGTCGCGGCCGACCGGTGTGAGCATCACGCGGCGCGGCGCACGCTCGACGAGCGCGACGCCGAGTTCCTCTTCGAGCTTCTTGATCTGCGTGGACAGCGTCGGCTGGCTGACGAAGCTCGCCGACGCCGCCTTGCCGAAGTGCCGGTGGTCGGCCAGCGCGACGAGGTACCGCAGGTCGCGCAGGTTCATGCCGGTCTCAGGCCGCCTGCGCCTGCGGTGCGTCGCCCTGCGACGGCGCCGAGGTGCGGATGAGGTGGTCGAAGGCCGACAGTGCGGCTGTGGCGCCCTGACCCATCGCGATCACGATCTGCTTGTACGGCACCGTGGTCGCATCGCCGGCCGCGAACACGCCCGGTAGCGAGGTGTGGCCCTTCTCGTCGATCACGATCTCGCCGCGCGGCGAAAGCTCGATGGCGCCCTTCAGCCATTCGGTGTTGGGCAGCAGGCCGATCTGCACGAAGATGCCTTCGAGCTCGACGCGGTGTTCGGCGCCGCTGGCGCGATCCTTGTAGACCAGGCCCGTCACGCGGTTGCCGTCGCCCAGCACTTCGGTGGTTTGCGCGCTCACATGCACGGTGACGTTCGGCAGGCTGCGCAGCTTGCGCTGCAGCACGTCGTCGGCGCGCAGC
>CAMLOR010000275.1 GCA_946481615.1 uncultured Aquimonas sp.
AGCTGATGAGCGACATCGTGGCCTCGGGCAAGTGGGACAAGGACATCGAAGGCGCGTTCCGCCGCGGCATCGAAGAGTTCAAGACCACCGGTAGCTGGTAAGCGAGCAAGGACCCGATCCCATGGCTGGCGGCCGCGAAATCAAGACCAAGATCAAGAGCGTGCAGAACACCCGCAAGGTGACGCGCGCGCTCGAAATGGTCTCGGCGAGCAAGATCCGCAAGGCGCAGGACCGCATGAAGTCCTCGCGCCCGTACGCGCGCCTGATGCGGCAGATGATCGGCCACATCGCGCAGGCGAACTCGGAATACACGCATCCCTTCATGCAGGAGCGCGCCGAAATCAAGCGCGTGGGTTACGTCATCGTCTCGACCGACCGCGGCCTGTGCGGCGGCCTGAACTCGCAGATGTTCCGCCGTATCCTGGCGGACATGCGCGAGTGGCAGGGCAAGGGCGCGGAAGTCGACGTCGTCACCATCGGCCAGAAGGCGACGGCGTTCTTCCGCCGCCTGAAGGTGAACATGGTGGGCTCGGTCACGCACCTGGGCGAGAAGCCGCAGCTCGAGAAGCTGATCGGCGTCATCAAGGTGATGCTCGACAACTACTCGGAAGGCAAGGTCGACCGCGTGGTGCTGGCGTACAACGATTTCGTCAACACCATGGTGCAGAAGGCGACGCTCGACCAGCTGCTGCCCCTGCCGCCCTCGGGCACGCTCGAGACGCGCCACGACTGGGATTACCTGTACGAACCGGACGCCGAATCGGTGCTCGACGACGTGCTCAAGCGCTATGTCGAGTCGCTGGTGTACCAGGCGGTGCTCGAGAACCTGGCTTCGGAACACGCGGCGCGCATGGTGGCCATGAAGGCCGCCTCCGACAACGCGACGAAGCTGATCGGCACGCTCAACCTGATCTACAACAAGGCCCGCCAGGCCGCAATCACGCAGGAGATCTCGGAAATCGTGGGCGGCGCCGCCGCGGTCTGACGGCGCGAAACGGTTCCCTGCGGCGTTTGGTTTCCGGGTCAGGGGAAACCAACCAACCGAAGGAACCGTGATGAAAACGAAAAACTGGATGTGGGTGTTCGCCGCCGCCGTCGCCTTGACGGGCTGCGGCGAGAACGACGGGGCCGCGACGAGCGCGGCGGGCGGGCTGCCGGCGGCATGCGAGACCTATCTGAAGCGGGCGGAAGCCTGCTACGACAAGGCCGGCGCGGCGGGCGAGCAGATGCGGCAGGGCATGCAGCAGGTCAGGAAGGGCTGGGAAGCCATTCCCGATCCGGGCCAGCTCGAAGCCGCATGCAAGGCCGCCGACGCACAGTTCTCCCAGACGGTCACCGCGCTCGGATGCGAGTGAACCGTTGAACACCTCGCCGGCGCGCCCTGCGCGCCGGCGATCCGGGCAACGAATCCAACATTGAAGCGGCAGGAAAACTCATGAACACGGTCACCAACCAGGGCAAAGTCGTCCAGATCATCGGCGCCGTCGTCGACGTCGAATTCCCGCGCGAGAACGTGCCGAAGGTGTACGACGCGCTCAAGGTGGAAGGCACCGAGATCACGCTCGAAGTGCAGCAGCAGCTGGGCGACGGCATCGTGCGCACCATCGCGCTCGGTTCCACCGACGGCCTGAAGCGCAACCTGATCGCCAACAACACCGGCAAGGCCATCTCGGTGCCGGTCGGCAAGGAAACGCTGGGCCGCATCATGGACGTGCTCGGCCGCCCGATCGACGAAGCCGGCCCGGTGTCGACCAAGGATCATTGGGAAATACACCGCGCGGCGCCGACGTACGAAGACCAGGCCGCCGCCAACGAGCTGCTGGAAACCGGCATCAAGGTGATCGACCTGATGTGCCCCTTCGCGAAGGGCGGCAAGGTCGGCCTGTTCGGCGGCGCCGGCGTGGGCAAGACCGTCAACATGATGGAACTCATCAACAACATCGCCAAGCAGCACTCGGGCCTGTCGGTGTTCGCGGGCGTCGGCGAGCGCACGCGCGAAGGCAACGACTTCTACCACGAGATGAAGGACTCCAACGTCCTCGACAAGGTGGCGATGGTGTACGGCCAGATGAACGAGCCGCCGGGCAACCGCCTGCGCGTCGCGCTCACGGGCCTGACGATGGCCGAGTACTTCCGCGACGACAAGGATCCGCAGACCGGCAAGGGCCGCGACATCCTGTTCTTCGTCGACAACATCTACCGCTACACGCTGGCCGGCACCGAGGTTTCGGCGCTGCTCGGCCGCATGCCGTCGGCCGTGGGCTACCAGCCGACGCTGGCCGAGGAAATGGGCGTGCTGCAGGAGCGCATCACCTCGACCAAGACCGGCTCGATCACCTCGATCCAGGCCGTGTACGTGCCCGCGGACGACCTCACCGACCCGTCGCCGGCCACCACCTTCGCGCATCTCGACGCCACCGTCGTGCTCTCGCGGAACATCGCCTCGCTCGGCATCTACCCGGCCGTGGACCCGCTCGATTCGACCTCGCGCCAGCTCGATCCGAACGTCATCGGCAACGAGCACTACGACACCGCGCGCAAGGTGCAGGCGACGCTGCAGAAGTACAAGGAACTCAAGGACATCATCGCCATCCTCGGCATGGACGAGCTGTCGGAAGAAGACAAGCAGGCCGTGTCGCGCGCACGCAAGATCGAGCGCTTCTTCTCGCAGCCCTTCCACGTGGCGGAAGTCTTCACCGGTTCGCCGGGCAAGTACGTCACGCTCAAGGAAACCATCCGCGGCTTCAAGATGATCGTCGACGGCGAGTGCGACCACCTGCCGGAGCAGGCGTTCTACATGGTCGGCGGCATCGACGAGGCGTTCGAGAAGGCCAAGAAGGTCGGTTAAGGAATCCTCATGTCGACCACGATCCGTTGCGACATCGTCAGCGCCGAGGAAGAGATCTTCCACGGCGTGGTGACGATGGTCGTCGCCACCGGCCAGATGGGCGAGCTCGGCATCGCGCCGCGCCACGCCCCGCTCATCACGCGCCTGAAGCCGGGCCAGGTGCGCGTGATCCTGGAGAACGGCGAGGAACAGTTCTTCTACGTCTCCGGTGGCATCCTCGAGGTGCAGCCGCAGGTGGTGACGGTGCTAGCCGATACCGCGATCCGCGCCAAAGATCTCGACGAGGCCGCCGTGAAGGCCGCCAAGGAAGAGGCCGAGCGCGCACTGGCCAACCGCGGCGAAGCGCAGGACCTCGCCGCCGCGCAGCAGCGGCTCATGGAAGCCACAGCGCAGATGCAGGCGCTCGAGAGGCTGCGCAAGAACCTCAAGCACTGAGGCTTCGAACAAAACGCCGGCAGAAGCCGGCGTTTTCGTCTGCGTGTTCGGAAGAGCGGGTGATCGCCTCGAGACACGCGCCTAGCGGCATGGCTTTCGCCGGCCCCGAGGCGTGCCCGCGATCCCGCCACCGGCGCGAGCCCCCGCGAAAGCGCTACGATTCGTGACATGAACGAGAAACCGCTACACGTCGTCATCCTCGCCGCAGGCGAGGGCAAGCGCATGCGTTCGGCGCTGCCGAAGGTGCTGCAGAAGATCGCGGGCAAGCCGATGCTGGGGCATGCGATCGATACCGCGCGCGCCTTGGGCGCGGTGAAGGTGCATGTGGTGTTCGGGCATGGCGGGGCGCAGGTGCGCGAGGCCTTCGCGGCGCAGGGCGATCTGGCCTGGGCCGAGCAGGCGCGGCAGCTCGGCACGGGGCATGCGGTGCAGCAGGCGATGCCGGGCGTGCCGGACGGCGCGCGCGTGCTGGTGTTGTATGGCGACGTGCCGTTGCTCACGCCGCAGAGCCTCGAAGCGCTGGCGAGCGCGAGCGGTCTCGCGGTGCTGGTCGCGGACGTCGACGATCCAGCCGGCTACGGCCGCGTCATCGTCGATGCCTCCGGCCACGTCGCCGCCATCGTGGAGCACAAGGATGCGAGCGAGCAGCAACGCAAGGTGCGCACCATCAACACCGGCATCGTCGCGGCCGATGCCGCGAAGCTGCGCGGCTGGCTCGCGCAGCTGAAGAACGAGAATGCGCAGGGCGAGTACTACCTCACCGACATCTTCGCGCTCGCCGCCGCCGAGGGCGAACCCGCGGCCGCGGTGCCCTGTGCCGACGCGATGGAGGCCTTCGGCGCCAACGATGCGTGGCAGCTGGCGCAGCTCGAACGCCACTGGCAGCAGCGCGCGGCGAAGGCCCTGTGCGCGCAAGGCGTGCGCTTCGCCGATCCGTCGCGCTTCGATCTGCGCGGCGAGCTGATCGCGGGGCGCGATGTCGAGATCGACATCGACGTGATCGTCGAAGGCCGCGTCGAACTCGGCGACGGCGTGAGGATCGGCCCGTACACTCGCCTGCGCGACGTGCAGCTCGCCGCCGGCACCGTGGTGCACGCGCATTGCGATCTGGACGGCGCGGCCAGCTGCGGCGCCTGCGTGATCGGGCCGTATGCGCGACTGCGTCCGGGCACCGAACTGGCGGAAGGCGCGCACGTGGGCAACTTCGTCGAAACCAAGAAGACGCGCATCGGCCGCGGCAGCAAGGCCAATCACCTCACCTATCTGGGCGATGCCGAAGTAGGTGCCGGCGTGAACATCGGCGCGGGCACCATCACCTGCAACTACGATGGCGTGAACAAGTCGGTGACGAGGATCGCCGACGGCGCCTTCATCGGCTCCAATT
>CAMLOR010000276.1 GCA_946481615.1 uncultured Aquimonas sp.
GCGTACCACAGCGCCAGCATCGCGCTGATCGCCAGCGCGTCGACGCCGCGGTCGTGCAGCCACTGCGCGATGTACGGGGTGAAGGCCCCGATGACCGCGTAGTACCAGAAGTAGAACGAGGAGAGCCGCCAGTACGGCAGGTCGCGGTCGGACATGCGCGCCATGATAGCGGCGCGCTAGAACTCGAGGTCCAACGCGGCGCACAGATAGTCGACGAAAGGCCCCAGCCGCGCGAAATCCTCGGCTACGACCTGTTTCAGGCGCGGGCCGAGCATGGTTTCGTCGTCGATCGCGCGCGTGGCCACGAAATCCTTGCGCTTGAGGTCTTCGATCAGTTCGTGCTGCGGATCGAACCCGCGCGGCGCACGCGCGAGCGAATCGCCTTCGAGTGCGTAGCGGCGGGTGAAGGCCGGCGCATGCGCCGCCTTCTTCCAGGCCGAGGGATTGTCGGCCAGGAAGGCGCGCACGCGGCGCTGCGTCTCCGGTTGCGGATGCCACAGCCCGGCGCCGATGAAGCTCGCTCCCGGCTGCAGGTGCAGATAGAACACCGGCGCTTCGGCCTTCCTGCCGCGCGCGTGGTAGAACTGCGCCCCGGCGTGCGTCTTGTACGGCGTCTTGTCGTTGGCGAAGCGCGTGTCGCGCTGGATGCGGAACAGCGAGCCGCCGAGCGGCTTGGCATCGGCGCGGTAATGCGCGCTGACCTTCGCCAGCGGCTCGGCGAGATCGCCGATCAGCGCCAGGAAGGGATCGCGCACCGCCGCCTCGTAGCGCGCCTTGTTGGCATGGAACCAGGCGCGTTCGTTGTGGCGCGCGAGATCGCGCAGGAACTTGAAGGAATCCTTGTCGAAGTAGTTCACGCGCTGTCCTTGAGTCGCAGCCCCCAGGCCTGCAGGGCGTCGAGGGTGGCGGTCAGGCCGGGCTCCCCGCCGCGCGTCTGGCGCAGGGCATCGATCTCGGCGAAGTAGCTGTCGAACGTGTATTCGCTCAGGCCGGTGTCGGTTTCCAGCCGCGCGGCGCGGTAGGCCTGCCAGCGCAACCGTTCCTCGGCCGTGAGCGTCTCCGGCCAGTTGCGGGCGCGATAGCGGAAAAGCAATTCGTTGTAGCGCGGCGCGCGGAACTCGGGATGATTGAGCGCCAGCGCCTCGGGCGGCGCGCGCCTTACCTGGGCGAACAGCGCGCGGTCGCTGTCCTCGGGGAAGCCGTCGTACAGCGCCTGGTCGGGATCGGCTGGATCGCGCGTGCCGCGCGACCGCGCGTAGACCTGCCGCACCTTTTCGGCCAGCCCGGGCGTGCCGCGCAAGATATGGGCGTAGGCGTGCACCCGTTCGAGGTCGAGACCGAGCCGGGCGATCTCGCGCTCGCCCAGATGACGCAGTTCGATCAGCGCCGGCGCGCGGTTCAGATGCACTTCCTTCAGCGGAACGCGGATCTCGCCCTCGGGCAGATCCTTGGTCGGCGTGTAGAGGCGATCCGCGATGGCCTCGGCGTCGAGGTCCACCCAGAGCGCCGGATCGGTATCGAGATCGCAGACCAGGATGCGATTGGCCACCGAAGGATGCGGCGCGATCGGCAGCACCACGGCTGCACAGAACTTCGAGGCCGCGTACTTGCCCGACACGTGCAGCACCGGCGTCATGCCGGCGTAGTCCAGCAGGGCCGCAGCGCGCGATTTGTGGCGCAGCGCGAAGTAGTAGTCGAAGAGTTTCGGTTGCCGCGCGCGTATCAGCCGCGCCAGGCCGAGCGTGGCCTCCACGTCCGACAGGGCCTCGTGCGCGCGCGAATGCGCAAGGCCGTTGGCGGCCGCCAGGTCCTCCAGACGGAAGCTCGGCGCTCCGTCCTCGCGCAGCGGCCATTCGATGCCGTCCGGCCGCAGCGCGCAGGCGAGGCGCACCAGATCGAGCAGGTCCCAGCGCGAATTGCCGTTGCGCCACTCGCGTTCGTAGGGATCATGGAAGTTGCGGTAGAACAGGCAGCGCACGAACTCGTCGTCGAAGCGCAGCGTGTTGTAGCCCGCCGCGCAGGTGCCCGGATGCGCGAATTCCTCATGCAGGCATGCCGCGAATTCGGCTTCGATCAGGCCTTCGCGTTCGGCGCGCTGCGGCGTGATGCCGGTGAGCACGCAGGCGGTGGGCGAGGGCAGGAGATCGTCCGCCGGCCGGCAGAACAGCGAGACGGGTTCGCCGACGGGTTCGAGGTTTTCGTCCGTGCGCAGCGCGGCGAACTGCGCGATGCGCGTGCGGCGCCAATCGCGTCCGAAGGTTTCCAGGTCGTACCACAGGAAGGTGTTCGCCACCGGCGAAGGATACGCGAGGCGGTCAGCCCTCGGTGCCGCTGCGGCGCGCGGGTTCCTCGGCGGGGCGGGGCGCCTCGGCCGGGTTGCGCGGCATCAGCTGCAGGCGCGGATGCGCCACGGCGTAGCCCTGTGCGTAATCGACGCCGCATTCGTACAGCGCGACCAGCATTTTCGGGTCTTCCACCCACTCGGCGATGGTGCGCTTGCCGGCGATCTCGGCGATCGAGGTGAGGGCCGCGATCACGGTGCGGTCGAGCGGATCGTCCGGCAGGCCCTGGATGATGGAGCCGTCGATCTTGAGATAGTCGGCCTCGAGCTGACGCAGGTAGGCGAAGGTCGAGAAGCCGGTGCCGAAGTCGTCCACCGCGATGCTGCAGCCCAGGGTGCGCAGCTCGTGCAGCAGGGTCTGGATGCCGGTGATGTCTTCGATGGCGCGCGATTCGGTGATCTCGAAGATTAGCATCGAGGGGTCGACGTTGTAACGCACCACGCGATCGGTGATGAAGCCGACCAGGGTGTCGCTGGCCAGGCTCTGCGCGGAGAGGTTGAGGGTGAGCGACACCGGGCGCACGCTGTCCCGTACGTCGCGCAGCGCACGCAGGGCGCGGTCGATCACCCAGCGGTCGATGTCGCCCATCATGCCGAAACGCTCGGCGGTGGGCAGGAAGGCATTCGGCGAGATCAGGTCGCCGTGGTTGCCGCGCATGCGGATCAGCACCTCGAACAGCACCGGCGCGTCCGGATTGCGCTCCATCTGGCGCTGCCAGATGGCCTCGCCGTCGCCGGCCAGCGGGTCGCGCTCGATGCCGCGCAGCGGGATGATCGGCTGGTAGCACAGTTCGAAGCGATCGTTGCGCAGGGCCTCCTCGAGCCGCACGCTCCAGCCCAGGTCCGCTTCCATCGCGGCGCGCTTGCCGCTTTCCTCGGTGTAGACGTGGGTCTGGTTGCGGCCGGCGGTCTTGGACAAGTGGCACGCGATATCGGCCTGCGCCATCGCCTCGCCCGGCGAGAGCGTGTGCTTGTCGAGACGCGCGGCGCCGATCGAAACCGTGATGCGGTAGCTCTTGCCGCCGTAGCTGAAGGGCGCGGCGGTCAGCGCCTTGCGGAAACCGTCGGCCAGCGCCTCGACGTCGTCGGCGTGCACGTTGCGCAGGATGATGGCGTATTCGTCGCCGCCCATGCGCGCGAGGTGATCCGATCCGCGCAGCCGCGATTTCAGGCGGCGCGACACCTCCACCAGCAGCTGGTCGCCGGCGCTGTGGCCGGCGGTGTCGTTGATGTATTTGAAGCGGTCCAGATCGACGAACAGCAGCAGCGACACCGTGCCGCTGCGGCGCAGGCGTGCCAGTTCCTGATCGAGCTGGTTCTCGAACCAGACGCGGTTGTAGAGCTTGGTCAGGCCATCGTGCTCGGCCTGCCAGCGCAGCTGTTCCTCGAGCTGGCGCTGCGCGGAGACATCGCGGAAGGCGACCACGGAGCCGGTGCGCTCGCCGTCGACCTTGAGCGGATACACCGTGCATTCGACCGGCACCGGCGTGCGGTCGGCGCTCCAGAACGTGGTCTGCCAGCTCGGGATCTGGCTGCCGCTGGCGTAGCACTGCGAAAGAAAGGAGGCCGCGCGCGTCAGCGGCGTGCCGTCTTCCTGCGCCGGATGCACCACTTCGGCGGCGTTGCGGCCGATCAGTTCCTGGCCGTCGGCATAGCCCAGCAGGTCGACGGCCGCGGGGTTGATGAACTGGATGATGCCCTCGCCGTCGACGCCGTACACGCCGTCGCCGACCGACGAGAGGATGCCTTCGAGGCGGCGGCGCTCGGCATCGATCGCCTTGCGATCGTTCACGGTGCGCGCGAGCGAGCCCAGGCGAGCGAGAAAAAGGTCTTTCGCTTCGCTCTTGAACAGACACTCGACCGCGCCGCAGGCCAGCGACTCCTGGATCACGGCATCCGAATACGTACCGGTGATCATCGCCGGCAGGATGTGTTGCGTCGCAGGCTCCGAACGCAGCGCCGAAATCAGTTCGGTGCCGTTCGCTTCGGGCATGAAGTAGTCGACGATGGCGATGTCGAACGGCATCGTCGCGGCCTTCCTGCGGCCGGTCGCCACCGAATCGGCGGTTTCGACCTGATAGCCCTGGCGGTGCATGAGCTTGGTGAAGGCGGCGCGCACCGTGGCCGAGTCGTCCACCAGCAGCACGCGCAACGCGTCGCCGCGGCTTTCCACCGGCGTCGCGGCGGTCGCCTTGGGGCGCAGCATCTGATCGAGCGCGTCGGCCGCCTCGGCGTAGTCGGCCCACAGCAGCAAGGAGGTGCGCGGGCGTGTCATGCGCCAGTTCACCGCGGCCTCCGAGCCGTGGTCGGCGAGCAGCAGCACCG
>CAMLOR010000277.1 GCA_946481615.1 uncultured Aquimonas sp.
CCAGTACTACATGTCGCGCGGGCACTGGCAGATCTACAACCACGGCGCCAAGGGCGCCGCGAAATCCGGCGGCTTCCGGACGCTGCCGATCCGCGAGGCCCCGGCCGAAGTCGTGAAGCTCGCGCTGCGTGCCACCTCGCCCATCGGCGACGGGCTGTACGGCGTCGATCTGAAGGCCGACGGCAAGCGCATGGCCATCATCGAGGTGAACGACAATCCCTCGATCGATGCGGGCGTGGAGGACGCCTATCTCGGCGATGACTTGTATCGCCGCATCATGGAAGAATTCCTGCGCAGGCTGGAACGCAAGCGCTTGGGTATCATGGACTGAGTCGACGGTTCGACAGGCTCGGCGCGAACGGTTGCGGGTTCGCGACAAGCGCACCGCGACCACCGTTCGGGGTGAGCCTGTCGAATCCCACGCGAGGAACACCGCCATGCCGCGAGTCGTTCTTGCTTCAGCCCTGCGCCGCTGGCTCCCCGGCGAGGGCGAACTCGCCTTCGACGTCGATGCGGCCGACGTGCACGGCGCCCTCGAAGCGGTGTTCGCCCGGCATCCCGCGCTGCGCGGCTACGTGCTCGACGAACGCGGCACGGTGCGCCACCACGTGGCGCTGTTCGTCGACGGCCAGGCCCTGCGCGACAAGCGCGATCTTTCGCAACCGCTCGCCGCAACCGGCGAGCTTTACGTGATGCAGGCACTCTCCGGAGGCTGACATGCAGGACACGCTGCTGGTCTCGACCCGCAAGGGCCTTTTCGTACTGCGCCGCGAAGGCGGCGGCTGGCGCGTGGCGGACGTCGCCTTCCTCGGCGACAAGCTGGCGCTGGCGCTGGCCGATCCGCGCGACGGCACCTGGTACGCCGCACTCGATCTCGGCCACTTCGGCGGCAAGCTGCAACGCAGCCGCGACCAGGGCGCCAGCTGGCAGGAAGTCGCCGTGCCCGCCTATCCCGAAGGCGAAGTCATCTTCGTCGGCGACGGCAAGGACCCCAAGCCCGCCACGCTGCAGCTGATCTGGTCGCTCGAGCCCGGCGGCGCGAACGAACCGGGGCGACTGTGGGCCGGCACCATTCCAGGCGGCCTGTTCCGCTCGGACGATCACGGCGACAGCTGGCAGCTCGTGCGCGGCCTGTGGGACCGGCCCGAACGCAAGGAATGGTTCGGCGGCGGCTACGACGCGCCCGGCCTGCATTCGATCTGCGTCGATCCGCGCAACCCGCACACGCTGCGCGTCGCGCTCTCGTCGGGCGGCGTGTGGCGCAGCGACGACGGCGGCGCGAACTGGCGCAACACCTCCGAAGGTTTCTTCGCGGCCTACATGCCGCCGGAGCGCGCACGCGATCCCAACATCCAGGACGTGCACCGCATGGTGCAGTGCCGCGCCGACCCCGACGCGCTCTGGGCGCAGCACCACAACGGCGTGTTCCGCAGCGTCGACGGCGGCGCGCGCTGGCAGGAGATTGGCAGCGTCGAACCCAGCGTGTTCGGCTTCGCCGTCGCCGTGCATCCCTTCGATCCGCGCAAGGCCTGGTTCCTGCCCGCGGTGAAGGACGAACGCCGCGTGCCCGTCGACGGCCGCGTCGTCGTGGCGCACACGCGCGACGGCGGCGCGAGCTTCCAGCAGCTCTCGCGCGGCCTGCCGCAACAGCACGCCTACGATCTGGTGTATCGGCACGGCCTCGCCATCGACGGCGGCGGCGATCGCCTCGCCTTCGGTTCGACCACGGGCGGGCTGTGGATCAGCGAGGATGGCGGCGAATCGTGGAGCGCGCCGGAGGCGCGGTTGCCGCCGGTGCATGCGGTGACGTTCGCCTGATCCGGGCGCACGCGGCCCGCGGCGCAATGTAGCCGCAGGCCGCGCAGCCCGTCGTCCCCGCGCAGGCGGGGACCCAGTGACTTGCTCTCGGCGCGGCGAAAGACACTGGATTCCCGCCTTCGCGGGAATGACGGCTGCGCTCTTCCGTGTCGACGGGCGAACGTGCCTCACACCGCCGGCGGCGGCAACGGCGGCTCCGGCGGCCGCCGCCTTTGGCGCGCCAGATGCCGCTCCAGCCACCGCTTGAGCACACGCGCCCGCCGCGCACCGGTGCGCGGATCGCGGATCAGTTCCTCGATGCGCTGCACGAGCGCATCCACGTTCTCCGGCGCCCGTTCGCGCTGCTCCACCGGCGACCACAGATCGATCCACTCGTCGCTGCGCTTGCCCAGCCGCAGCGCGGCATGGAAGAAGCGCGGCGGCTGGCGCTGCAGCATCAGCAGATCGAGCGCGCAGGCCGCGAGCAGGATCGGACTCAACACCAGATCGCGCGCCGCGTCGATGAAGAGCTTGCCTTGCAGCAGCATCATCTCCCGCAGCAACACCGCTGCGGGGCGCGGCTCGCCGGGCTTCACGCCGCCGCGTCCGCCACGCGCGCTTCGCCCAGCACCCGGTTGCGCCCCGCGCGCTTGGCTTCGTAGAGCGCGCGATCGGCCTGTGTCAGCACCGCGGGAATGGAGTCGCGTGTGCGCTGCCACTCGGCCGCACCGATGCTCACGGTGGTCTTCACGCCCTGGAAATCGGAAGCCGCCACCGCGGCGCGCAGCCGCTCGGCCAGCGCCAGGCCTTCGTCCAGCGTCTTGCCCGCCATCAGCACCGCGAACTCCTCGCCGCCGTAGCGGAACAGCGGCGTGCTGGCATCGAGGCCGCGGCCGAGCGCGGCCGCCGTTTCGGTGATGATGCGGTCGCCCACGAGATGCCCGTGGTGGTCGTTGATCGCCTTGAAGTGGTCGATGTCGATCAGCAGGAAGGTGCAGCGCTGTTCGCCCGAGCGCGCGTGCGCGAGCTGTTCGATGGCCTGGTTGAAGGTGCGGCGGTTGAGGCAGTTGGTGAGCGCGTCGTGATCGCTGTGGTAGCTCAGCATGTCCGCGGCGCGTTCCTGCAGCAGCGCGTAGGTGTACATGAAGCACACCAGCAGCCCGTAGCCGCTGGCGAAGCGGATCGTGTCGATGCCGGGGATGAGGCCGTAGATGCCGGCCGAGGCGTAGACGCCGAAGGCGATCATCGCCGCCAGCGCGGGGCCTGCGCGCAGCAGGAAGATCACCACCGGCGGGAAGATGTAGGCCCAGTGCTGCATCGGCCGCCCGAACCAGCCGCCGAAGGCCATCACGCCGACCAGCAGCAGGGCGATGGCGGTGAAGAACAGCGTGCCGCCCAGATGCTTCGGCAGCGCCAGCAGCGCGCCCACGGCGAGCGCCGCCGTGCCGAGCACGATCCACGCCAGCATGGCGGTGTCGTGCAGGCCCAGGCGCACGTTGGTGATGCCCAGCACGATCATCAGCACGACGATCAGGCAACCGAGCACCAGCGCCACGCGCCAGCGCATGGTGTCGCGAAGGATCGAAAAGGAATCGCGGCGGATCACGGCGCGCGCAAGCTTAGCGCATGAACTTGCGGTGCGCGTGCACCGACATCACGACGCCGAAGCCGGCCAGCAGCGTGACGGCCGAGGTGCCGCCGTAGCTCAGCAGCGGCATGGGCACGCCGACCACCGGCAGCAGGCCCGAGACCATCCCGCCGTTCACGGCCACGTAGACGAAGAAGGTGAGCGCCATGGCGCCGGCCATCAGGCGCGACCAGGTGTCGCGCGCCTCGGCGGCGATCCACAGACACCGTCCGACGATGAACAGATACAGCGCCAGCACGCAGAGCACGCCGATCAGGCCGAACTCTTCCGACAGCACCGCGAAGATGAAATCGGTGGTGTGCTCGGGCAGGAACTCCAGACGCGATTGCGTGCCCTGCCCCCAGCCCTTGCCGAACAGGCCCCCGCTGCCGACCGCGATCTTCGACTGGATGATGTTCCAGCCGCTGCCGAGCGGATCGGCCTCCGGGTCCATGAAGGTGCGCAGGCGCTGCTTCTGGTATTCCTGCAGGAAGGCCCAGCCCAGCGGGGCGGCGGCCGCGGCCAGGCCGCCGAGCAGGCCGATGCGCCACCAGGCCATGCCGGAGAGGAAGACCACGAAGGCGCCGCTCGCGCCCACCAGCAGCGCGGTGCCGAGATCCGGCTGCGCGGCGATCATCAGCGTGGGCACGCCGATGATGGCTGCGCACACCGCCAGCGCGCCCCAGCGCGGCGGCAGCGGCTGCGGGTGCAGGAAGGACGCCACCATCATCGGCACGGTGAGCTTCAGCAGTTCCGAGGGTTGCAGGTAGAACACGCCGAGGTTGAGCCAGTGCCGGCCGCTGCGTCCCGTGCCGAGCACCGGGATGAGCAGCAGCAGCAACAGGCTGATCGCGAACAGCCATGGCGTCCACAGCCGCAGTTGCACCGGCGGGATGCGCGAGATGATCCACAGCGCCATCAGCCCGACGACCATGCGCAGGCCCTGCGACACCACCAGGCGCGTGTTGTCACCCGCGGCGCTGTGCAGCACGGCCAGGCCGATGCCGATCAGCAGCAGCAGCGCGGCCAGCAAGGGAACGTCCACGCGCGGCGGGCCGAAGCGGCTTTTCCAGCGGCGCAGCAGGACTTCGGCGCTGACGCTCATGCCGCATCCTCCCGTCGTTCCCGCGCAGGCGGGGACCCCGGGGCGCGGGCGCGCGCCGGGGACCGGCCCCCCCCCCCCGGCGGCCTGGGGGCGGCGCGGGCCGGCCCCCCCCGGGGGGCAGACCGG
>CAMLOR010000278.1 GCA_946481615.1 uncultured Aquimonas sp.
GATCAGGCCGCCGAAGGCGGGCGCGGACAGGAGTCCGCGCGTTTTCGCTGAGGCACGGATGCCGAATCGAAAACCCCGGCCGAGCCCAGCTTCCCGCGCGGCTTCATCGCGCGGGCGCCGTAGCCCTCGCCGGCCACCCCACCCCGGCAAGAGCACCGCGACAACCTCACGCGAACCACCTGCTCTCCTACCAGATCGCCCAAGAACCTCTTGCAAACACTCGTGCCGCCCGACGGGCGTAGCGTTCCGGCGGACGGCCGCCGCGGGCGCGCTTGACCCCCGTGCCGCACGCGCCGAAGCTGGCGTCACAGGGGTTGTCGATGACGCGTGTGAGGCACGGGCCAGCCGAGGGCGCCGACGGGCGCGCTCGTGCGAGCGGTTGGATGCGCGGCGCGCTGGCCGCGCTCCTGGGCGCGGCTGCCTGTGCGCACGCCCTCGACCCGGCCCGCCCGCTCGCCGAGTTCACCCTGGCACGCATGGATTCGGGCAGCGGCCTGCCGCACAACATGGTGATGGCGCTGGCGCAGACGCCGGACGGTTATCTGTGGGCCGGCACCTGGGAAGGGCTGGCGCGCTGGAACGGCTACGAGTTCCGAATCTTCGATCGCAGCAACACGCCGCAGCTGCAGGGCAACGGCGTGCGAGCGCTGGCGGTGGGACGCGACGGCTCGCTCTGGGTCGGCACCGCGCGCGCCGGCCTGCTGCATTACGACCAGGGCCGCTGGACCCGCCACGCGCGCGCCGACGGCTTCCCCTTCGACGAGATCATGGCTGTGCACGAAGACGCGCGCGGCGCGCTCTGGGTGGGCGGCGAGGATGCCGGCATCGCGCGCATGGATGCCGAAGGCGTGCATCGCTTCGGCCGCGAACAGGGCCTGGGCGACGGCGTGGTCTACGGTTTCGCCGAGGATGCTTCCGGCGCGATCTACGTGGCGCACGGCACCGGCATCGACCGCGTGGAAGGCGATCGCCTGGTGCCGTTCGGCGCGCCGCGCGGCCTGCCCGAAGGCGCGGTGCGCGCGCTCGACGTGCTGCCCGACGGACGCATGGCGCTCTCCTCGGGCTGGCAGTTGTGGCAATACGACGGTGCGCGTTTCATGCCCGATCCGCGCCAGCACCTGGGCCTGGGCGAAGTGGCGAACGTGGCCCACGATCGCGACGGCGCGCTGTGGGTGGGCTCGGTGAACACCGGCGCGTGGCGCCTGGGTGCGCAGGGCGCCGAAGTGCTCGATCGCACGCTGGGTCTGCCGCAGAACCGCGTGGTGGCCTGGCTGCAGGATCGCGAAGGCTCGGTCTGGCTCGGCACCAACGCCGGCCTGGCGCAGATCAAGGATCTGCCGTTCGCCAGCGTCGACCGCCGCCGCGGCCTGGTCGAGGACTACGTGCGCGCCGTGGCTGAAGGCGACGACGAAAGCATGTGGCTCGCCACCAGCGGCGGCCTGGCGCGCGTGCGCGGAAACGTACTTACGCAGTGGACGCACGCCGATGGCCTGCCCAGCGATTCGCTGCTCAGCCTGGCCAGCGGCGCCGGCGGCGAGGTCTGGGTCGGCACCTACGGCGCGGGTGTGGCGCGCCTCGTCGATGGGCGCGTGCAGGCGGTCCCCGGCCTGCAGTCGCTCGCCGACCGCCAGGTGCGCGCGCTGCTGGTGCGCGGAGACGGCAGCGTGTGGATCGGCACGCACAACGATCTGGCGCGCTGGCAGGAGGGCGAACTGCGCACCTTCACCACCGCCGACGGCCTGCCGCGCAACTACATCATGGCGCTGGCCGACGCGCCCGACGGGCGGCTGTGGGTCGGCACCTCCAACGGCCTGGCGCGCTGGGACGGCAGTCGTTTCGAAGCCTTCGACAGTGCGCGCGGCTTTCCGGCACGCGATGTCTTCAGCCTCCACGTACAGGGCGACGGCACGCTCTGGGCCGGCACCAACGTCGGCCTGGTGCGCGGCCGCGACGATCGCTTCACGCTGGTCGGCCCGGCCCAGGGGTTGCCGCACAACGCGATCTTCCAGGTCGTCGACGACGGCCTCGGCAACCTGTGGATGTGCAGCAACAAGGGCGCCTTCCGCGTGCCGCGCGCGCAGGTCGAACGCGCCGCCGACGAACCCGGCTTCCGCCTGCAGGCGCAGGGTTTCGACCGCCTCGACGGCATGGGCGACACCCAATGCAACGGCGGCTCGCAGCCGGCCGCGCTGCGCACGCGCGGCGGCAAGCTCTGGTTCGCCACCGCGATGGGCGCCAGTTTCGTCGACCCGGCGCGCCGGCTCGACGGCGGCGAGACGCTCGATCGCGTCAGCATCGAAAGCGTGCGGCTCGACGGCGAAGAACAACCGCAGGGCGTGCCGCTGCGCATCGAAGCCGGTCCGCACAAGTTCGAGATCCGCTACGCCGGCCTCAACCTGCTCACGCCGCAGCGCACCCGCTACCGCTATCGGTTGCAAGGTTACGAAACGCGCTGGGTCGATGCCGCCGACGCGCGCCTGGCCACCTACACCAACCTCGCGCCCGGCAACTACACCTTCGAAGTGGCGGCCAGCCGCGGCGGGCCCTGGACCCTGCAACCGGCCCGCTTCGGGCTCGAGGTGACGCCGCGCTATTGGGAGACGCACTGGTTCCGCGCCGGCGCGCTACTGGCAGCGCTGCTCGCGACCTGGGCCTGGCTGCGCTGGCGCGTCGGGCGCGCTCGCGCCAACGAGCGCCACCTGGCGGCGCTGGTCGACGCCCGCACGCGCGATCTCGCCGACCAGGCCGCGCGGCTCGCGCAGGCGGACCAGGAGAAGTCGCAGCTGCTGCTGGCACTGCGCCAGCAGGCCGAGGCGCTGGCACGGCTGGCCAGCGAGGATTCGCTCACCGGCCTGCCGAACCGGCGCGAATTCGACGCCCGTCTGGCGCTGGCCTTCGAACGCGCGCGCCGCGAAGGCGAACCGCTCGCGGTGGCACTGGCCGACGTCGACCACTTCAAGCACATCAACGACACCCTCTCGCACGCCGCCGGCGACGAGGCCCTGCGCCGCCTGGCGCAGGCGCTGCGCGCGCACGCCGGCAGCGAAGTGTTCGTGGCGCGCTACGGCGGCGAGGAATTCGCGCTGCTGTTCACCGGCGCCTCCGCACGCGAGGCCACGCAACGCTGCGAACGCCTGCGGCGCGAAGTCGAAGCACTGCGCCTGGAAAGCGTGGCCCCCGGCCTGCACCTGTGCGTGAGCCTGGGCGTGGCGCACGACGACGGACGCTACCCCGACCACGAAAAACTCCTGCACGCGGCCGACGCGCAGCTCTACGCGGCGAAGCGCGCGGGGCGCAATCGGGTGGGAGGGTAGCTTCGGCCGCGCGCGTGACTCAGGGCTTCATCCGCACCGGAATCGGCACGTTGCAAAGCTCGACCTTGCCGACGGCGTAGTGGAACCACTCCTCGCGCCGGTTGCGCCGCGCTTCCACCAGCTGCTTGAAGGCGGCCGTGTCGGTGCGCATCACCTCGAGCGGAACGCGTTCGTTCTCGGGTACGTCGGAGGCCAGGCGGAGCGCCTTGATCGGCGTGCGCTGCTCGGCGGTTTCGTAGAAGCCCAGCGCCGCGGGGCCGCGCGGCAGCACGCTGAGATGTTCCATGCCCTGCAGCACGCGCCCGACCAGCGTGATGTTGCGGTCGAGATGGCGCGGCGAGTGGCCGATCACGACGTAGAGTTCCGCACCGTTGCTCGAATCGGCCGGGTTGCCGCGGCCCGCACCCACCGCGGCGTAGCAGTGCGCGAGCCAGGATTGTCCGAGCGCCGGATCGCGCGCGGCGGGAAACCCGTCGGACCAGCCCACTTCCGGCGCGTAGACGTCGCCGTCCATCAGGCGGGTGAAGCGCACGTTGCCGCTCTTGGTCGAAAACTCGGCGGGCAGGTGCTTCTTCGCCTTGCCCAGGGGGCGCGCCTTGGCTTCGTCTTCGCCGTCCGGATCGCCCCATTGCACGACGTAGTTCTCTTGCGAGCGCAGGATGGCGAGGCCGTCCCAGTAATGCTCCTTCGCCATGCGCCGGATGTTTTCGGCGTGCTCGGGCGCGAAGGCGTCGGCCAGCTCGATCACCACGCGCCCGGCGGGCAGGTCGAGGTAGAGCACGTCGTCCGGATCCGGCGTGCGCCACATCCCGGGGCCGGCGTTCGCGATCACCTCGGCCGTGGTCGGCGGCACGTAGGCCGGCTTGTTCTCCTCGGCCTGTGCGGCGAGGCTGATGGCCAGGGCGAAGGCGAGGGCGGCTGGACGCATGCGGGCAACTCCGTGATGGGTTGCCCGCAAGCGTAGCGCGATCAGGCGTCGGCGGCGCTCTTGACCAGCAATTGCTTGGCGAGCGCGCCGTGCACGCGGCCGATGCCGCGCGCCAGGTGCAGGAAGCCGAACAGCAGCAGCACGCCGGCCAGCGAGACGAACGGCGCGGTCCAACCCGGCAGCATGTAGTCCACGTCGTCCAGCCCGAAGCTGATCCCGAAGCCATACAGCAGCTGGAACACCCCGCCGAGCGCCAGCCCGAGAGACGTCGACAGTGCCGTCACCGCCAGCGTGAAGTACAGGATGCCCAGCGGCAGCATCAGCACCATGTAGAACAGCGTCGACCAGGTGCGCGGATCGCGCAGCATGCCGCCGATGCGCTCGCGCAG
>CAMLOR010000279.1 GCA_946481615.1 uncultured Aquimonas sp.
GCATCGCCGACGCGGCCCCACTTCTTGTTGGTCATGCCGCCGGTGGAGGTGGCCGCGGCGATATGGCCTTTCGCATCGAGCGCCACTGCACCGACGGTGCCGAAATAGGCGCTCGACGGCAGCGCGAGCGCGGCACCCGATTCCTGCGCGGCCTTCTCTGCCGCCTTGGCCTTCTGCAGCGCATCCCAGCGATGCTCGGTGCGGAAGTAGGACGGATCGACGAGTTCGATGTCGACGCTCTCTGCGAATTTCTCCGCGCCCTCGCCGATCAGCATCACGTGCTTCGATTTTTCCATCACGGCACGCGCCAGCTTCACCGGGTTCTTCACCCGATGCAGTCCGGCCACGGCGCCCGCGCGCGAGGTGGCACCGTCCATGATCGAGGCGTCGAGTTCGTTCACGCCTTCGGCATTGAACACCGCGCCCTTGCCGGCGTTGAAATGCGGATCGTCTTCCAGCACGACGACGGCCGCCGTCACGGCGTCGAGCGCATCGCCGCCCTCGCGCAACACGGCGTGCCCGGCATCGAGCGCGCGATCGAGCGCGGCGCGGATCTCGCGCTCGGTCTCGGCATCCAGGTCTTCGCGGCTCATGGTGCCGGCACCGCCGTGGATGACGAGGGCGATCGGGCGTTCGGGCTCGGCAGCGTGCAGGGTCGGGATCATGAGCAGCGGAAACAGGAGCAGGTGGCGCATGGGAATCCTCGAATACGGTTCGACAGGCTCACCGCGAACGGCGGCTAGAGCTTGTCGCGGAACATGAAATAGGCCGCGCCGAGCAGGCACAGCCCGGCCCAGGCGTAATCGGTCTTGAGCGGCTCCTTGAGATAGAACACCGCGAAGGGCACGAAAACCGAGAGCGTGATCACTTCCTGCAGGATCTTGAGCTGGCCCACGCTCATCTGCGTGTACCCGATGCGGTTGGCCGGCACCTGCAGCAGGTATTCGAACAGCGCGATGCCCCAGCTGGCGAGCGCCGCCACGAACCACGGCTTGCTGTTCAGTTCCTTCAAGTGCGCGTACCACGCGAAGGTCATGAACACGTTGCTCATCACCAGCAGCACGATGCTGGTGACGACGGGATGCGCCGTCATCGGAAACCGACTTTGCCGGTGAGCATGTCCTTGAACATCACCCAGTCGCCCACGAAGGAGTAGAAGGGGTGACGGAAGGTCGCCGGCCGGTTGTGCTCGAAGAAGAAATGCCCGACCCACGCGAAACCGTAGCCCGCGAACAACGCCGCCAGCAGCCACCAGCCGTTGCGCTGCACGATCGCCATCGCAAGGCACGCCAGCACCAGGCAACTGCCGACGAAATGCAGGCGCCGGCAGGCCGCGTTGCGGTGCTCGGACAGGTAATAGGGATAAAAATCGCGGAACGATTTGAACGGCGACGGGGACATGGCGGGCCTCCGGGTTGGCGCCATTCTATGCCGGTTTTTCCTCGGCCTTGGCACGATCCCAGAGCCGGTCCTGCGCCTCGAGCGGCTGCGCGGCCAGATCGATGCCCTGCTCCGCCGCCAGCGCCTCCATGCGGCGGAAGCGGCGCTCGAACTTGGCATTGGCGCGGCGCAGCGCCGCGCCGAAATCCACCTTCGCATGCCGCGCGAGATTCACGCAGACGAACAGCACGTCGCCGATCTCGTCCTCGAGCCGGTCACGGACTTCCGGCGAACCGGGCTCCTTCTCGAGGGCGGCGAACTCGGCACGCACCTCGTCGATCTCCTCGTGCAGCTTGGCGATCACCGGCTCCGGACCCGGCCAGTCGAAACCGACCGTGGCCGCGCGTTTCTGCAGCTTGGTGGCACGCTGCCATTCCGGCAGCCCACGCGCGATGCCGGCCAGCACGCTGCGATCGTCCTCCATCGCCTGCTCGCGCTCGCGGCGCTTGTGCTCCTCCCACGCCACCGTCTGCGCGGCGGCGTCCCCGATTTTCTCCTCGCCGAAGACGTGCGGATGGCGGCGGATCATCTTGTCGCAGATCGCCGCGACCACATCGCCGAAAGCGAAGGCACCCTGCTCCTCCGCCATGCGGGCGTGGAACACGACCTGCAGCAGCAGATCGCCGAGCTCGTCCTTCAGACCGGGGAGGTCGCTGCGGTCTATGGCGTCGGCGACTTCGTAGGCCTCCTCGATCGTGTAGGGGGCGATGGTGGCGAAGGTTTGCTCGATGTCCCACGGGCAGCCGGACGCCGGCTCGCGCAAACGCGACATGATTTCGAGCAGCGTCGGGATCTCGACTTTGGATGACATCGCGGAACCTGCCTGATACGACCTGGAAGTGTGCGCTGATTCAAATTTCTGCGTTCTGGAGGTCGCGGGCCCACACCCAGCCGTGCCTCGAGAGACCATCCATGTCGCATTCCATGCCCAAACTCATCATCGGGACCTCACTGTTGGTGGGGCTGCCTGCTTCCGCTCACGCCGCCAGCTTCTGCGTCGCGGGCGCCGCGCAATTCGCTGCAGCGCTCGAAGCTGCGGAATCCAACGGCGCCGACGACATCGTGCGGTTGACCACTGCGACCATTTTCGTCCCGACCGGATCGCACTTCACTTATCAACCTCCGACAGGGCAGTCGCAGGCGTTGCAGATCCTTGGTGGATTCAACCCCGGCTGCGCCACTCGCACGGCCGGCTCGACGACCCTCATCGATGCAAGCACGACGGTCGATTCCTATGCCTTTTCGACCTACTTCGAACAATCCTACTTTCGCATGGAGAGTATTGTCGTGTCCGGTTTCGGCTCGGGCGGCGCGGAAGTCAACACGTACCGGACGGCAGTAGCGATAGAAGCTTCGGACAGCGTCGTGGAAATCGAGGCCAATGCGTTCCGGAGCAACGCCGGCGTACAGGCGGCCGCCCTCGATGTGACCGTGTCAGACGGAGACTTGCGGTTGCGAGACAACATTATCGCGGGGAACACCGTCCACGGCAGCAGTGGCGGCTCGTCGGTGCAGGTGGGGGGCGTGTCCGGGCAACCGTCGTCGTGCCTGGTGGAGAACAACACCGTCGTCGGCAATTCCCATTCGGCGACGCGTCCGGCGGGCATGATTGTTCGCGAGTGCTCGGAGGCGAGAATTGCGAACAACATCTTCTGGTCGAACAGCGTCCTTGATCTCCAATTGTTTTCGGAACAAGGCACCGCGTACGCGCTCTCCTACAACGACATCGGCAATCTTCAATCCGATGATCTCCCCGTGGCCGTGATCGGTGGCCAAAGTACCAACCCACTATTTGAAGCTGGCAGCTTCGTTCTCAGCCTGGCGTCACCCCTGATCAACGCCGGAATGCCCGGCGACGGCGAGGACAATCCGACGGATCACCTGGGCGGCGTGCGCGTGCAGGACTCGCGCATCGACATCGGCGCCATCGAGACATCCACGCAGGTCTTCGCGAACTCGTTCGAGTAGTTCAGTCGACCCAGGTGCGCCAGCCCAGCCCAGGGTCCCCTACCGCGAAGAAGTCCGGATTGAGCAGGGAGTCCTTGGTGTTGTAGTGCAAGGGTCGACCGGAAATATCGCAAACCGCGCCGCCGGCGGTTTCTAGGATGACCTGTCCCGCGGCAGTGTCCCACTCGGAAGTCGGGCCGAAGCGTGGGTAAAAGTCGATGCGGCCTTCGGCGAGTCGGCAGAACTTGAGCGAGGAGCCGAGGCCGACGCGTTCGTGTTCACCGAGGGCGTCGAGCAGGCGTTGCGTGCGTTCGGTGTTGTGCGAGCGGCTGGCGGCGACGCGCAGCGGGGCTGCCGCGGGTCGTGTCGAGGCGAAGGCGACGTCTTCGTCGCCGGCTCGCAAGTACGCACCGACGCCCCGCTCGGCGTGCACCATTTCGTCCAGCGCCGGGGCGTAGATCACGCCCATCGTGGGTTCGTGGTTTTCGATCAGCGCGATGTTGACGGTGAATTCGCCGTTCTTCTTGACGAACTCGCGGGTGCCGTCGAGCGGGTCGACCAGCCATAGTGTGTGCCATTCGCGGCGGCGTTCCCACGGGATGTCGGCGGCTTCTTCGGACAGCACCGGGATGTCGGGCGTCATCGCCATCAGGCCGTCGCAGATGATGCGGTGCGCGGCGAGGTCGGCTTCGGTGACGGGCGAATCGTCGCCTTTGGTGTCGACCGCGAAGTCGCGCGCGTAGACTTCCATGATCGCCGCACCCGCTTCGCGCGAGAGTTCGATCAGGCGTTCGCGCCACTGGCTGCGCGGTGTCACGGCTTGCGGCCTCGCACGAACTCGCGGGCGATGAAGAGCGCGGCGAGCGAGCGGCCTTCGGAGCAGTCCTCGCGCAGCATCAGTTCGTGCAGGGCGTCGAGTTTCCAGGGGACGACTTCGAGTTCCTCGGGCTCGTCGCCGGCCAGTCGTTCGGGGTAGAGGTCTTCCGCCAGCACCAGCCAGGTCTGGTTGCTCATGTAGGTGGGGGCCAGCGAGATCGAGCGCAGCACGGTGAGTTTGCGCGCGCCGAAGCCGGCTTCTTCCTTGAGTTCGCGGTCGGCGGCTTCTTCGGGCGTTTCGCCGCCGTCGATGCGGCCTTTCACCAGGCCCAGTTCGTAGCGGTGCAGGCCGCAGGCGTATTCGCGCACCAGCAGCACGGTGTCGGCGTCCTGCATCGG
>CAMLOR010000280.1 GCA_946481615.1 uncultured Aquimonas sp.
TCGATGTCGACGCGCTTGATGCGCGAGCCGGTGACTTCGATGCGGTCGAGGGTCTCGGCCTCATCGGTGTCGTCCTGCGCGAAAGCAGGGGCCGACGCGAAGCCGAACAGTCCGACGGCGCCAGCCGCAAGACCGTATCGCACTGCTTCGCTAAGCAGGTTACGGTTGAAATTCATTACTCTCTCCAACGTCAGAGTGAACTTGGACAGTTCGGGACAAAGCCAGCTTCTTCCGTGCCGCATGGAAGACCCTGGAAGTGCCGGGGCGGGGGCCAGCCTTGACCCGCTCTGATCCCGACAACGCCGGATGTTAGCAACCTTTTAACGAATGCCACAATAGGCCGTGAACCGCCCGATCACGGCCAATGCGTGATCAACTTCTCGATTCCGCGGGCGGCCCGGGAAGGGTCGAAAAACCCATTAACATCAATCGCTTGGGCGATTTTCTCGCGCGTTTCGGCCAGCCTCGAGGGGGAGCCGGCCAGCAGCACGGCCCGCTCCACGTAGGCCTTCGTTCCGTCGCAGATCAGTTCCGACGAACCGAGTGCGCCGAGCAGGCTGCATCCCAGGCGCGCCAGGGGGTGGATGCCGGCCCGGCACAGGACCGGCAGCCCGGCTTCCAGGGCCGAGACCGCGGTAGCCCCGGCCTGATAGCGGAACGCGTCGAGGAACAGGTCGCAGACCGCCGCGCGCGCCAGGTGGCTGGCCGGATCGAGCTTGGGCACGAACAACAGGGCCTCGGCCCGCCCGCCGGCGCGCTGCCACGCGGCGGCCAATCCGCCCCGCGCCGCTTCGGGCACATAGACCACGAAGTGGGCTTCCGGCAGGCGCCGGGCGATTTCGCACCAGGCGTCGATCAGCGCGGCATCGAGCTTGTAGCTGTTGTTGAAGCTTGCCAGCAGCGGCCCGCCTTCGGGCAGGCCGAACTCCGCGCGCGTGCCCGGCACGAAACTCATCCGGCGCGCGGCGGGGATCGCACTGCCGGGCAGCCGCACGATGCGGTTGGCGAACTGCGCTTCGCTGCCAAATGGCGCGAGATGCTCGTCGAGCACGAGCGCGTCCAGCCATGGCGCGGCATGGTCGTGGATGAAGCCGAGCCAGCCCAGTTGCAGCGGCGCCGGCCGCAGCGCGAGCAGCGCGGGCCGCGCACCGAGCGTGTAGCCGGCCAGATCGATCAGCACGTCGATGCCCTCGTCGGCGATGCGCTGCGCGGCGTCCGCAGTGGAGAGCGCGTCGAGATCGGCGAAGGTGTCGAAGCCGGCGCGGATCGCGTCCGCCGTCGGGCCGGCATGACGGCGCAGCGAATAGCCGTGTACCGAGACCACCGAGCGGTCGTGCGCGGCGAACAGATCGCGCACCAGGCCGCCGACGGCGTGATTGCCGAAGTCGCCGGAGAGATAGCCCAGGCGCAGCGGTGACCGCGATGCGCGCGGCGCACGGTGCACGGGCCGCAGCGCAGCGGCTTCGCGTTCCACCTTGCGGACGTAGCGCTGCAGGGCGACACGCGAGGCGCCCTCCGACAGCGGCAGGAAGGTCAGCACGAAAGGTTCGAGCTGATCGTCCGGTGCCAGCACCTGCGCTTGCGCCAGCAGCGTTTCGAGCGCCGCGACGCTGCGCGCTTCGCCGTCGAAATCGCAAAGCATGGCCTGCAGGTTGGCCAGGCGCGCACGCGCATCGAGCCGTCCCGGACGTTGCGCCACCACGCGCTCGAGCTCGGACGCTGCCGCCTGCCATTCGCCCGCATGCTCGAGGGCGAGCGCGAGGTTGTAGCGTGCGGTGGCATCGTCCGGCGCCGCGGCGAGCACGCGGTGATAGATCTGAATCGCTTCGTTCCACCGTTGCTGTCGATGCAGCGCGATCGCCAACCATCCCTCGGCTTCCGGATGGCGCGGATCGAATTGCAGGGCGCGCCGCAGCGCCGACTCGCCGCCCGGCGCATCGCCCGCCATCACGCGCAGGCTGCCCGCCAGGGCCCAGGCCGCGGCGTCGCGCGGCTGCGTGGCGAGCGCCGGCTCGATGACCTCCAGGCCGCGCGCCACCTGTCCGAGGGTGCGCAGGGCCGTGGCAAGCAGCAGCGCCGTGCCGTCGGGCGGGCGCGGCAGGGCATGCAGCGATTCCAGATGCACGCGCGCTTCCTCGTGGCGCTGGCGCTGCAGCAGCAGCACGGCGAACGCGTGGCGCGCCGCGGCGTCTTCGGGCTGCGCTGCGAGGTGTTCGCGATAGGCGGCTTCGGCTTCGACCCAGCGGCCTGCGCGGTGGGCGCCGTAAGCGGTGTCGCGCAGGCTCATCGGATCGCGCCCGGCGATGGCATACCGTCGTTCCCGTGCAGGCACGATCGCGGGTGCGAGGAGCGTCGTTGGGCCTCGCACCTGGCTTCCCGCCTGCGCGGGAATGACGGAGAACCCGTCGTCACTTCAGGCCGCGACGACGAGCGTCCAGCCCAGTCGCTGCCCGGGCGCGTGCTCCAGCCGTCCGAGCACGCTGTTCGCATAGCCCGCTGCCACGAAGGCTTCGCGCAGCTTTTCCGCCTGCGCTTCGTCGAGCGCCGCTTCGTCGAGATCGCAGAGGCGATCCCATTCGTCGCGCAGCGCGCGCTCGTGCCGGTTGAGTTGTTCGACCACGCCCTCCGGCCCGAGCTGGATGGCCGCCTGCAGCGTGGAGGAAATGGCGCCCAGCGCCGTGCGCAGCAGGCCGGGCGTGGGCGCGGTTTCGGCGCGGTCGAGCACGCGGCCCGCAGCCTCGTTCAATTCGTGGCGCAGAGTCTGGGCGCGCGGATCGTCCGCGAGGGCCCGGCGCAGTTCAGGCGTGTTGGCGGTGGCGAGCACTTCGCCCATCAGCCGCGCGCGGCCGAACACCACGCTGTCCTCGAACAGCATGCGGCAATGCTCCAGTTGTTCCGCCGTGGTTTCGAGCACCGTGGAATCGCGCGAGTGCAGCACGAAGGCGCCGCGGCCGCGCGCGCCTAGCGCGCGCGCGATCTCGCGCAGCGCGGCCTCGCGCGGCATGTATTCGAGCGCGTACTGCCCGCACACGAGCGCCACGCCGGCATCCGCGAACGGCAGCTGCGCGGCCGAGACGCCGGCATGGAAGCGGATGCCTTCGAACACGCGCGCGCCATCCGGCAATGCCGCGGCAGGATCGATGGCGGCGGCGTCCACGCCGTGGATGTCGAAGCGCCTTCCGAGGCGGGTCGCGGCCTGTCTGGCGAGCAGGGCGATCGCGCCGTTGCCCGTGCCAAGATCGACGATGGTGCCGCCATCGGGCACGTTCGCGAACTGCGCGTTCCAGAACTCGGCGGTGGCGCCTTCGTAGTTTCCGGCGAAGGCGCCGCTGCACGAATGCAGCGCGCCGGCCTGCCAGTAGCGGCTCCAGGCTTCGCGCGAAGGCGACGGCGGGGCGGGATTGCGTACACTTTCCATCCCCGCATTATCGCATCCCCACGATGTCCTCCCCCGCCGAACTCCTCGCGCAGGCGCAGTCCGCCCTGGCGCGCAACGACCCCGACCGCGCCGTCCGCGCCCTCGACGAGGTGCTCGCCGTGCAGCCCGGCCACACCGGCGCCTTGCGTGGCCTGGCTGCGGTCGCCCTGCGCCGCGGCGACCACGCCGCGGCCGTCGACGCCCTGCGCCGCGTGCTGGCGGCCGAACCCGGGCTCGTCGATGCGCGCCAGGCGCTGGCCATTTCGCTGGCCCAGACCGGCGCGCTGGAAGCGGCCTGCGCCGAACTCGAAACCGCATTGCAGCGCGCGCCGGAATTCCTCTCGGCGCGCCTGCACCTGGGCATGTACCTGCTCGACCGCGGCGAGATCGACCTCGCCTGCACCGAGTTCGGCACCGCCCTGCAGACCGCGCAACGCGCACCGGAAGGCACGCGCGCCCTGCCGCAGATCCAGCACCTGATCCGGCTCGCACGCACCACCATCCGCGACCGCCAGCTGCAGGTCTACCGCGACGCCGTCGCCGATCTGCGCGCCGAAGCCGGCGACGAGGCGCTGTCGCGCATCGACGAGTGCGTGGACGTGTACCTGCACCGCCGCGAGCCGGTGTACACGCACGAAAGGCAGCGGCCCGCCGCGATGTACATCCCGCGCCTGCAGCCGCGGCCGTTCTTCGAGCGCGAGGAGTTCCCGTGGATCGGCGAACTGGAAGCGGCCACGGACATCGTCCGTGAGGAACTGCTGGCCCTGCTGCGAGACGAGAGCGGCTTCGAGCCTTACGTGCAGCTACCGCCGGGCCATCCGCAGGCCGCCTCCTGGGCGGCCGTCAACAATGCGCGCGAGTGGTCGGCCTTCCATCTGTTCCGCCACGGCAAGCCGAACGCGCAGAACGCGGCGCGCTGCCCGCGCACGATGGCGATCCTGGAAAAACTGCCGCTGATGCGCATCCCGAACCACGCGCCGGAAGTGGTGCTGTCGCTGCTCAAGCCCGGCGCGCACATCCCGCCGCACTACGGCAGCGTCAACGGGCGGCTGATCGTGCATCTGCCGCTGATCGTGCCGCCCGATTGCGGCGCGCTGTGCGCGGCGGGCGAGAAGCGGGCGTGGGAGGAAGGCCGCTGCCTGATCTTCGACGACAGCTTCGTGCACGAGGCCTGGAACGA
>CAMLOR010000281.1 GCA_946481615.1 uncultured Aquimonas sp.
GTGCGGCCCTGCATCAGGCGTTCGAGCGCCTGCTGGATGGCGCGTTCGCTTTGCGCGTCGAGCGCGCTGGTGGCCTCGTCGAGCAGCAGCACGGGCGCGTCCTTCAGCACGGCGCGCGCGATGGCCAGGCGCTGTTGCTGGCCGCCCGAGAGACGCACGCCTTTCTCGCCGAGGTAAGTCGCGTAACCCTGCGGCAGCGCGGAGAGGAAGTCGTGCGCCTCGGCGTTGCGTGCAGCGGCGATGACCTCGCCTTCGCCCGCATCGAGGCGCCCGTAGCGGATGTTCTCGGCGGCGTCGGCGCCGAACAGTACCGGGTCCTGCGGCACCAGCGCGATCTGCGCGCGCAGCGCCTGGGGATCGAGCTGGCGCACGTCGATGCCGTCGAGCTGCACCGCGCCGGCGTCCGGATCGTGGAAGCGCATCAGCAATTGCAAGACCGTGCTCTTGCCGGCACCGGAGGGACCGACGAGCGCGACGGTTTCGCCGGGGCGCACGTGCAGCGAGAAATCCGCGAGTGCCGCAGTCTCGGGGCGCGAGGGATAGCGGAATTCCACGTGCTCGAAGCGGATCTCGCCGCGCGCACGCGCGGGCAGGGCGAGCGGCGCGTCCGGCGCCGCGATGCGCGCGCGCTCGGCCAGCAGTTCGGCGATGCGGCCCATGCCGCCGGCGGCGCGCTGCAGTTCCGCCCAAACCTCGGTGAGGGCCGCCACCGAGCCCGTGCCCAGCATCGCGTACAGCACGAACTGGCTCAGCGTGCCGGTGCTGAGCGTGCCTTCGATGACGTCGCGCGCACCGATCCACAGCACGGACGTCACCGCGCCGAACATCAGCAGGATGAAGGTCGCCGTGAGCGCCGCCTGAGTGCGGATGCGACGCTTGGCGGCGCCGATCGCATTGCGCACGGCCTCGGCGAAGCGCTGCACCTCGTAAGGTTCGCGCGCGTAGCTTTGCACCGTGTGCATGGCATTGAGCGTTTCGCTGGCGCGCGCGTTGGCGTCCGCGACGCGGTCCTGGCTGGTGCGCGCGAGTTTCTGCACGTGCCGGCCGTAGACGATGATGGGCAGGATGGTGAGCGGGATGCCGATCGCCGCGAAGCCCGCCAGGCGCGGGCTGGTCACCGCCAGCATCACCGCGCTGCCCAGGAAGGTGACGACGCTGCGCAGCGCCACCGAGGCCGTGGAGCCCACCACGCTGCGCAGCAGTTCGGTGTCGGCCGAGAGCCGGCTCACCAGTTCGCCGCTGCGGGTGCGCTCGAAGAAGGCCATGTCGAGCGTCATCAGGTGCGTGAACAGCCGCTGCCGCAGATCGGCCACCACGCGTTCGCCCAGCAGGCTGACGAAGAAGAAGCGGCCCGCGGTGGCGAGCGCGAGCACGCCGGCCACGAGCAACAGGCCGACGAACCAGCGGTCGATGCTCGAAGGATCCTCGCCGCTGAAGCCGTGGTCGATCATCAACCGCACCGCGATCGGCAGGCTGAGCGTGGCGGCGGAAGACAGCGCGAGAAAGCCCAGCCAGGCCGCGATCAGCGGGCGGTAAGGGCGCAGGAAGGGGAGCAGGTTGCGCAGCGAGGCGACGGGGGCCTTCGGCGCGGGGTCAGGAGTGGACATGCGGGTATTGTCGCCGATGCGGTGAGGCGGCGGTTCGGTGGGCTCGCGAACGGGTTGCGTGGGAGGGTGGGCGGCGGTTCGACAGGCTCACCGTGAACGGTTTTCGCGTGCCGAACCGGAGCGGCTCACGCATCGCAGTTCCTCACGCGTTCGCGGTGAGCCTGTCGAACCGCATTCCCCGGTTCAGCACTCGCGCGCGAACTCCGCTCTCCCGCGCGTGGCATTGCGCAGTGCCGTTTCGAACGCGCCCAGCGCGTCCGCCGGCATCCGCACCTGCACGCGAAGCCCCGCGGCGTCGTACGCCTCGTCGAGCTTCTCGGCCCCGTGCTGCGCCATCAATGCATGCAGCGTCGACGCGTGCTCGAAATCGAGCCGCAACTTCGCCTCGGCGTACTCGATCAGCGCACGCCGCGCCGCACGCTGCAGGCATTCCGCCGCGCTGCCGCCGTAGGCGCGCACGAGGCCGCCGGCACCGAGCTTGATGCCGCCGAACCAGCGCGTCACCACCGTCATCACGCGGTCCAGCTTCTGGCCATCGATGGCCGCGAGGATGGGCTTGCCTGCGGTGCCGGCCGGTTCGCCGTCGTCCGAGAATCGGTATTGCGTGCCGATGCGGTAGGCCCAGCAGTTGTGCGTGGCGGCGCGGTCGGCGACTTCGGCGAGGAACGCGAGCGCGGCCTCCGGCGTTTCGACCGGCGCGGCATGCACGAGGAAGCGGCTCTTCCTGACCTCGAGTTCGAAGCCCGTGCGCGCCTGCAGCGTTTCGCTCATTCCACCAGCAGCCGCTGCAGATCGCGCGGCACCGGGCGTTCGGGATGCGCGAGCACGAAGCGGCGCAGACTGTGCTCGGCGCCCTGGCGATCGCCGGCCTGCACGCGGTCGCGGATGCGTTCGAGCCAGGGCTCGGGCGCGAGCGCCGCGTCCTCGGCCCACGGCGGCAATCCCGTCAGTTTCCCGAGCTGCCCGTTGCGCTCCCCGAGTCCGGCGCCTGCGGCCGCGGCATTCGATGCCGTCCGGCCGGGTGCCGCGATGCCCGACACGGCCGGTGCCGGTTCGGTGCGCGTGTCGGCTGCGCCCTCCCTGTCGCGCCCCGCGCGATGCCGCGAAAGCACCGCCTGGCTTTCGGTGTCGGCATCGGCCGCGTCGTCCTTGGACGCGCGCAGATCGTCGAGACTCGGACCGGATGTCGGCGCGGGCGCAGCGGGTGCGGCAGCTGCCGTTTCAGGCTGTGGCGCAACGGCATCCTGCATCGGCTCCGGCGAGATCGCTTCCGTCGCCACCGCAGGCGCCGGCGGTGGCGGCGCGGCGACCGCCGCGGGCGCTTCTGCAGGGAAGGGACTGGGCGCAGCGCTGCGTTCCTTTTCCGCGAAGCGGTCGGCCGCCGCCTGCTTGCGCGCTTCGCCCGCGGCCTGCGGTTCCAGTGTGACCGGCGGTTTCGCCGCGTCCTCGCGCTTCTGTTCCTGCTTCACGAACTCGATGTCGACGCGATCGAGTTCTTCCTCCACCGCGGGCTGCTGCTCGGGCACGCTGGAAAGACCGCGATCGGCCTTGAACGCGCCGAGCTGCCAGGCGATGCCGGCCGCGAACACCGCGGCCGCGGCCGTGCCGAGCCCCGCGCCGAGGAACCACGGGCGGCGCTTCGCGGGCGCGTTCGCCGCGACCGCGGCGCGAGCCTGCGCGAGGATGCGCGCATCCAGCGCCGGCGAGGGTTCTCCCCGCGGCAGCGAACCGTAGAGGCGCGCCAGGCGCGCTTCTTCGGCGTCGAAGGGTTCGCGCGGCGTGGCGTTCACGGCCGCAGCCTCGTCTTCAGTTTGTCCAGCGCGTAGCGCAGCCGCGATTTCACGGTTTCGCGCCCCACGCCCTGGATCGCGGCGATCTCTTCCAGCGGCATTTCCTGTTCCAGCCGCAATTGCAGCGCGAAGCGCTGCTCCTCCGGCAATTCGTCCAGCGCCAGCTGCAACTGGCGACGTTCCTCGAACTCCGAGAGCTGCCGCTCGGGCTGCAGTTCCTCTTCATCGGGGAATTCGTGCGCTTCGCCGTCGTCGTTTTCCGGCATCGCCACTTCGGGGCGGGTGCGGCGGTAGGTGTCGACCAGCAGGTTGTGCGCGATCTGGTACATCCACGTCGTGAACTTCGCATCGGGGCGGTAGCGTTCGCGCGCCGCCACGATGCGGCCCCACACTTCCTGGAAGCATTCGTCGGCCACCGCGCGCGAAGTGAGCCCGCGCAGCACGAAGCGGTACAGCGGCCCGCGATGACGCCCGTAGAGCGTCTCGAAAGCGCGGACGTCGCCTTGCGCGTAGGCCAGCATCAGTTCCTCGTCGGTGGCTTGCCCCGTCATGCCCCGCAGGTTACGGGAATCGGCGGGGCTCACCAATACTTGGGGATGGCGGGGTCTCGCCCCAACCCTCTCCCGCGAGCGGGAGAGGGAGCCTCGGCGCCTGCCGTCATTGCGCGATGGCCACCGGCGTTTCCTGGCCCTTGAGCGCGCGCGCCTGCTCGACGAGGGCGACGAACTCGCCGCGGTAGCCATCGGCATCCTTGCCGCGCGATTTCTGCGCCAGCAGGGCGACATCGTCGAGCGTCCAGGTGCCGAGGTTCGCACCGCCGCGCAGTTCGTCCGCGAAGGCCGCGACGGCCGCCGCGAATTCGAGGCGTTCGCTGGGCTGCGCCTTGGGCGCATTGGCGATCGGGCGTTCGATCAGCTTGCTGGTATCGCCGTCCGGCGCCTTGTAGCGCAGGCGCAGGAAGCCCAGTTCGCCGTTCGCCGCGCGCGCCGCGGGGGATTCGCCGCCGTAGCGCAGCGGATCGACGGCTTCGCTGCCCGAACCGACCAGCGCCAACTCGTACAATGCGGTGACGTCATGGCCGGCGCCGATCTCGCCGGCATCGATCTTGTCGTTGTTGAAATCCTCGCGGCGCAGCTTGCGGTTCTCGTAGCCGATCA
>CAMLOR010000282.1 GCA_946481615.1 uncultured Aquimonas sp.
CGGTGGCCATGCCGACCGCGATGCCGGTGGTGCCGTTGAGCAGCAGGTGCGGCAGGCGCGCCGGCAGCCAGCTCGGCTCCTCCAGCGTGCCGTCGAAGTTCGGCACCCAGTCGACCGTGCCCTGCGCCAGCTCGCCGAGCAGCATTTCGGCGATGGGCGTGAGCTTGGATTCGGTGTAGCGCATCGCCGCGAAGGATTTCGGATCGTCGGGCGAGCCGAAGTTGCCCTGGCCGTCGATCAGCGGATAGCGGTACGAGAAGGGCTGCGCCATCAGCACCAGCGCTTCGTAGCAGGCGCTGTCGCCGTGCGGGTGGAACTTGCCGATCACATCGCCCACGGTGCGGGCGGATTTCTTGGGCTTGGCGTTGGCCGCCAGCCCCAGTTCGCTCATCGCGTAGACGATGCGGCGCTGCACCGGCTTGAGGCCGTCGCCCAGGAAGGGCAGGGCACGGTCGAGCACCACGTACATCGAATAGTCGAGGTAGGCGCGCTCGGCGTATTCGTGCAGCGGGATCTGTTCGAAGCCATGGAACTGCGGGCGCGTCAAATCGGGCATCGTGTTCAGCGTGCGGAGCGGGGTGGGGCCGGCATTCTACCGGCGGCAGGAATTCCACGGAGACACCCATGAGTTGGCTGGGCATCGTGTTGATCGTGCTGGGCATCGTCCTGGCGGTGAAGGTCGCCGGCTTCGCGCTGCGGCTGATCTTCGCCATCGTCGTGCTGGCGGGGCTGTATCTGGTGTTCGGCCCCATGCTCGGGCTGCCGTCGGCGCCCTTGTAGCGGGGCGGTACGGCACGCGCCGGGGCTGAGTCAGCCGTCGGAGTGCGGCGTGCGCAGCGCGCCGATCGCTTCGAGCGCTTCGATGCGGGCGCGCTCTTCGGGCGTGAAGCGGGCCGCGCGCAGGACGGCGGCCTGGTCCGAGGGAAGGTGGGCGCGGTCGCGCAGGTAGTCCGCTACGCGCTGCTCCCACGCGGCGCGTTCGGCGTCGAGATGGGCGAGGCGTCGTGCCGCTTCGGTGCCCCAGAGCGCTTCGCGCTCGGCCTGGCGTTGCGCGGGGTCGGCGCCGAGGGCGTCGAGCTGGCGGCTTTGTTCGTCGGCGATGAGCGCGGCGCTGGCATCGGTCTGTGCGGCGCGGGCGGCGGGCGGGCGCGATCGTTCGAGGGCGTCGAGTGCGGCTTCTCGCTCGTCGGGTGCGAGGTCGGAGGTCTGCAGGCGCTGGCGTTCCAGGGTGTAGGCGATCTCGGCTTCCTCCGCGCCGAACATCGCCTCGGCGTCGGCGCCGAACCAGGCGCGGCGGGCGGCGCGCAGTTGGTCGAGCCGGGTGGCGAGATCGTCGCTCAGCGCCATCGAAGCGAGTTGCGCGCGCAGGCCCAGGTAGCGCTCGAACGCGGCCTCGACCTGCGCGGCGACGGCCTCGCCATGCGATTCGCGGACGTCGGCCAGCAGCAGTGCACGGATGTCGGCGTCGGGAAGTTCGCCGGTGAGCGAGAGCCAGTAGTCGAAGGCGCGCACGAGGGCGGCATCGAGCTGCAGGCGGCCGTCTGCGCCGAGGGTGTAGCCGCCGTCGCGCCGTGTGCCGCGCAGCGAGCTGCGTTCGAGGCGCTCGTGCAGTGCGGTGATCGCAGAATCCGCGGGCGCGGCGGCCGCGCGGTGCGGAAGCGCGGAATCTGGAGCCGGAACGACGGGCGAGTCGACGGTAGCCGATGCGCCCGGCACCTGGATTCCCGCCTGCGCGGGAATTACGGGGGGCGGGGTGCGCCAGAACACCACGCAGGCGGCGGCCGCCAGGGCGGCGGCCACCGCTGCGAGTCGCGCTCGCCGCATGTCAGAGCCCGGCGTTCTTCAGCCGGTTGGCGTGGGCGCGGATCACCGATTTCGGATTCGACGCGAACCAACTCGTCAGCCCGAGCACCTGGTTGACCTCGTCGAGATGGTTCCAGCCGTAGTCGTCGCGCAGCACCACGCCCAGGTGCGAGGAGCAGCGTCCGACCAGACCGTCGTTCTGCTCGAAGCCGAAGAACAGCGAGCCGGCGCCCATCAGCGGATCGCTGGCGTCGAGCAGATGGGTGAGCACGGAGGTGCCGCCCCAGGAGTAATAGCGGATGCCGCTCACCACCGAGGCGCCCTGGCCGCAGGCGGTCGCCGGCATGCCGCGCGGAAAGCGGCTGTTGAAGGCGGCGGCGCCGCTCGACGACAGCGACTTCAGCGCGCCCAGCGCGTACTGCGGATCGTCGTCGCCCGAAAGGAATTCGAGGAACACCGATAGCGCGTCGACGAAGCCCGCCACGATCGGCCGCAGTGGCGAGCCTTCCGGCAGCGCGGCATTGAGCCCGTCCGCCACCTTGCTGCCGGTGTGCGGGCTGCCGATGGAGGTGATCGAGGCCACCAGATCCGGCCGCACGTGTGCCACGTAGCGGATGGTGGGACCGCCGTGGCTATGCCCGATCAGGTTGAAGCGGGTGTGCCCGTAGAGCGCGCGAAGGGTGTCGAGATCGCTGATCAGCTGTTCGCCGCGCACCTCGCTGTAGTGGCTGGACGACACGTTGGCGACATAGACCTTCGCTCCCCCCGAGCGCAGGTCGGCCGGCACGCCGTACCAGTAGTCGTACACCCCGAGCAGCGAATCGAAGCCCAGCAACCCGTGCACCAGCACGATCGGGTGACGGGTCTGCGTGTAGCCCGTCTGGGCCGACGCGAACAGCGGCAACACGCAAAGCAGCAACGCCGCGAGCCCGCGGCGGATGGCGCGATGGAACATGGCTCCCCTCCCAGAAAGACACGTACGTACTCCCCCGTACGGCAAACGTACGTTTGAAGTGGCCGTTTCGTCAAGGGCTGCGAATTGCAAGGAAGTCGTGAAGCTTTCGTGCGATTCGCGTTCGCGCCCGTGCCCGCTTCGCGCCTCCGGCCCCGTTCTCGTGCGGTAGGGACTCACCCGGCGTTTGGCCCGCTTCTTGCCATCCCGTGGTGAAAAACCAGGGGCACTCACATGAAAGCGGAACCCAAGTCCTGGAAGTACCTCGGCCTGCTGGCGCTGGCGCTCACGGCGGGCGCGGTGCGCTGGGAGGCGGATTTCACCGAGCGGCGGGGAGCGGGCGGATTCCATGCTTCGGGCATCGGACCCGACGCCGCTCCCCCGGCCTGCAGCCGGCTCGATGCCGGCTGGCTGGGCGAATGCACGCGCCCGGACGTGGTGCTCGCCGCGCAGTGACGGATCGGTCGGAGACAGGGAGACGGCCATGCAACAGGACATCGACTACACCGCGAATCTCGCGCCGCCGGCCGCGCGCCCGGCGCGCTTCCACTTCACTTTCACCCGCGGCCGCATGATCGGCCTGGCGGGCGCCCTGGTGGGCGTGACGCTGTGGTTCGGCACCGTCGTGTGGTTCGGCAGCGATCTGGCGGCCGACGTCAAGGCGGGCACGCGCGAAGTCACCGCGGGCATGATGGTTCCCGATTCGGAAGGCTGACTTGGAGGGCGCGCTGGCGGCCTTGCGCGAGGCGACCGCTCCGGCGCGCCATGCCCTCGCGTCGTCGCCGCTGGCGCGGCGCGTGGTGTCGCGCGAGGTGACGCTCGACGATTACCGCACCTGGCTGCGGATCCAGTTCGCGCTGTTCGTGCCCTGGTCCGAAGCCTATCCGCAGCGGCTACGGCGCGCCTGCCGCTGCGATCCGTCCGTGCGTCTCGACGCGCTGCATCTGGACCGGGCGGCCTTGTACGGCGGCGTGCTCGACGAACCGGCGCTCGGCGACTTCCGCTTCGACTGGAACGACGATTCGCCGGCCTGGTGGGGCGCGCTCTATGTCTTCGAAGGGCCGCGCCGGGATGCGCGCGCGGTCGCGCAGCACCTGCGCCAGCAACTCGGGCTTTGCGTGTCGGGCGCGCTGCATTTCCTCGATCCGGCCAACGAAGGCATGCAGCCGGCGTGGTCCTCGGTCGCGCAGGCGCTGGAACGGGGGCTCCCGCAGTACAGCCGCCCGGCGGCCATCGAAGGCGCGCTCACGGTGCTCGGGAATTTCCACACCGCCTTCGCCCGCGCCGCCGCGGATGGCGGCGATGCCGGTGCCGTTGCGGCTTGAGGCGCTTTTCTGGATTCATTGCTTCGGTTGGAGAGCAGGTGGGTGCTGCTGTGTTGCGGCCCGTGCTCTTGCCGGCGTGGGGTGGCCGGCGAGGGCTACGGCGCCGGCTTCGCCGGAAGCTGAAGGTCGTCGGGGTCTTTCGACAGTCCATCCATGGACTGACGAAAGACTCGCGCGCATCCATGCGCGCGACCCTTCGGGCGGGAACCCGCCGACCTTCAGCCGCCTGCGCATCGCCGGCCACCCCACCCCGGCAAGAGCACGCCAACCGTTGTCGTTCCCGCCTGCGCGGGAATGACGGAAGTGCGTAGCTGCTCTACGCGACGAGTCACATCGACGGTCGGAGGATGCGGGGGCGCTCGGGGGTTCGGGGATGTGTGAAGCCGCCGCAGGTCGCCGGATCAGGCCCACGAAGTGGGGGCCGGCAGGGATGCCGGCCGTTTTCCATTGCA
>CAMLOR010000283.1 GCA_946481615.1 uncultured Aquimonas sp.
TGCGCATGGCCGGCATCACGCAGGACATCACCGAGCTCAAGGAATTCGAGCAGACGCTGCGCCGCATCAACCAGCAACTGGAGGAGCGCGTGTCGGCGCGCACCGCCGAACTGACGCGCCTGAACGCCGATCTGGTGCGCACCATCGAGGAACTGAGGCTCACGCAGCACCAGCTGGTGGAATCGGAAAAGCTCGCGGCGCTGGGCGGCCTCGTGGCCGGCATCGCGCACGAGATCAACACGCCGCTGGGCGTGGGCGTGACGGCGGCCTCGCACCTCGAGCAGCAGGCGCGCAAGTTCGAGGAAAAGCTGCTGCGCGGCGCGCTGGACGCCGCGGAGATCGAATCCTTCCGCGGCGTGGTGAGCGATTGCAGTTCGATGGTGCTGCGCAACCTGCAGCGCGCCGACAAGATGATCCGCAGCTTCAAACAGGTGGCGGTGGACCAGGCCAGCGAGGAACCGCGGCGCTTCGAACTGCGCGCCTACCTCGAGGAAGTCCTGACGTCGCTGCATCCGGCGCTGAAGCGCGGCCGCCAGAGCATCGAGCTGGAGGTGCCCTCCAACCTGATGGTTTCGACGTATCCGGGCGCGCTGTACCAGATCGTCGCGAATCTGGTGATGAACGCGCTGACGCATGCCTTCGAAGGCCGCGAGCGCGGCGTCATGCGCCTGGCCGCGCACCTCGAAGGCGAGATGCTGCATTTCGAATTCTCCGACGACGGCGTGGGCATGGCCGAAGACGTGCGCAAGCGCATCTTCGAGCCCTTCTTCACCACCCGTCGCGGCCGCGGCGGTTCGGGGTTGGGCATGCACATCGCCTACAACCTCGCGACGCAGCGGCTCGGCGGCTCGATCGAATGCCAGAGCACGCCGGGCCGGGGAACGCGTTTCCTGCTGCGCCTGCCCGCGAAGATCCCCGAAGCCGTGGCCTGACGTCATCCCCGCGAAGACAGGAACCCAGGTGCGCGGAATATCAAGCAGCCTCGTACCTGGATTCCCGCTTGCGCGGGAATGACGAGGCTCAGTCGTCCGGGTAACGCTGTCGCAGCGACTCCGCTTCGTCCCAGTGATCGAACAACAACGTGACCAGGCGCGGATCGAACTTGCGGCCCGATTGTTCCGACACGAAGCTGCGGATGCGCACCAGCGACCACGGGTCCTTGTACACGCGCTGCGAGCCGAGCGCGTCGAACACATCCGCCAGTGCAACGATGCGCCCCTCGAGCGAGATGTCCTCGCCGCGCAGGCCGTTCGGATACCCCGAGCCGTCCCAGTTTTCGTGGTGCTGCAGACAGATCTGCGCGCCGAGCTGCAGCAGCGGGCGGCGCGAGCTCGACAGCAGCTGCGCGCCCAGCCGCGCGTGCGAGCGCATGATCACGGTTTCCTCGGGCGTGTGCGAGCCGGGCTTGTTGAGGATGGCATCGGGAATGCCGATCTTGCCGATATCGTGCAGCGGCGCCGCCAGACGCAGCGATTCGGAGGCCTTGGCATCCAGGCCGTAGGCGCGCGCCAGCATTTCCGACATCAGGCCCACGCGCTTGACGTGGTTGGCGGTCTCGCGCGAGCGCGTTTCCGCGGCGCCCGCCAGCAGCCAGATCATGTCGAGCTGCGAATCCACCAGTTCCTGGTACAGGTGCAGGTTCTCGAAGGCGATCGACACGTTCGCCGAGAACACCTCCATCAGCTTGCGGTCGACCTCGCCCAGCGACGGCGTGGAACCCACGTAAAGCAGGCTCTCGCGCTCCTCGCTGTCGATGAAATGCAGCACGTAGTGGTCTTCGGCGAACACGTGGCGGCGCTTGCGCAGCGCGCGGTGCAGCGATTCCATGCGTGGCAGCGGCAACACCTGCTCGGCGCTCAGGCCCACCCAGTCGGCGTGGCCGGGGCTGGTCAGCGTGATCGGATAGCGGTAGTGCGCGCCGGCGCCGTGCTCGACGCGGCACAGCAGCGTGGCGCCGGCCTCGGGCACCAGCCGCGGCAACTGCTCCAGCACCGTGGCCGCGAAAGCACGGCCGTCGCGCTGCGAGAACACGTCGCCGCTGGCGCGCAACACCCGCTCGAGGCCCTGCTTGCTGGCCTCGATGGTCATCAGATCGCGGTAACCGCGCAGCGCGGCGAACAGCGTGGTGGAAAGACGCTGCGCCGTGAGCTCGGTCTTTTCCTTGTAATCGTTGATGTCGTAGGTGCTGATCACCTCGTGCTCGGGCGCCTGACCCGGCTGCCCGGTGCGCAGCACGATGCGCACGGTGCGGTTGCCAAGCTCCTCGCGCACGAAACGCACGACCTGCAGCCCGGCCTGCTCGGTCTCCATCACCACATCGAGCAGGATCACGGCGACGTCCGGCTCGCGCCGCATCGCCTCGCAGGCCTCGGCGGCGCTGTGCGCGGACACGAACTGCAGCGGCCGGCCTTCGAAGCGGAAACCGCCCAGCACCAGGCGCGTGACCTGATGCACCTCCGGCTCGTCGTCCACGATCAGGACCTTCCAGCCCGTCGCGGCACGCGCCCTGACTTCGGATTCGATGGCGGCCACGGTACCCCCCGCCGGGGAGTCTACACCCCCGCGGCGGTTCAGGATTTGCCGTGGAACAGCTCGCGCCCGATCAGCATCCGGCGGATTTCGTTCGTGCCGGCGCCGATTTCATAAAGTTTTGCATCGCGCAGCAGCCGCCCGGCGCTGAATTCGTTGATGTAGCCGTTGCCGCCCAGTGCCTGGATGGCTTCCAGCGTCACCTTCACGGCGTTCTGCGAGGCATTGAGCAGGCAGGCGGCCGGGTCGATGCGCGAGCGGGTGCCGCGGTCGAAATCCTGCGCCACCATGTAGGCGAAGGCGCGGCTTGATTGCAGGGCGGTGTACATGTCCGCGATCTTGGCCTGCATGATGCCGAAGGTGCCGATCGGGGCGTTGAACTGCTTGCGTTCTCGCACGTAGGGCAGCGTGAGGTCGAGCGCGGCCTGCATCAGGCCGATCGGGCCGCCCGAGAGCACCAGGCGCTCGGTGTCCAGGCCCTTCATCAGCACGCGCACGCCTTCATTGACTTCGCCCAGCACGTTTCCGGCGGGGATCTCGCAGTTCTCGAACACCAGTTCGCAGGTGTTGGAGCCGCGCATGCCGAGCTTGTCGAGCTTCTGCGCAGTGCTGAAACCCTTCATGCCCTTTTCGACGAGGAAGGCCGTCATGCAGCGCGAGCCTGCGGGGCGCGGCGCGGTGCGCATGTAGACGATCAGCACGTCGGCGTCGGGGCCGTTGGTGATCCACATCTTGGAGCCGTTGGCGATCCAGGTGTCGCCATGCAGTTCGGCGCGGCAGGTCATCGAACCCACCACGTCGGAACCCGCACCCGGCTCGCTCATCGCGAGCGCGCCCACCCATTCGCCGCTGCACAGTTTCGGCAGGTATTTCTGCCGCTGCGCGTCGGTGCCGTTGTTGTAGAGGTTCTGCACGCACAGGTTGGAGTGCGCGCCGTAGCTCAGGCCGATCGAGCCGGAAGCGCGCGAGATTTCCTCCATCGCGACGACGTGCGCGAGATAGCCCATGCCGGCGCCGCCGAACTCGTCGGGCAGCGTGATGCCGAGCAGGCCCATCTCGCCGAGCTTGCGCCACAGATCGTTCGGGAATTGGTTCTCGCGGTCGATGCGATCGGCGCGCGGCGCGATTTCCGCTTCGGCGAAGCGGTGCACCGCTTCGCGCAGGGTGTCGAGGTCTTCGCCGAGCGGAAAGGCGCGCATGGCGTCTTACTGCCCGCGCATGCGGCCGAGGAAGCGCGGCGCGCCGCGGCCCATCGGCAGCTTGAGCTTGCCGATGGTCTGGATGCGCTCTTCGGCCATGCGGTCGGCGGCCTTGTAGGTGGGGATGCCGTCGCGCTTGGCGATCTCGAAGATGCGGCCCAGGTTGTAGTAGATGGTGCGCATCATGCGCAGGGCGCGCTCGCGGTTGTAGCCGTCGATCTCGAGCGACACGTTCATCACGCCGCCGGCGTTCACGGCGTAGTCGGGGGCGTAGAGGATGCCGCGCTTCTCGACTTCGTCGCCGATGGCGTCGGAGGCGAGCTGGTTGTTGGCGGCGCCGCAGATGATCTTGCACTTCAGGCGCGGCAGCGTGCGCTCGTTCACCGTGCCGCCGAGCGCGCAGGGCGAGTAGACGTCGGCGTCGACGTCGTAGATCTCTTCCGTGCCCACCGCCGTGGCGCCGAACTCGTTGACCGCGCGCTCGACGAGCTGCGGGTTGATGTCGGTGACATAGCACTTGGCGCCGCGCTCGCGCAGCAGCTTGAGGTATTCCATGCCGACGTGGCCCAGGCCCTGCACGGCGAAGGTGCGCTCGCCGACTTCCTCGTTGCCGTAGACCACCGAGAGCGAGGCCATCAGGCCCTGCAGCGTGCCGTAGGCGGTGAAGGGCGAGGGATCGCCCGAGCCGCCGTGCACCTGGTGCACGCCGGTGACGAACTCGGTTTCCTTGAGCACGTATTCCATGTCGTTGACGTCGATGCCGACGTCCTCGGCCGTGATGTAGCGGCCG
>CAMLOR010000284.1 GCA_946481615.1 uncultured Aquimonas sp.
GAAGTCGACGAAGCCGCGCGCATCGTCGGGCGGATCGCCGTCGCCCTGCGTGCTGATGACGACGACGAGCAGGCGTTCGCTCTTGAGCTCGCGCGTCGGATACGCATCGGCGCGCAGCAGGCGCACCTGCAGGCCGGCGGATTCAGCTTTCTGCGCGAACTGTTCGGCGAGGCGCTTGGCGTTGCCGGTCTGGCTGCCGTAGACGACGCTGAGGCGCGGCGCGTTCGCCGGCTCTTTCGCGAGCGCGCCCGTCACGGCGCGCGCGACCGTCGTGGTCTGGCTGGCGAGTCCGGCAGCGTAGCCCGACAGCCACCACAGCGAGGCGGAATCGAGTCCCTCGACGAGGCGCGCGAGCTCGCCGGACTTGGCCTCGGGCAGCGGAATCAGGGGCAGCGCGGGAGTCGCGGACATGAGCATCACCGGAATCGTTCGGACGTCTAAACGCCCTGTGATCGTCGATGCTAGGCGCCGCTCAGGACGCCAGGAAAGGATGGGGTGTTATTCGGTTATGCCCCTGGGGTATGTGTCCGGAGACCGCCGCGGAAACGGCTCAACCGCGCCGTCCGCGCCGGCGTCGACGGAGGATTTGCAGACCGGTGCTGCAGTGCGGCGTGACCGCGGTGTCCCAATCGCGACAATCCCCGACGCGCAGGCCCTAGAGTCTGCCGGGAGGGAACCCGCCGCTGCCCCTGCAGCGGCGGGTTTTTTGGTGCCCGCGAAGCAGAGACAGCGCGGGCCGCCGCGCGCACGCGGCGCCGCATCCTCATCCGTCTGCCGTCCGGCCCGCTTGGCCGCAACGAAGACGCCGCGGGCAGCGCGCTCTTGGTCCGCAGGCGGACGAAATCGTTTGAAATACCCGTCTCGCTGCGGATGTCGCTCGTGCCGCTGCGGAACAGAATGCGGGTCGGATCGTACGGTATGGGGAGTACGGCTCCGTCTGTTGTTCACGGCAAGACTGGGAGATCAACGTGCGAAAACTCAACGCAATCGGCATCGCGCTGATGCTGGGCCTCGGCGTGGCCGGGGTCGCCGCGGCCGGCGAAAGCTTCAATGCCGACAAGAGCAAAGTCACCTTCGACGCGCTCGACATCAACAAGCTCGCGGAACAGGATGCGCTGACCGACATCAAGGGGGTCGGGCCCAAGCGCTTCGCGATCGGCCACGAGCTCACCGTGAATCCGGCCGGCTATGGCCGCTGGACCACGCGGGCCGACGGCAGCCAGGTCTGGACCTTCGACATCGAGACGCCGGATGCGGTGCATCTGGGCTTCGGCTTCAATCCATTCCACCTGCCCGACGGCGCGGTACTGACGATCAAGTCGCCCGACGGCGGCCAGGAAATCGGTCCGTTCACGGCCAACGACAACAGCGTGACCGGCCAGCTCTGGACGCCGGTGCTCATCGGCAACAACGCCGCGCTGCAGTTGACCGTGCCGGCCGGGCGCCAGCAGGAAGTCCAGCTCCAGCTCGTCAAGGTCGGCCAGGGCTATCGCGGCTTCGGTGCGCGCTCCAAGCACTGCAAATCGGGCGCCTGCAACATGGACGTCGCCTGCCTCGGACCGAACGATCCGTGGAATGACAACCGCCGCGCCGTGGCCGCGTACACGCGCGGTGCGACCGACACGTGTACCGGTTCGCTCGTCAACAACACCGCGAACGACCGCCGCCTGATCTTCGCGACAGCCGGCCACTGCGGCATGAACTCCAATTCGGTGGCCGCGACCATCGTGGCCTACTGGAACTACGAGTCGGCGACGTGCCGCACGCCGGGTTCGTCGGCCAGCGGCTCGCCGCTGCCGAAGCCGAATACCACCTACAGCGGCGCCACGTTCCTCGCGAACCACGGCACGACGAGCTCGTCCGACTGGACCCTGCTCGAATTCACCGGCCCGCTGAATCCGGCGTTCAATCACTACTGGGCCGGTTGGGACCGCACCGGCGACGCGCCGGCCTGCGTGCAGCCCGGCGATCCCGCCTCGACTACCGGCATGTGCGCGAGCATCCATCACCCGGGCGTCGACGAAAAGCGCATCACGTTCATCGGCCAGACCATGGACATCCGCCGGTACCTGCAACCCGCTCCCGGCTCGGGCACCTCGCATTGGTACGTGCACTGGGATCCGAGTCCGCCGCTGCTGCCGGGCATCCAGCCGCCGCCGACCTCAGTGGTGCCGAACGTGACCGAAGGCGGTTCGTCGGGTTCGCCGCTCTACGACGTGCAGCGTCGTCTCGTGGGCGTGCTCAGCGGCGGCCTGTCCGCCTGCGGTGCGGAGGGTGACGACCTCACCGACTACTACGGCCGTCTCGCGATCGCCTGGGAAGGCGGCGGCACGCCCGCGACCGCGATGAAGACCCACCTCGATCCGGTCGGCGGCGGTACCGCCACCGTGCTCGACGGCATCAATGCCTGCACCGCGCCGGCCGCGCCGACCAACGTCACCGCGACCGCCTCGGCGGCCAACGCGATCACCGTGAGCTGGACGCCGGCCAGCGGCATCACCCGCTACCAGGTGCAGCGCAGCAGCGGCGCCTGCCCGGGTTCCAATTTCACGCAGATCGCCGAAGTGAACAATGTATCGAGCTACGTCGACACGACCGTCTCGGGCGGTTCGACCTACAGCTACAAGATCGTCAGCGTCGACACGGTGCAGCCGTGCTCGTCACTCGCGAGCAGCTGCAGCAGTGCCACCGCGACCGGTCAGTGCACCCTGAGCCCGACCTTCGCCGGCGCAGCCAGCGCCAATTCGCCGGGCACGGCCTCGTGCGAGGTCGACGTGGCCTGGGCCGCGGCGACGCCGAACTGCGGTGCGAATCCGGTGCGCTACAACGTCTACCGCTCGACCACTGCGGGCTTCACGCCGTCGGCCGCGAACCTGCTGCAGTCGTGCGTGACCACGACGACCTTCGCCGACACGAGCGTGGGTGCGAACACCTACCACTACGTCGTGCGCGCGGAAGATCCGAACGGTGCGGGCTCCGGCCTCTGCGGCGGCGGCATCGAGGACACCAACCTCGTGCGGCGTTCCGCACGTCCGTTCGGCCCGGGCAGCGTCGACGGCTTCACCGACACCGCCGAAGGTGGCATCGGTGCGTGGACCGTCGCCGGCAGCGGTTCCGGCTCGAATTGGGCGCCCGACACGACGCAGTCGCATTCGCCGACGACCTCGTTCTTCGTGCCGGATCCGGCCACGGTGAGTGAGCGCCGCCTGACGCTCACCGCGCCGCTCGACCTCGGCGCGACCGGCGGCAACAAGCTCGAGTTCTGGACGCGCTACTCGACCGAGACGAACTACGACGGCGTGCTGCTGGAGTACTCGCTCGACGGCGGCACCACGTGGACCGACATCCTCGGTGCGCAGGGTTCCGTTCCGGCCGACGCGAACCGCTTCACCGAAGGCGGCTACAACGGCGTGATGAACGCGAACGGCGTGTTCGGCGCGCGCACCGCCTGGCACGGCGCGCGCACCACCTGGACGCGCGCGACCGTCAACCTCGCCGCGTTCGGCGGCAACGTCGTGAACTTCCGCTTCCGCTTCGCGAGCGACACCTCGCAGTCGGGCGCGGGCTTCTGGATCGACGACGTGCGTCATTACTACGGCGGCACGTGCACGTCGACGCAAGCGGATCTGATCTTCGAAGACGACTTCGAGCCGTGATCGCCTAGTCGGCAATCTGCGATTGCCAATGATCGATGTGCCAAACCGGCGTCGTGACTACGACGCCGGTTTTTTTTTGTCGCGCCAGACTGGTCGGCAACCTGTGCCGAAGCGCCGCGTGGAGGAATGCACGAGTTACGCTACGATTCGGCTTCCGCTTTGAATTGCTGCGCTCACGGCACGGTTGCGTGCGCATCCTGTCATGACCCCGCCAAGGCTTTCAGCGATGGCCGGCCGGTGTCTCGCGGGGTTCGCAATGTCAGTGGTACTCGCAACGCTCCGTCGCTGACGGCGGTTGCCGGACTGTCTGCCTTTTTCTGGGATGGTCGGCGCGGAACGCTCGAAGCGCTTGCGCTCGATCCGTTTACGAACCCGGTCGAGATGGCGTTGCCGTCGCTGAATGACCTGCTGGCTCGTGTGCGGCGCCGTCACGCCGAGGCATTGGCGGCGGCAATGACCGACCGCGAAGCGCTGGACCTCCTGCGTCGCGCCATCACGAGCTATCTGGCGACCCTGCCACACGGAGCGAGTGAATTCGATCGCTATTGGTCGGCGACAGCGAAGGGATTCGAGACGGCAGAAGCCGCTGCAGGCTACGCGTTGTTCACGGGCAAGGCGCAGTGCGCGCGTTGTCATGTCATCGACGGAGCGGAGCCTTTGTTCACGGACCAGCGCTACCACCATTCAGGCGTGGGTTGGTCACTGGTCGAGCGCGCCGTGCCGGCGCTGACGAGGGACGTCAAGGCCGCCGCGCTCGACGGTGCTGCGCTCGGCGACCGTGTCGCGACGGATGCGCGCTGGGCGGCGCTAGGGCGCTATTTGGCCAGCAAAGATGCGCGCGATCTCGG
>CAMLOR010000285.1 GCA_946481615.1 uncultured Aquimonas sp.
CATGGACGTACGATCGAAAAACCCCGACGACCTTCAGCTCCCGGCGAAGCCGGCGCCGCAGCCCTCGCCGGCCACCCCACCCCGGCAAGAGCACCTGCGCCAAACAGAAGCACCCACCTCTCCCACCACAGAGCAGGCTAGGAATCCCCAGCAGCGTGCCTCGCGAAGAGGCGTTTGAGTGGCGGCAGCCGATCGACCAGGGCGAGGGCCGGCCCGCGCAGCAGTGTCGGCACGAAGGCTTCGTTCGAGAAGAGGCGGTTGAGGCCCTCGAAGGCATGCGCCGCGATGGCGTTGTCGCTGCGGCGCGCGCGTTCGTAGCGGCGCAGCGCCTGCGCGTCGCCGGCGTCGTGCACGCCGGCGAGCCGCTCTGCAAGTTCGCGCACGTCCTGCAGGCCGAGGTTGACGCCCTGCCCCGCCAGCGGATGCACCACGTGCGCGGCGTCGCCGAGCAAGGCGACGCGGCCGGCGACGTAGCGTTTCGCCAACTGCCGGCGGAGCGGAAACGCCGCACGCGGCGAAGCGGGCTGCATCTCGCCCAGGCGGCCATCGAAGGCGCGCGTGAGTTCGCGGCCGAACGCGGCGTCGTCGAGCGCGAGCAGGCGCTCGGCCTCCGCGTCCGGCACCGTCCACACGATGGACGAAAGCCCATCGGTGCACGGCAACACGGCAAGCGGACCGCCCGGAAGGAAACGCTGCCACGCGGTGTCGGCATGCGGATGCTCCGTGCGCACATAGCCGACGAGGCCGCGCTGCCCATAGTCGTGGGCCTCGACCGCGATGCCCGCGAGCGCGCGCAACGGCGACGCCGCACCATCGGCAGCCAACGCGAGTTTCGCGACCAGACGGTCGCCGTCGTCGAGTTCCAGCGCGACCTGCCCTTCCTGCGCGTCGATCGCGTGCACCGTGGCCGGGCAACGCAGTTCGACGTTGGCTTCGCGCTGCAGCGCCTGCCAGAGCGCATCCTGCAGCACGGACTGCTCGACGATCCAGCCGAGCGCATCGGCACCGGTGTCGGTGGCGCGGAAATGCAGTTCGCCGGGCTGGGCCGCATCCCACACGCGCATCTCGCGGTACGGCTGCGCGCGCGCGGCGCGCATCGCGTCCCAGACGCCCACGCGCTGGAACAGGCGCACGGACGCCGGCGCGATGGCGAAAACACGCAGATCGCGCGCGTCATCGAGCGACCAGGGACGCGGCACGCGCGCTTCCACCAGCGCCACGCGCAGGCCCTGCTGCGCGAGCGCCAGCGCGGCCGTGGAGCCGACCACACCAGCGCCGACGACAACGATGTCGAGCGTGCGGCGGCGGTTCACGACGCATCCCTCGCCAGCGCCGGCACATCGCCGCGATATCCCATCGCCCCGGATGCCAGACCTTCGGCCAGCCCCGGCAACCGATCCACGGCGAGCAGCCCGAGCGACCGCATGGCGCGCAGCACGCCGCTGCGATTGGCGAAGATCTTCACCAGCCCGTCGGAAAATTCCAGCGTCGCCTCGCGATCGGCGCGGCGCCGCTGCGCATGGCGTGCGAGCAGTGCGGGATCGCCCGGATCGCCACCCGCGGACAACTCCTCCGCCAACGTCAGCGCATCGCGCAAGCCCAGGTTGAAGCCCTGCGCCCCGATCGGATGCAGCGTCTGCGCCGCATTGCCCACCAGCACGGCGCGCGGCGCATCGAGGCGTTGCGCGCAGACGCGCTGCAAAGCGTACGACGAGCGCTTGCCAACGCGCTGGAAGCAGCCGGCACGCCAGCCGAAACGTTCCTGCAGGAACTCGCGATAAGCGTCGTCGTCGAGTGCGGCGATGCGCGCGGCATCGCCGCCGGAAACCGTGCAGATGCTGCCGTAGCGGTTGCCGCCGAGCGGCAACAGCGCCACCGGCCCGCTGTCGGTGAAGCGTTCGTAGGCGGTGCGCTGCGCATCGCGCTCGGCCTGCACGGTGGCCACGAACAGCGTCTGCGCGTAGTCCTCGCGCTCCACGCCGATGCCGAGCCGCTCACGCACGCCGGACTCGGTGCCGTCGGCGCCCACCAGCAGGCGCGCGCGCACCTCGCGCCTTGTCTCGCCCTCGGCCAGCGTCGCCACGACGGCGGCGTCCTCGTGCCGCAGGTCCACCAGCCGCGCGGGCCGGAAGCGCTGCAGCGAGCGCAGCTGCGCCAGGCGCGCTTCGAGCGCCGCGCCGAGCTCGCGCGCCACCACCACCGAGCCGAAGGAATCGAGGCCATGCTCGGCCGCCACGAGCCGCACCGCACCGAAGTCGCCGCGGCTGCTGACGTGGATGCGCTCGATCGGCGACGGCGCGGACGCCAGCAGCGGCCACACGCCGAGCGCCGTCAGCGCATTGCGCGACGCGCGCGCCAGCGCCAGGTTGCGCTCGTCGAAACTGGGCGCGGCCTGCGCCTGCCCGGCGCTGGCCTCGGCCATCGCCACGGCCAGGCCGCGGCCCTCCAGCGCGCAGGCCAGGCTGGCCCCGACCAGCCCGCCGCCCACGATCAGCACGTCGAATGTTTCGGCTGCCATCCGTCCCTGCCGGGCTTGCGTTAGACTTCACAGTCTAACTTCCGGAGCACGATCCATGGCGCAGAACATCTCCCCGACCAAGCTCACGCCCGGCCCGTGGGTGCTCGGCGCGATGATCTTCGTGGCCGCGCTCACCCGCCTGCTGCCGCACCCGCCGAACTTCTCGCCGGTCGAAGCCGTGGCCCTCTTCGGCGGCGCCTATTTCGCCAGCCGCTGGTTCGCGCTGGCGGTGCCGCTGGTGGCGATGTTCCTGTCGGACCTGGCCCTGGGCCTCGTCAACGGCGGCATTTACTGGGATTACTTCGCCAGCGTGCATTTCCTGTCGATCTACGCCTGCATCGCGCTCTCGACGGTGCTGGGCTTCGGCCTGCGCGGCAAGGCCACGGGCCCGCGCGTGCTGGGCTATTCGCTGGTCGGCTCGGTGCTGTTCTTCGTACTGAGCAACTTCGCAGTCTGGGCCTCGGCGAGCGAAGGCCTCGGCGCCTGCTCGATTTCGCTCGGCAGCTGCTACGTCGCCGGCATCCCGTTCTTCCAGTGGACGGTGCTCGGCACGCTGTTCTATTCGGCGCTGCTGTTCGGCGGCTTCGCGCTGCTGCGCCAGCGCCTGCCGCAACTGCAGGCGCAGACGGTCTGACGGCGGCGGTGGGCAACCGCCTCTCGAAGATCTACACCCGCACCGGCGACGACGGCAGCACCGGCCTCGGCGACGGCACGCGCGTCGGCAAGGATTCGGCGCGCGTCACGGCCTACGGGACCGTCGACGAAGCCAACAGCGCGATCGGCGTGGTGCTGGCGCAGACGCTGCCCGACGACATCCGCGGCGATCTGGTGTCGATCCAGCACCAACTCTTCGACCTGGGCGGCGAGCTTTGCATCCCGGGCCACGCCGCGATCCACGACGCCGACGTCGAGCGACTGGAAAACATCCTCGACCGCTACAACGCCGATCTGCCGCCGCTGAAGGATTTCATCCTGCCCGGGGGCGGCGCGGCGGCTTCGTTCTGCCACGTGGCGCGCACCGTGGCGCGCCGCGCGGAACGCGAAACCGTCGCGCTCTCGCGCCACGATTCGGTGCGCCCCGAAGCCATCCGCTACCTCAACCGCCTCTCCGACCTGCTGTTCGTGATGGCGCGCGTGCTGGCGCGCGCTTCGGGCGCGGGTGAAGTGCTCTGGAACCACGAGCGCCGCAAGGGCTGACGTGCTGCTCTACACGCATCCGGTCTGTCTGCGCCACAGCGGCGGCCCCGGGCATCCGGAATCGCCGGCGCGGCTCGCGGCGGTGATCGAAGCGCTCGATGCGGCGGGGATTCCGGACCTCGACTGGCTCGAAGCCCCGACTGCCACCCGAGCGCAACTGCGCCGCGTACATGCCGATGCGCTGCTGTGCGAAGTGCTCGACATCCCCGTCGACGGCCAGCGCCGCCTCGATGCCGACACCGCGATGAACGCCGATTCGGCCGAGGCCGCGCTGCGGGCAGCAGGCGCCGTGTGTGCCGCGGTGGATACCGTGCTGCACGGTTCGGCGAAGCGCGCGTTCTGCGCGGTGCGACCGCCCGGTCACCACGCCACACCCTCGAACGCGATGGGCTTCTGCCTGTTCAACTCCATCGCCGTAGGCGCCGCGCATGCCGTGGAAGCGCACGGCCTCGAACGCATCGCCATCGTCGACTTCGACGTGCACCACGGCAACGGCACGCAGGACATCTTCTGGAGCGAGCCGCGCGTGATGTACGTCTCCTCGCACCAGCGCAACCTCTATCCGGGCACCGGCACCTCCGACGAACGCGGCCGCGGCAACATCCTCAACGCACCGCTGCCCGAAGGCTGCGACGGCGCCCTGTTCCGCCGCGCGTGGAGCGAAAAGCTGCTGCCGGAAATCGACGCCTTCCGGCCACAGCTCGTGATGATCTCCGCCGGCTTCGACGCGCATCGCCTCGACCCGCTCGCCGGCCTCATGCTCGAAGCCGACGACTACGCCTGGATCA
>CAMLOR010000286.1 GCA_946481615.1 uncultured Aquimonas sp.
CCAGCGGCGAGTTGCGGCGCAGCGCTTCCACGTGGGCCGGATCGAGCTTGTGCTGCGCGGCCCATTCGCGCACTTCGTCGCCCAGGCCGGGCGGCAGCACGGCGCGGCGGCGCAGCGTCCAGAAGCGTTCCAGCACGATGGCGAGCGCCACCGCGGAGCACAGGCCGATCGGCCACATCACCCAGCCACCGGCGATCAACAATTCCAGCACGCGCTTGTTCCCGATCGTACGGCCCGCGGCCGCGATGCCCGAATCTTAGCAGCCGGCGCGCGGGCGGGCCGAGACGCCGGGCGGGGTTCAGTCCTCGCGCCACCAGCGCGGATGGGTTTCGCGGCGCGGCTGCGGAGGCGACGCACCGTTCGCCGCCAGGCGCAGCGCGATCGCCCCGCGGTCGGCCGTCTGCAGCACCTGCGCGCCAGCGGCCCGCCAGCGTTGCACGATATCGGCGCGCGGCAGGCCGAAACGATTGCCGTGCCCACTGCCGATCAACGCGACGCGCGGCGCCACCGCCTGCACGAAGGCCGGTGACGACGAGGTGCGGCTGCCGTGGTGCGGCACGACCGCCACCTCGGCGCGCAGATCATGCTCGCGCACCAGCCGCGCTTCGACGATCCCGGAAATGTCGCCTGGCAACAGCAGCGTGCCGCCGCGCGTCACGACGCGCAGCACGCAGGAACTGTCGTTGTCGAGATAAGGGAAGTTCGCGGGCGGATGCAGGAATTCGAAGCGCACGGCGTCCCAGGTCCAGGCACCGAGGCAAGGCTCGGCCCGGCGTTGCGGATCGGACGCGAACACGCGCGGCGGTGCGAAGGCACGCAACACCGCCCCGGTGCCTCCGGCATGGTCGTTGTGGCCATGGCTTTCGACGTAGGCATCGAGCCCGCGGACGCCGACGGCGCGCAGCGCGGGCACGACCGCCGCATCGCCCTGGTCCAGACCGCCCTCGAACGCCGGACCGGCGTCGTAGAGCAAGGCATGGCCCCGCGTGCGCACCAGCAGGGACAGGCCTTGTCCGACATCGATCAGCAAGATGTCGGCTTCACCCTCGGCCAACGGCTGCGTCCGCGGCCATGCCAGCGGCAACAGCAGGAATAGTGCGAGCGCCTTGCCCGGCACGCCACGGGGCAGCAGCAGCCAGAAGGCGGCGAGCAACGCGAAAACGAAGGCGAGCGGCGTGGGCTCGGGCAGGTACGCGAGGGCACCGCGCCATGCGGCCGCACGCTCGAGCGTCAGCCACAACCCGTCCATCAACCAGGCCGCCGCAACGAAACACGGCTGCCCTGCCCCGGCGATGGCGAGTTCGCAAGCGACGCCGGCCAGCGCCACCGGCACCACGACGAAGCTCACCCACGGCACGGCGACCAGATTGGCGAACGGTCCTACGACGGAAGCCTGTCCGAAGAACCACACGCCCAGCGGCGACAGGCTCACGGTAATCACGCCCTGTGCCGAGAGCAGCGCGCGCCAGGCCGGCGTCGCGCGCTCGCGCGGCAAACACCAGAGCAGCCAGGCCACGCCCACGAACGATAACCAAAAGCCGGCACCGAGCAGGCCGAGCGGATCGCAGGCCAGCATGGCGAGCAGACTGAGTGCGAACGCCTGCGGCGCGCTCGCCGCGCGGCGCAGCAGCACGCCGAGCAGGGCCGCCGCGATCATCAGCAAGGTGCGCACCGTGGGCAGTGCGAAACCGGCCAGCGCGGTGTAGGCGCCGGCCGCCACCAGCGCCGCGAGTGCCGCGCCCTGCGGCAGCGGAAGCCGCAGGCCGAGTCCCGGCCATGCGCGGTGCGCGCCGCGCATCAGCAGTGCGCCGAAGCCGGCCACGAGGCCCACGTGCAGGCCGGAAATCGCGATCAAGTGCGCGACGCCCGTGGCGCGCAAGACTTCCCAGTCGTGCTCGTCGAGCGCGCGCGTGTCGCCCAGCGCCAGCGCCTGCACGAAGCGTGCGCCGCGAGGTTCGCTTCCCGCGCGTTCGTCGCAACCGTCGATCGCGCAGGCGATCGCGGCGGACAGGCGCGCACGCAAGGCATCGATACCGCCGCCCGGCGCCAACCGGTGCATCGGCGGCGAGTCGCGCACGTAGCCCGTGGCGGCGAGACCGCGCTCCAGCGCGTGCCGTTCGAAATCGAAACCGCCGGGGTTCACCGTGCCGCGCGGGCGCTTCAACCGTACCGTCGCGGCCCAGCGGCTTCCGGGTTCCAGATCGATCGCGCCGCCGTACCAGCCCAGCCGCACCCGACGGCCCTGCAGCGGACCGTCGAGGATCTGCGCGTCGAAGCGCAGATTCGCCGCCCCTGGTCTGGGCAGGCCGGCGACGCGGAACTCCACGCGCAGGTCGCGGCCTTCGAGCGCTTGCGGCAATCGCTCCGCCATCGCCATGGAGCCTTGCGTGCAGGTCCACGTCAGCCCGAGCGCGAAGGCCGCGAGCGGACGCGCATGCGGCGCGAGCGCCATCGCGGCAAGCCCAAGGCAAAGCGTTGCCATGCACAGCCACCACGCCGGCAGTGCGGGCAATGCGAAGGCCAGCACCGCCCCCGCCGTCGCGCTCGTCGCCGACGCAAGGCCGAGGGTGGGCAAGACCGGGAGCCAGTTCACCGTCGCGGAGGGCGGACGGTGGCTGGCCATGCTCAACTGGTGGCGGGCTCCGCGGCCAGCGGCCGCAGCGTGCCGTTCGCGAGCTCCAGCGTGCGGTCCATGGTGCGCGCCAGGCGGCGGTCGTGCGTGACCAGCACGAAGCTGGTGCCGATCTCGCGGTTGAGTTCCAGCATCAGGCCGTAGACCTGCGCCGCGGTCTTCTCGTCGAGATTGCCGGTGGGCTCGTCGCCCAGCACGCAGGCCGGCCGCGTGACCAGCGCGCGGGCCACCGCGCAGCGCTGGCGTTCGCCGCCGGACAGTTCGCCGGGCTTGTGATGCGTGCGCTGCGAAAGACCCACGCGCTCGAGCAGCTCGCGCGCCCGCGGCGTGGCCGCAGCGATCGAGGCGCCGCCGATCAGCAGCGGCATCATCACGTTCTCGAGCGCGGTGAACTCCGGCAGCAGATGATGGAACTGGTAGACGAAGCCGAGCGCCTTGTTGCGCAGGCGGCCGCGCGCAGCGTCGCTGAGCGCGCTCATGCGCTCGCCCAGCACGGTGACCTCGCCCGCGCTCACCGAATCCAGTCCGCCCAGCAGATGCAGCAGCGTGCTCTTGCCGGCGCCGGAGGCTCCGACGATGGCGACAGTCTCGCCGCGAGCGATGTCGAGATCCACGCCGGAAAACACCGGCGTATTGAGCCCGCCCTCGACATAGGTCTTGGCGAGCCCGCGGCAGGCCAGCACGATCGAAGGCTCACTCATAGCGCAGCGCCATGGCAGGGTCGGTGCGCGAAGCGCGCCAGGCCGGGTAGATCGTCGCCAGCATGCACAGCACGAAGGCCACCAGCGCGATCGTTGTCACGTCGTCGCTGCGCAGTTCGGTGGGCACGCCGGTGATGTAGTAGACGTCGGCCGGCATCAACTCGAAGCCCAGCGTGGCCTCGAGGAACGACACCACGTGATGCAGGTTGAGCGTGAGCAGGATGCCGCCAACCAGGCCCAGCACGATGCCGACGACACCGATCAACGATCCCTGCACCACGAACACGCCCATCACCGAACGCGGACTCAGCCCCAGGGTGCGCAGGATGGCGATGTCGGCCTGCTTGTCGGTCACCAGCATCACCAGCGAAGACACCAGGTTGAAAGCCGCCACCGCCACGATCAGCGAGAGGATCACGAACATCACCGTCTTCTCCATGCGGATGGCGCGGAAGAAGTTGGCGTGGTCGCGGCTCCAGTCGCGCACGCGGTAGAAATCGCCCATGCGGTCGGCGAGATCGCGCGCCACGTCCCAGGCCTGGAACATGTCGACCAGCTTCAGGCGCACGCCGCTCACGCCCTCTCCCATGCGCAGCAGCTTCTGGGCGTCCTCGATGTGCACCACGGCGAGCTGCAGGTCGTATTCCTGCATGCCGGCTTCGAAGACGCCCACGACGGTGAACCGCTTCATCTGCGGCAGCACGCCGATCGGCGTGCTGCGCGCCTCGGGCACGAGGACGGTGACCGGGTCGCCCAGGTCCACGCCCAGCCACGTCGCCAGTTCCTTGCCGAGCACGATGCCGAATTCGCCCGGCTTCAGGGCATCGAGCGAGCCTTCCTTCATCTTGTCGGCGAGCTCGGAGACGTTCGGCTCCAGCGCCGGCACGATGCCGCGCAGCTGCGCGCCCTGATTGCGCGCGCCGTTGAGCAGCGCCTCGCGTTCGATGTAGGGCGCCGCGCCGAGCACGCGCTCGTCCTGCTCGGCCACCGCGACCGCCGCGGGCCAGTCGCGCAGGCTCTGCCCCGCGCCGCTGATGGTGGCGTGCGACACCATGCCCAGGATGCGCGCGCGCAGCTCCTGCTCGAAGCCGTTCATCACGCTGATGGTGGCGATCAGCGCCAC
>CAMLOR010000287.1 GCA_946481615.1 uncultured Aquimonas sp.
CTGCTGGCGCTGCTGGAGCGCGACGAGCTGACGGTGGCCGAGCTGGCCTCGGTCACGCGCCTGGCCCAGCCGCGCGTCTCCACGCATCTGGCCAAGCTCAAGGAAAACGGCCTGGTGCGCGACCGCCGCTCCGGCGTCTCGGCCTATTACCGCTTCGCCGAGGACGATCTCGACGCCGCCCAGCGCGCCCTCTGGACCACGCTGCGCGAAGGCGCCGACGATCCGCTGCTGCGCGCCGACGCCGAGCGCCTGCCCGCGGTGCTGGCGGCGCGCGCCTCCGACCAGAACTGGGCGGATTCGGTGGCCGGCGACATGGAGCGCCACTACTCGCCCGGCCGCACCTGGGAGGCGATGGCACGCGCCGCGCTACAGTTGCTCGAAGCCGGCGACGTGCTCGACATCGCCTCCGGCGACGGCGTGCTGGCCGAACTGCTAGCACCGCGCGCGAAGCGCTACGTCTGCATCGACGCCAGCCCGCGCGTCGTCGCCGCGGCCGCCGAGCGCCTGAAGCCGTGGAAGAACGTCGAAGTTCGCGAAGGCGACATGCACGCGCTCGCCTTCGCCGACGGCAGTTTCGATCTGGTGTTGCTGATGCACGCCCTCACCTATGCCGAGAAGCCCGGCCAGGCCTTGATCGAATCGGCGCGCGTGCTGCGGCGCGGCGGGCGGTTGCTGGCCACCACCCTGCACAAGCACGAACACCGCACCGCCATCGAACCCTATGGCCACGCCAACCTCGGCTTCACGCCGAAGGAACTGGCGCGGATGGCCGCCAAGGCCGGGCTCGAGGTGGTCAGTTGCGACGTGGTGGCGCGCGAAAAGCGCCCGCCGCATTTCGAAGTGGTTTCGCTCCTGGCGAGAAAAGCATGAAGACCCTGCCCTGGTTGAACCCCGCGCGCGTGGCGGCGCTGCAGTCCGCGATGGCCGCACGCATCCTGATCATCGACGGCGCGATGGGCACGATGATCCAGCAGCACCGGCTGGACGAACCCGACTACCGCGGCGAACGCTTCGCCGCCGGCTACGACGCACAGCACGTGCACGGCCCGACCTGTTCGCACGATCTGAAAGGCAACAACGATCTGCTGCTGCTGACGCGGCCCGACGTGATCGCCGCGGTGCATCGCGACTATCTCGCGGCCGGTGCCGATCTTGTCGAAACCAACACCTTCAACGCGACTTCGGTGTCGCAGGCCGACTACCACCTCGAACACCTGGTGCATGAACTCAACCGCGAAGGCGCGCGCCTGGCGCGTGCGTGCTGCGACGAATTCGACACGCCGGAAAAGCCGCGCTTCGTGATCGGCGTGCTGGGCCCGACTTCGCGCACCGCCTCGATCTCGCCCGACGTCAACGACCCGGGCTTTCGCAATACCAGCTTCGACGAGCTGCGCGGAACCTATCGCGTGGCGGTGGACGGGCTGATCGACGGCGGCGCCGACATCGTGATGGTCGAGACCATCTTCGACACGCTCAACGCCAAGGCCGCGCTGTTCGCCATCGAGGAAGCCTTCGACGCGCGCGGTGCGCGGCTGCCGATCATGATTTCCGGCACCATCACCGACAAATCCGGCCGCACGCTCTCGGGCCAGACCGCGGAAGCCTTCTACGCCTCGATGGCGCACGCGCGCCCACTCGCCATCGGCCTGAACTGCGCGCTCGGCGCGGACGATCTGCGCGAGCACGTCGAGACCCTGGCGCGCGTGGCCGACTGCGCGGTGAGCGCGCATCCGAATGCCGGCCTGCCGAATGCCTTCGGCGAATACGACGAATCGCCGGAGAAGATGGCGGCGACGCTGCGCGAGTTCGCGCAGAGCGGCCTGCTGAATTTCGTCGGCGGCTGCTGCGGCACGACGCCTGCGCACATCCGCGCCATCGCCGAGGCGGTGCGCGGCGTCGCTCCGCGCCACGGCCGCCAGGACGAGCGCCTCGCCGCATGAACCAGCGTCCCGCACCCGTTCAAGGCGAGCCGACGACCGTTCACGGCGAGCGCGCGGCAACCGTTCAAGGCCAGCCCGCGACAACCGTTCACGGTGAGCCTGTCGAATCCGCCGCCCCGGCCCCCCGCTACGCGCGGCTCTCGGGCCTCGAACCGCTGGTCGTCACCCCCGAACTGCTATTCGTCAACATCGGCGAACGCACCAACGTCACCGGTTCCGCCCAATTCCGCAAGCTGATCAAGGAAGACCGCTACCACGAAGCCGTGGAAGTGGCGCGCCAGCAGGTCGAGAACGGCGCGCAGATCCTCGACGTCAACATGGACGAGGGCCTGATCGATTCGGAGGCCGCGATGGTGCGGTATCTGAACCTGATCGCCTCCGAACCCGACATCGCGCGCGTGCCGGTGATGGTGGACTCCTCGAAATGGAGCGTCATCGAAGCCGGGCTGAAGTGCCTGCAAGGCAAGGGCGTGGTCAATTCGATCTCGCTCAAGGAAGGCGAGGCCGCCTTCCTCGAACAGGCGCGCAAGGTGCTGCGCTACGGCGCCGCCACGGTGGTGATGGCCTTCGACGAGCAGGGCCAGGCCGACACCTGCGCGCGCAAGGTCGAGATCTGCACGCGCGCCTACCGGTTGCTGACGGAAGAAATCGGCTTCCCGCCCGAAGACATCATCTTCGACCCCAACATCTTCGCGGTGGCCACGGGCATCGAGGAACACAACGCGTATGCCGTGGACTTCATCGAAGCCACGCGCATCATCAAGACCACCCTGCCCCACTGCCACGTCTCGGGCGGCGTATCGAACGTCTCGTTCTCCTTCCGCGGCAACGAGACGGTGCGGCAGGCCATCCATTCGGTGTTCCTCTACCACGCGATCCGTGCCGGCATGGACATGGGCATCGTCAATGCGGGCGCGCTGCCGATCTACGACGATCTCGATGCCGAACTGCGCGAGCGCGTCGAAGACGTGATCCTCAACCGCCGCGCCGATTCGACCGAGCGCCTCATCGAGATCGCGGAGCGCTACAAGAAGGGCCCGAAGGACGCGGCGGTCAAGGAAGACGCCTGGCGCGCGCTGCCGGTCGACAAGCGCCTGGCGCATGCGCTGGTGCACGGCATCGACACCTTCATCGACACCGACACCGAAGAAGCGCGGCAGCGGTCGACGCGCCCGCTCGACGTGATCGAAGGCCCGCTGATGGACGGCATGAACGTGGTCGGCGATCTGTTCGGCGCCGGCAAGATGTTCCTGCCGCAGGTGGTCAAATCGGCGCGCGTGATGAAGAAGGCCGTGGCCTGGCTGCTGCCCTACATCGAGGCCGAGAAGCTGCGCACCGGCGATGCCGGCAGATCGAACGGCAAGATCGTGCTCGCCACCGTCAAGGGCGACGTGCACGACATCGGCAAGAACATCGTGGGCGTGGTGCTCCGCTGCAACAACTTCGACGTCGTCGACCTGGGCGTGATGGTGCCGGCGCAGAAGATCCTCGATGCCGCGCGCGACGAGCACGCCGACATGATCGGTCTCTCCGGCCTGATCACGCCCTCGCTCGAGGAAATGAGCCACATCGCGCGCGAGATGCAGCGCCAGGGCTTCCATCTGCCGCTGCTGATCGGCGGCGCCACCACCTCGCGCGCGCACACCGCGCTGAAGATCGAACCGCATTACGGCTCGCCGACGGTGTGGGTGAAGGATGCCTCGCGCGCGGTCGGCGTGGCGCAATCGCTGATCTCTCCGGAGCTGCGTGCGGCGTTCGTCGCCGCCAATCAGTCGGACTATGCGGAGATCCGCGAGCGCCACAAGGATCGCGGCCCCGGTAAGCGCCTGGTGCCGCTGGCGCAGGCGCGCGCGCAGAAGTTCGACGGCGATTGGGCGAACCGTGTGCCGCCGGTGCCGAAGCAGCCAGGGCTGACGGTGTTCGACGATTTCCCGCTGCAGGAACTGGTCGATCACATCGACTGGTCGCCGTTCTTCAACACCTGGGAACTGGCCGGGCGTTTCCCCGCGATCCTCGACGACGCGGTCGTGGGCGCGCAGGCGCGCGAGTTGTATGCCGACGCGCGGGCGATGCTCGAGCGCATCGTCGCGGAAAAGTGGCTGACGGCGAAGGGCGTGTGCGGGTTGTGGCCGGCGCGCAGCGTCGGGGACGACATCCTGATCGAAGGCCAGGCCACTTTGCACTGCCTGCGCCAGCAGGCCGACAAACCGGCCGACCGACCCGACCTCTGCCTCGCCGATTTCATCTCGCCGCACGGCGACGACTGGATCGGCGCCTTCGCCGTCACCGCGGGCCTGGGCTGCGACGAGCGCGTGCGCGCCTTCGAGGCGCAGCACGACGACTACAACGCGATCCTGCTCAAGGCGCTGGCCGACCGCCTCGCCGAGTCCTTCGCCGAGGTGCTGCACGCGAAAGTGCGCCGCGAACTGTGGGGCTACGCCGCGGACGAGGCGCTCGACAACGAGGCGCTGATCCGCGAGGAATACCGCGGCATCCGCCCGGC
>CAMLOR010000288.1 GCA_946481615.1 uncultured Aquimonas sp.
AATCGCGCCCACAACCAAAACAGCAAGACCGCCGGCGAAACGCCGGGACTGACGGGAGGCCAAGTGCCTCCCGCGTTTTTTCCGGTGTCCTGCGGTCCGCTAAGATGCCGTTACTGCAACGCCTTCCCGCCCCCGGAGTCTTCCGATGAAACGCTTTGCCGCGCTGGCGCTCGCCAGCTTCACCGCCCTCGCCCTCGTCGCGTGCCAGAAAGAAGAACCGGCCGGCGAAACGCCCGCCGCCACCGCCGCGGCCACCGCCAATCCGGCGGATGCGATCACCGCCACCGCGCAGAAGCTCAAGAGCAACGACGTGCTCGGTGTGATCCAGCTCACCGTGCCGCCCAAGCACTACGAAAAGATGAAGGCCGACTGGCGCGCCGACCTGGAGAAGGACCCGATCACCGAAGCCGATCGCCTCGAGTTCCAGGCCATGATGTCCAAGCTCACCGCGCCGGATGCCGAAACCGCGCTGCTGGCCGAAGCCGAGCCGGAGCTCGTCAAGTTCGAAACCGAAATGGCCGCGCAGATGCCGCTGATGGTGGGCATGGGCCAGGGCTTCGCGATGCAGGCCATCCAGGCCAACGAATCGCTCTCGGCGGCGCAGAAGAAGCAGGCCGGCGACGTCGTCGGCGCCATCGCCGCCTGGCTGCAGGGCGTGCAGTTCGCCGATCGCGCGCTGGCCAAGCAGGCCATCGGCCACGCCGTGAGCACCGCGCGCGAACTCGACCTCAAGACCCTCGACGAAGCCCGCGCGCTCGAATTCGAGCCCGCCATGCAGAAGGCCGGCGTCGCGTTCAAGGGCATCAAGGACGTGCTCGCCGTGTACGGCCTCAAGCTCGACGAAGCCTTCGACAGCGTGAAGGCCTCGGTGGTGTCGGAAACCGGCGACAACGCCGTGGTGAAGGTGGACTACACCATCTTCGGCCAGCCGCTCTCGTTCGAATCGCCGATGGTGCGCATCGACGGCCGCTGGTACGGCAAGGACACCGTCGACCAGCTCGAGAAAGAACTGAACAAGCCGGCCGAGATCGCTGCGCCGGACGCCGCGCCGGCCGAGCCGGAAGCCGCCGAAGCCGAAGCGACGGAAGAAACCGAGGCGCAGGCCGAAGCCGCTCCCGTCCAGGGCTGATCGCGAAGCGTGAAACACGACGGGGCGCGTCGCAGGACGCGCCCCGTTGCTTTTGTTGCGGTCACATCGCGCCCCGATCCGCGATAATCCCCCGCATGGACATGCAAGCCCACGAAGCCCGGCCGCGCGTGCCGTTCCTGTTCCGCGCGCTCGGGCGCCTGATCGCGCCATGGCTGGCCATCCGCCGCGAACCGGCGAATCAGGAAGCGCCGCTGGTGCGGCCCGACCTGCCCGTCTGCTATGTGATCGAGCGCTACGGTCTGTCCAATGCGCTGATCCTGGAACAGACCGCGCGCGAAGCCGGCCTGCCTTCGCCGCTGATGGAAATGCCCGGCGATCTGGCCGGACGCAAACGTTCGCTGGTCGCCTTGTCGCGCCGGCAGGGCTACTGGTTCGGACGCCCGAAGAACCGCACGCATTCGGAAGGCCTGGCGCGCCTCGTGGCGGCGCTGCAGGCCGATCCATCGCTCGACGTGCAGCTCGTGCCGGTGTCGATCTTCGTGGGCCGCGCGCCGGACCGGCAATCGGGCTGGTTCCGCGTGCTGTTCGCCGAGAACTGGACGCTGGTCGGCCGCTTCCGCCGCTTCCTCGCCGTGCTGCTCAACGGCCGCCACACCATCGTGCGTTTCTCGCCGCCGCTCTCGCTGCGCGAGGCGCTGACCGAGCCGCTGCCGACGGAAATCGCGGTGCGCAAGCTCTCGCGCGTGCTGCGCGCGCACTTCCGCCGCATCCGCGCCGCGGTCATCGGGCCCGATCTTTCGCACCGCCGCACGCTGGTCGACGGCGTGCTGGCGAGCGAACCGGTGCGCCGCGCCATCGCCGACCAGGCGCGCAAGGATGCGAGCACCTGGGACCAGGCCTGGAAGAAGGCGCATTCCTACGCCATGGAAGTGGCCGCGGACTATTCGCACACCGTGGTGCGCTCGCTCTCCTTCGTGCTCACGCCGTTCTGGAACAAGATCTACCGCGGCGTGGCGATGCATCACTTCGAGCAGCTCAAGCAGATCGCGCCGGGCCACGAAGTGATCTACGTGCCTTCGCACCGCAGCCACCTCGACTATCTCCTGCTGTCGTACCTGATGTACGTCAACGGCGTGGTGCCGCCGCACATCGCGGCGGGCGTGAATCTCAACCTGCCGGTGGTGGGTCCCATCCTGCGCCGCGGCGGTGCCTTCTTCCTGCGTCGCAGTTTCAAGGCCAATGCGCTGTATTCGGCCGTTTTCAGCGAATACGTCGCCACGCTCGTGGGGCAGGGCGTGTCGATCGAATATTTCATCGAGGGCGGACGTTCGCGCACCGGCCGGCTGCTGGCGCCCAAGGGCGGCATGCTGGCGATGACGATCCGCGCCTTCCTGCGCCAGTCGCGCCGCCCGGTGCTGTTCCAGCCAGTCTACATCGGTTACGAGAAACTGATGGAAGGCGGCAGCTATCTCGACGAACTGGCCGGTAAGCCGAAGAAGAAGGAATCGATCTGGGGCCTGCTCGCCGGCATCCCGAAGGTGCTGCGCTCCAACTATGGGCGCGTCGCGGTGAATTTCGGCGAGCCCATCCGCCTCGACGACATCCTGGCCCGCCACGCGCCGGACTGGGCCGACTATGCCGGCGATTCCGAGCGACGCCCGGAATGGATGAGCGACGCGGTGGACGATCTCGCGCAGCAGATCCAGGTCAACATCAATCGCGCCGCCGACGTCAATCCGATCAACCTGCTGGCGCTCGCGCTGCTTTCCACGCCGAACTACGCGATGGACGAGAGCGATCTGCTCGCGCAGTTGCAGTTGTCCAAGACCCTGCTCGAACGCGTGTCGTATTCGCAGCGCGTCACCGTGACGCCGATGACGCCGGCGCAGATCGTCGCCTACGGCGAAGAGGTGAAGGTGCTCGAACGCACCCGCCATCCGCTCGGCGACGTGCTCGCCTTCCGCGGCGAAGACGCCGTGCTGCAGGCCTATTTCCGCAACAACGTGCTGCACCTGTTCGCCTGCGCGGCCTGGGTGGCCTGCTGCTTCCAGAACAACCGCCGCATGAGCCGCGCCGGCGTGGTGCGCCTGGGGCGCCTGGTCTATCCCTTCATCCAGCAGGAACTGTTCCTGCCCTGGACGGAGGAGGAATTCAGCGAGTCCCTGCACGCCACCATCACGGTGATGATCGAGCAGGGCCTGTTCGCGTTCGACAGCGAGTCGGGCCAGCTCCAACGCGGGCCCGGCCAGACTGACGAAGTGTTCCGCCTGCGCGTGATCGCGCATTCGCTGCTGCAGGCCTTCGAACGCTACTACATCGCCATCGCGGTGCTGGTGAAGAACGGCCCGGGTGCGATCAGCGCGGGCGAACTGGAAAACCTTTGCTTCCTGACGGCGCAACGGCTGTCGCTGCTCTATTCGCAGGCGGCGCCGGAATTCTTCGACAAGTCGCTGTTCCGCGGCTTCATCCAGAAGCTGCGCGAGCTGGGATTCGTGCGCTCGGACGAAGCCGGCAAGCTGGTCTACGACGAACGCCTCGAAGGCTGGGCCAAGGACTCGAAGATCATCCTTTCGCGCGAGTTGCGCCACTCGATCCTGAAGATCACGCCGGAGACCGCGCGTTCGGCTGCCGCTTCGGCGCCGAAATCGGCGACGGATTCCGAAAACGCTTCGGATTGAGCCTGTCGAACCGCAACCGTTCGGGGTGAGCCTGTCGAATCCCGTGCCTCGAGGGCGGGATTCGACAGGCTCACCCCGAACGGGTGCGGGAACTCAGGCGTCCAGATCCGGGATCAGCTTGCTCTCGAGATAGGCGATCATGTCCTTGATCCTGAGCTTGCGCTTCTTCAGGCGCTTGAGCTGCAGCTCGTCGGTCTTGATCGAGCTGGCGAGCGCGTCGATCGCGCCGTCGAGGTCGCGATGCTCGCTGCGCAGTTCGGTGAGTTGGCGGGCGATGGCTGCCGGATCGGGGGCCTGCATGGGCCCATAGTTCGGGGGTTCCGGCGAGCCGAGTCAAGGGGAAGTACAATGCGCGCCCCCGCTCCGCCGCCCCGCTCCCGATGAACGCCGCCGCCGCCCGCAAGCAGGAATTCGAACACAACAAGCTCGCCAAGCGCCTGCGGCACCAGGTCGGCCAGGCCATCGCCGACTACGGCATGATCGAGGACGGCGACAAGGTGATGGTGTGCCTGTCCGGCGGCAAGGACAGCTACACGATGCTCGACGTGCTGCTGCAGCTGCAGAAGAAGGCGCCGGTGTCGTTCTCGATCACCGCGGTCAACCTCGACCAGAAGCAGCCCGGCTTCCCGGAGCACGTGCTGCC
>CAMLOR010000289.1 GCA_946481615.1 uncultured Aquimonas sp.
GAGGCCAAGCGCGGCCGCACCGTGCAGCGCTTCAAGGGCCTGGGCGAAATGAATCCGGACCAGTTGTGGGAAACCACGGTCAATCCGGAAACGCGCCGCCTGCTCAAGGTGCGCATCGAGGACGCCGTGGCCGCCGACCAGATCTTCTCCACGCTGATGGGCGACGTGGTCGAACCGCGCCGCGACTTCATCGAGGACAACGCGCTGAAGGTTTCCAACCTCGACGTCTGAGCGCTCGCGTGAATCGCTATACTGCCGTGCGTAGCGACTGTCGTCGCGCGCGGTTGGGGAGCCGCGGGGCCAAAGCCAGACCATGAAGAAAACCCATCTTTACCTGTTGGCGCTGGTGATCGCCGTGCTCGGCGCGTCGGCGATCTTCTACAAGTGGAAGGTGCTCAACTTCCCGCTGCAGCCCGACACCGAGGTCGAGGTGTGGACGGTGCAGGCGCGCGTCGAATTCCAGCCGCGCCGCGGTGCCAACAAGGTGACGCTGCAGCTGCCGATGGCACCGCCCGGCTACGTCATCCTCGACGAAAAATTCGTCGCCAGGAATTACTCGAGCGGCGAAGAGACGCACAAGGACGGCCGCGAAGTGCAATGGTCGGTGCGCCGCGCCACCGGCACACAGACGCTTTACTACCGCGCGACCGTGGTGCGCGGCGACCCGCCGCCCGAAGGCGCGGCGCCGCCGCCGCCGAAGATCGCCAAGCTGGCCGACCTCGAAGAGCCGTTCAAGACCGCCGCCGAGGCCGTGCTCGGCGACGTGCGCGAGCACTCCGCCGACATCGGCACCTTCGCGCAGGAACTGGTGCGCCAGTTCGCCGCCACGCCGCCGAGCGAGGAAGTGGCGCTGCTGCGCGAGCGGCTGGAGACGCCCGAGGCCGAGGCGCGCTTCATCGCCGAGTTGCTGCAGCGCCGGCAGATTCCGACCAAGGTAGTGCACGGATTCGAGCTGGGCGAAACCTCCGGCCAGATCGAGATGCGTCCCTGGCTGCAGGTGCACAACGGCACCGAGTGGCTCACCATCGATCTGAAGTCGGCCGCCGACGGCTGGCCCGACAACCTGTTCCTCTGGAGCGCCGCCGAACAGCCGCTGCTGGTGGTGGACGACAACCCGCGCGCCTTCGTGGAATACAACGTCAGCCGCAACTCGGCCGATGCGATGGCGGTGGCGGAACAGCGTCTCGAAGTGCAGGACGCGGACCTCATCAACTACTCGCTGCTTTCGCTGCCGCTGCAGGCGCAGGGCGTATACCGCATCCTGCTGATGGTGCCGATCGGCGCCTTCATCATGCTGCTGCTGCGCAACCTGATCGGCGTGAAGACCTTCGGCACCTTCATGCCCGTGCTGATCGCGCTCGCGTTCCGCGAAACCGAGATCGTCGCCGGCGTCGCGCTGTTCGTCACGGTGGTGGGCTCGGGCCTGCTGGTGCGCTTCTACCTGGAGCGATTGCGCCTGCTGCTGGTGCCGCGCCTCACCGCGGTGCTCATCCTCGTGGTGCTGTTGATGGCGCTGGTGTCGGTGATCAGCAATCGCCTGGGCATCGAGGTGGGCCTGTCGGTGGCGCTGTTCCCGATGGTGATCATGGCCATGACCATCGAGCGCATCTCGGTGGCCTGGGAAGAACGCGGACCGGGGCACGCGATCAAGGAAGCGGTGGGCTCGCTGGTGGTGGCATCGATCGCGTACCTCGCCATGAGCTGGGACAAGCTCGAGCACTTCGTCTTCGTATTCCCGGAGTTCCTCCTGATCCTGTTCGCGATCACGCTGGTCATCGGCCGCTATTCGGGCTACCGCCTGAGCGAACTGTTCCGCTTCCGCGCGCTGGCGCGCGAGGCGGAAGCACGCGCCGCGCCGCCGGCGCCCGCGGCAGCGGCGCCCGACGTCAAGGCCTGACGCCGTGTTCGGCCTGTTCGGCGTCGCCAAGCGCCTGCGCCAGATCGGCATGATGGGCATCGGCCAGCGCAACGCCGATTATGTATTGCTGCACAACCCGCGCAAGTTCTACCCGCGCGTCGACGACAAACTCATCACCAAGAACCTCGCGATCGAAGCCGGCCTGCCGGTGCCCGAGCTTTACGCGGTGGTGCGCGAAGAGCACCAGATCGAGGAACTGCACGAGATCCTCAAGCCGCACGACCAGTTCGTGGTGAAGCCCGCGCACGGTTCGGGTGGCGACGGCATTCTGGTGATCACCGGCCGGCGCGGAGACAAATATCGCCGCAGCAACGGCAATCTGATGGCGCGCGAAGAGTTCGAGCACCACCTCTCGAATGCGTTGTCGGGATTGTTCTCGCTGGGCGGCCATCCGGACCACCTGCTGATCGAATACTGCGTGCAGTTCGATCCGATCTTCGACCAGGTCAGCTACAAGGGTGTGCCCGACATCCGCATCATCGTCTTCCTGGGTTATCCGGTGATGGCGATGATCCGCCTGCCCACGCGTCTTTCCGACGGCAAGGCCAATCTGCACCAGGGCGCGATCGGCGTGGGCATCGACATTCCCAGCGGCAAGACCAAGCGCGGCGTCTGGGGCACGGAAATCATCCGCGAACACCCCGACACCGAGCACAGCATTGTCGGCCTGCAGATTCCGCACTGGGACGAGCTGCTGCAGATGGCGTCGCGCTGCTACGAACTTTCCGGCCTGGGTTACGTCGGTGTCGACTTCGTGTTGGATCGCAACAAGGGTCCGCTCATCCTGGAACTCAACGCGCGACCGGGCCTCGCCATCCAGATGGCGAACGGCAACGGCCTGCTGCATCGGTTGAAAAAGGTGGAGGCCCTGCGCGATGCCGGCCAGCTGTCGAAGGATCCGGCCGAGCGTGCCGCTTTCGCCAAGCAGGAATTTCCCACGCTGGGGTGACGATTTTTTACGCTCGCTTAAGGTGGGCGGCGCTACAACGAACAGGCGACGGAACGCGCTCCCGGCTCGTCCGGGCCGATGTCGGGCTCTGTGGACAAGTTCACGGTTACCGGCTTGAGCAATAGCACTAGACCCCGCTAATCTTCGCGGTTCCTTCGCCGAGGTTCCTCTCATGAAGCTCGCCCACGCTTTCAAGACGCTGCTGGTCCTCCTGCTGCTGGCCGCGATGGCCTCTTCGTCCGCGCTCGCCGCGCGCCGGCAGAAGGAAGAAAAGGCGCCGCCGATGTTCCCGAACGCGACGCGCGAGGAACCGAAGATCAAGCCGGTGCAGAGCCTGCAGAAGCAGATGTCGCAGCTCAACGACCTCTCGCAGGAAGGCAAGTACGACGAAGCCATCGCCGTGGCCGACAAGATCATCGGCAACAAGAAGGCCGGGGCCTACGAGAAGGCCTTCGCACTGCAGGCGAAGGGCTTCGCGTACATCGACAAGGACGATTACGCCACCGCCATTCCGCTGATCGAGCAATCGGTCGAGGCCAACGGCCTGCCCAACGACACGCACTACCAGCTGATGTTCCAGGTCGGCCAGATGTACATGGCCGAGGAACAGTACGAGCCAGCCCTGAAGTGGCTCGATCGCTTCCTGTCCGAAAGCAAATCCGACAAGCCCGAGCACCTGGCGATGAAGGGCAACACGCTCTATCGCCTGGAGCGCTTCGACGAGGCGGCCGTCGTCCTCAAGGAAGCCATCGCCAAGAGCGACAAGCCGCAGGAAAGCTGGAACCAGCTCCTGATGGCCACCTACTTCGACCAGGACAAGCCGCTCGAAGCCGCCAAGATCGCCGAGGAACTGCTGGCGCAGAATCCGAACGACAAGAAGACGCTGCTCAACCTGTCGTCGATCTACGCCGAGGCCGAGCAATACGACAAAGCCATCGCCGTGCTCGAGAAGGGCCGCGCCGCCGGCCTGTTCACCGAGGAACGCGACTACCGCCAGCTGTTCGCGATCTACCTCAACACCGAGGGCAAGGAAGCGCAGGGCATCGAGGTCATCAACGAAGGCCTCGCCAAGGGCATCCTCAAGCCGAGCGCGGAAACCTACAACGCGCTGGCCCAGGCCTATTACTTCACCGACAAGCTCGAAGAATCCATCGACGCCTACAAGAAAGCGGCGCCGCTGGCCCAGGACGGCGAAACCCATTTGAACCTGGCGCGCGTACTCACCAACGAGGAGCGTTACGCGGAGGCCAAGGCCGCCGCCCAGGAAGCGATCAAGAAAGGCGTGAAGAAGCCGGGCGACGCATGGATGGTGGTCGGCCGCGCCGAGTTCGGGCTCAACAACAAGGCGGGTCTGGTAGCGGCCTACAAGGAAGCCGCCAAGTACCCGGAAACCAAGCAACAGGCGGAAGATTGGCTCCGCAAAAACGGTACGAAGTGACGATAGGCACAGGACGGCACTTCGGTTAAGCTAGGAAATCCCGCGGCACATGGACGCGCCTGCCCTCCTCGAGGGCGGCGTGGCCGAGC
>CAMLOR010000290.1 GCA_946481615.1 uncultured Aquimonas sp.
TCGGCGCCATGCCGATGCTGATGATCACCGGGCAGAAGCCGGTGAAGGCCAGCAAACAGGGGCATTTCCAGATCGTCGACATCGTCGACATGATGAAGCCGCTCACCAAGTACACGCGGCAGATCGTCTCCTCCGACAACATCCCGGCACGCGTGCGCGAAGCCTTCCGCCGCGCCGAGGAAGAACGCCCGGGAGCCACGCACCTCGAACTGCCCGAGGACATCGCCGACGAACACAGCGACGCCATCGTCATCCCCAAGAGCTATTCGCGCCGCCCGATCGCCGACGACAAATCGATCACGCATGCGGTGGAAGCCATCGCCAACGCGAAACGCCCGCTGCTGATGGTGGGCGCGGCCGCCAACCGCAAGACCACCAGCAAGATGCTGCGCGAGTTCGTCGACAAGCTCGGCGTGCCCTTCTTCACCACGCAGATGGGCAAGGGCGTGGTGGACGAAACCCATCCGCTATGGCTTGGCAACGCCGCGCTCTCGTCCGGCGACTTCACCCACCGCGCCATCGAGAAGGCCGATCTCATCCTCAACGTCGGCCACGACGTCATCGAGAAGCCGCCCTTCTTCATGCAGAAGGGCCAGCGCACCGTCATCCACGTCAACTATTTCAGCGCCGAGGTCGACACCGTCTACTTCCCGCAGATCGAAGTGGTGGGCGACATCGCCAATTCGGTGTGGCGCATCAAGCAGCGCCTGGAGAAGTGCACGCACTGGGATTTCTCGTATTTCGACACGGTGCGAAAGCACCTCGACGCGCATCTGGCGCAGGGCAAGGACGACGACCGCTTCCCGATCTATCCGCAGCGCCTGGTGGCCGACATCCGCCGCACGCTGGGGCCGGGCGACATCGTCTGCCTCGACAACGGCATGTACAAGCTCTGGTTCGCGCGCTACTACCGCTGCATGGAGCCCAACACCCTGCTGCTCGACAACGCGCTGGCCACGATGGGCGCGGGGCTGCCTTCGGGCATGGCGGCCAAGATGGTGCATCCCACGCGCAAGGTCGTCGCCATCGCGGGCGACGGCGGTTTCATGATGAACTCGCAGGAACTCGAAACCGCGGTGCGCCTGAACCTCAACCTCACCATGATCGTACTGCGCGACAACGCTTACGGCATGATCAAGTGGAAACAGGCGAGCATGGAGTTCCCCAACTTCGGCATGGACATGGGCAATCCCGATTTCGTGAAGTACGCCGAGAGCTACGGCGCCCGCGGCCATCGCCCGGCAAGCGCCGACGAGTTCGTCCCCATCCTGAAGAAGACGCTCGAAACGCCCGGCGTGGATCTGATCGAGGTGCCGATCGATTATTCGGACAACGATCGCATCCTCAATCGCGAGATCAAGGAACTGAGCGCAAAGATCTGACGGAGGCGAACATGCTCAAGGACCGCTACCCGTACTACCTCGCCGGCGTGCCGGTGTTCGCCAACGACGATCTGGAAGTCACCGACAAGTTCTCCGGCCAGGTCGCCACGCGCGTTGCGCTGGCGGATGCCAAGGCGATCGACGCCGGCATCGCGGCCGCGGTGGCGACTCAGGAAGCGATGGCCGCCTTCCCGCCCTACAAGCGGCAGGAAGTACTCAATCACTGCGTGAAGCGCTTCACCGAGCGCTTCGAGGAAATCGCGCTGGCGCTCTGCATCGAAGCCGGCAAGCCGATCAAGGACGCGCGCGGCGAAGCCTCGCGGCTGATCGACACCTTCCGCGTCGGCGCCGAGGAAGCGGTACGCATCGGCGGCGAGGTGATGAACCTCGAGATCTCCGCGCGCGCCAAGGGCTATCGCGGCATGTGGAAACGCGTGCCGATCGGGCCTTGCTCGCTGATCTCGCCGTTCAACTTCCCGCTCAACCTCGCGGCCCACAAGATCGCACCGGCCATCGCCGCGGGTTGCACGTGGGTGATGAAACCCGCCTCACGCACGCCGATCGGCGCGCTGATCATGGGCGAGGCATTGGCCGAGACCGATCTGCCGAAGGGCGCGTTCTCGATCCTGCCTGCGCACCGCGATGGCGCCGACCTCTTCACCCAGGACGATCGCATCAAGCTGCTGAGCTTCACCGGTTCTCCTGCGGTAGGCTGGGAACTGAAAGCGAAGGCCGGCCGCAAGAAAGTGGTGCTCGAACTCGGCGGCAACGCGGCCTGCCTCGTCGATGCCGACCAGCGCGACCGGCTCGATGCCGTGGTCGAACGTCTCGTGTTCGGTGCGTTCTACCAGAGCGGCCAGAGCTGCATCAGCGTGCAACGCATCCTGGCGCACGCCGAGATCTACGATGCGCTGCGCAGCAAACTCGTGGCGGCGACGAAGGCGCTCAAGATGGGCGATCCGCGCAAGGAAGACACTTTCATCGGGCCGATGATCTCCGAGGGCGAAGCCAAACGCCTCGAAGGCTGGATCGGCAAGGCGCATGCCGCGGGCGCGGCCATCCTCTGCGGCGGACGGCGCGACGGCGCGATGCTGGAAGCCACGGTGATGGAAGACGTGCCGCTCGACACCGAGATCAACTGCGAGGAAGCCTTCGGGCCGGTGGTCGCGCTCTACAAGTACGAGGATTTCGAGGACGCCCTGCATCGCATCAACGCGAGCCGCTTCGGATTGCAGGCCGGTCTGTTCACCACCGACCTCCACAAGGCGATGCGCGCCTGGGACGTACTCGAAGTGGGCGGCGTGGTGATCAACGACGTGCCGAGCTGGCGCGTCGACAACATGCCCTACGGCGGCGTGAAGGATTCCGGCCTCGGGCGCGAAGGCGTGCGCTATGCGATCGAAGAAATGACGGAGATCCGGCTGCTGGTGATCCGCGACTGAGCTTCGTCATTCCCGCGAAGGCGGGAATCCAGCGACGTTCGCGGCGCGCCGGAAGTTACCGGGTCCCCGCCTTCGCGGGGACGACGAAACCCCTTCGGCAAATCCCGCGCGTAGTCAGTGGCACCCCAACCCGGAGGTCGCCATGAAACGCCCGCTCGTGCTCGCCATCGCCATCGCCCTCACCGCCGTCGCCGGCTGCACTTCGCAGGAACGCGTCGCCGACGCGCCCAAGCCGCAGCCCGCGGCGGAAGAGAAGGAAGAATTCGGCCGCGACGCGCGCGCCGACGCGCAGCTCGCAGCCGTCGCGGACGTCGATGAAGGCCGGCGTCGGGAACAGGATGCCTCGAAGGACGACGCCGCGCCGGCCGAAGCGATCGTACTTTCCGAAGCCGTGCCGATGACGGTGGCGCCCCCACCGCCCGCTCCCGAGGCGCCGCCGGCCGTCATGGGCAAGACGATGAATGCGCAGCGCGTCGCACCTGCGGCGATGATGAGCGGTTCGGTCGGCGCCGGTGCCGTGGCGCCGCAACCGGCCTACACCGAACCCGCCAACCGCGAAAACTACGCCGACCTCGAATCCAATCCGATCCAGCGCGTGGCCGAAAGCCCGGTCTCGACCTTCTCGATCGACGTCGACAGCGGCAGCTACGCCAACGTGCGCCGCATGCTGGTCGCAGGCTCGCTGCCGCCCTCCGACGCCGTGCGCGCCGAGGAAATGATCAACTACTTCGACTACGGCTATGCACCGCCCGCCACGGCCGCCACGCCGTTCTCGGTGCACACCGAACTGGCCGCCGCGCCCTGGAATCCGCAGCGCACGCTGCTGCTGGTGGGCATCAAGGGTTTCGAGGTCGCGGCCGAAAACATTCCCGCCGCGAACCTCGTGTTCCTGATCGACACCTCCGGCTCGATGCAATCGCCCGACAAGATCGATCTGCTGAAGCAATCCTTCGCGCAGATGGTCGAATCGCTGCGGCCGCAGGACCGCGTCTCCATCGTTGCCTACGCCGGTTCCGCCGGCCTCGTGCTGCCATCGACGCCGGGCAGCGACAAGGGCACGATCCTCGCCGCACTCGAACAGCTCGCCGCGGGTGGCTCGACCAACGGCGGCGAAGGCATCGAACTGGCCTACGCCACCGCGAAGCAGCACTTCATCGACGGCGGCGTGAACCGCGTCATCCTGGCGACCGACGGCGATTTCAACGTGGGCACGGTCGACATCGACGCGCTCAAGACGATGGTGGCCGCCAAACGCGAGACCGGCATCGCGCTCACCACGCTGGGCTTCGGCACCGGCAACTACAACGACGAAACCGCCGAGCAGCTGGCCGACATCGGCAACGGCAACCATGCCTACATCGACACGCTCGCCGAAGGCCGCAAGGTCATGGTGGAGGAACTCTCGTCCACGATGATGACCATCGCCAAGGACGTGAAGATCCAGATGGAGTTCAACCCGGCCGTGGTCGCCGAGTACCGCTTGATCGGCTACGAGAACCGCAAGCTGCGCCGCGAGGATTTCAACAACGACAAGAT
>CAMLOR010000291.1 GCA_946481615.1 uncultured Aquimonas sp.
GCGCGGTGCTGGTCGAACCGGTGCAGGGCGAGGGCGGCGTGATGCCGGCCACCGAAGCCTTCCTGCGTGGGCTGCGCGACCTGTGCGACCGCCACGAGGCACTGCTGGTGCTCGACGAGATCCAGTGCGGCATGGGTCGCACTGGCAGCCTGTTCGCCTGCGATGGCTACGGCGTGCGGCCCGACGCGGTGACGCTGGCGAAGGCGCTCGGCGGCGGCTTCCCGATCGGCGCACTGTTGGCGGGCGAGAAGGCCTCGGAGACGATGCAGTTCGGCGCGCACGGCACGACCTTCGGCGGCAATCCAATGGCCGCGGCGGTGGCACGCATTGCGCTGGCCAAACTCGGCTCGCCGGCGATCCTCGCCAACGTGCGCCGGCAGGCGGACGCATTGCGGGCCGGGCTGGCGGCGCTGCACGCGGAGTTCGACGTGTTCGCCGAAGTGCGCGGCCGCGGCCTGATGCTGGGCGCCGTGCTGGCGCCGCCTTTCGCCGGCCGCGCCGGCGAGGTGCTCGATCACGCCGCCGCGAATGGCCTCTTGCTGCTGCAGGCCGGCCCCGACGTGCTGCGTTTCGTGCCCGCGTTGAACATCGGCGACGACGACGTGCGCGAGGGTCTGGCGCGCCTGCGCGAGGCGATCCGCTCCTTCGTCGCCTGATCGGACGCTCGCGGATCGGCCCGCACGCCAGGCGGGCCGTGTCCGCGGATCAGTGCCTGGCTTCGGCGAAGGATTCGCGCGCCGCCTGCAGCGTGTCGGCGATGTCCTGCTCGCTGTGCGCCATCGACATGAAGCCCGCCTCGAACGCGGAAGGCGCAAGGTACACGCCGCGCTTGAGCATGGCGTGGAAGAAGCGGTTGAACATCACCGTGTCGGCGGCGGTGGCCTGCGCGTAGGTTTCGACGTGCTGATCGGTGAAATAGAGGCCGAACATGCCGCAGACCTTCGTCGTGCTGAACGGCACGCCGGCGCCGTCCGCGACGGCCTGCATGCCGTCCGCCAGCAGGCGCGTGCGACGATCGAGTTCGTCGTAGAACCCCGGCGCCTGGATCAGCTCGAGCGTGGCCAGGCCAGCCGCCATCGCGACCGGGTTGCCGCTCAGCGTGCCGGCCTGATAGATCGGGCCCGAGGGTGCGATCTGCTCCATCAGATCGCGCCGCCCGCCGTACGCGCCCACCGGCATGCCGCCGCCGATCACCTTGCCGAAGGTGCTCAGGTCCGGCGTGACGCCGAAGCGTTCCTGCGCACCGCCGAGCGCGACGCGGAAGCCCGTCATCACTTCGTCGAAGATCAGCACCGCGCCGTGTTTCGTGCACAGCGCACGCAGGTGCTGCAGGTAGCCCGCGCGCGGCAGGATGCAATTCATGTTGCCGGCCACGGGCTCGACGATCAGGCAGGCGATGTCGCCGCCGAATTCGTCGAACATCGCGGTGGCGGCGTCGAAATCGTTGTAGGGCAGGGTGAGCGTGAGATCGGCGAGCGCCTTGGGCACGCCGGGCGAGGTCGGCACGCCGAAGGTCAGCGCGCCGGAGCCGGCCTTCACCAGGAAGGCGTCGCCATGCCCGTGATAGCAGCCTTCGAACTTCACCACGCGCGTGCGGCCGGTGGCGCCGCGCGCCAGGCGGATCGCGGACATCGTCGCTTCCGTGCCGGAATTGACCATGCGCGACATCTCCATCGACGGCACCAGGCGCGCGAGCGTTTCGGCCATCTCCACTTCGAGCGCGTTCGGCACGCCGAAGCTCAGGCCCGCGTTCGCCGTACGCTGCACGGCCTCGATGACCTTCGGATGTGCGTGCCCGGCGACCATCGGGCCCCACGAGCCGATGTAGTCGATGTAGCGCTTGCCTTCCACGTCCCACAGATAGGCGCCGCTCGCACGCTGCGCGAAGAACGGTTCGCCGCCCACGCCCTTGAAGGCGCGTACCGGCGAATTCACGCCGCCGGGCATGAGCCGGCGGGCGCGGGCGAAGAGTTCGGTGTTGCTGGGCATGGTCAGTCCTGGAACAGGAGGGCGTAGCGGCGCGCGGCCGCGGCGGGATCGGGAGCGTCGAACACATCGCTGACGACGGCCACGAGGTCGGCGCCGGCGTCGATCAACGGCCGCGCATTTTCCGCCGTGATGCCGCCGATCGCCACCCGCGGCAGGCCGAGCGGTGCGGCGTCGCGCAGCAGTCCGAGGTGGGCGCGGCGCGCATTGGGCTTGGTCGAGGAAGGAAAGAAGGCGCCGAAGGCCACGTAGCTCGCGCCGGCGCGGGCGGCGGCCTCGGCTCGTGCGGGATCGTCGTAGCACGAGGCGCCGACGATGGCCTGCGCACCGAGCGCGGCGCGTGCCGCCGCCACGCTTGCGTCGTGCTCGCCGACGTGCACGCCGTCGGCCGCGAATTCGCGTGCGAGCTCGACGTCGTCGTTGACGATCAGCGGTATGTCGAACCGTTCGCAAAGCGGCCTCAACGCCGCGAGCTGCTCGCGCCTGAGCGCGATGTCGGCCGCCTTGTTGCGGTATTGCAGCATCGCCGCGCCGCCGTTCAACGCGGCCTCCACTTCGGCCGTCAGGCGCGCGGTGTCGGCGCGGTCCGGCGTCAGCAGATACAGGCCGCGGCGCGGCCAGCGGCGGGTCGGAACGGGCATCGGCTTTCGTGCGTGGCGCGGGGATGCGAGAATATCAGCTGACCCGCGAACGTTTTTCGCCATGAGCGCAACTGCCACCGCCGCCGCCTTCCGCACCTGGATGTGCGTCGTCTGCGGTTTCATCTATGAAGAAGCCAAGGGCCTGCCCGACGAAGGCATCGCGCCCGGCACGCGCTGGGCCGACGTTCCAGACACCTGGACGTGCCCGGACTGCGGCGTGACGAAGGACGATTTCGAGATGGTCGAGGTCGGCTGAGCCGCCTCGCCGCGCGTCAATTGACGCGCTTTCCACCGCCGGCGTCGATCAGCGTGTCGCGCACGTGGTCGACATCGTCGGCCTCGGGCTTGAGCTGCAGATAGCGCGTGAGGTCGATGCGCGCGCCCGCCGCGTGGCCGACGCGCGCATAGAGCAGTCCGCGATCGCGCACCTCGTCGGCCTCGTTCGGGCCCAGTCGCACCAGGCGATCGGCGCAGCGCAAGGCCTTGTCCCAAGCTTCGCGTTCCGAATACAGGCCCTTGAGGTTGCGCAGCATGCGCATGAGGATCGCGCGGTTGGAAGCGGGCGCGAGGATCTGCAGCAGCTGGTTGTCGTCGATGTCGCTGCCGTTCAGATGCGGCTTGGCGCGCGAACGCAGCTCGTCGGCGTCGACGCTGCGTCCCTTGTGATAGGGATCGAGCACGAGCAACCCGCCCTCCACCGGCAGGCGAACCAGGAAGTGGCCGGGGAACGAGACGCCCTCGAGCGGCACGCCCATGCGGCGCGCCAGTTCCATCTGGATCACGCCCAGGCTGATCGGGATGCCGAGCTTCCGGTCCAGCACATCGTTGATGTAGCTGTTGCGCGGATCGTAGTAATCCTTCTGGTTGCCGGCGAATCCCAGTTCGTCGAACAGATAGCGGTTGATGGCCGACAGGCGCGGCTGCGGGCCTTCCAGCGGCTCCACGCGCGGGCGCAACTCCTCTTCGAAGGCCGCGCAGCGCGACTCGTACTCGGCGATGTCCAGATCCGGGTATTCGTCGCGCGCGATCATCAGCGTGGCGCGCAGCAGCGGGATGTCCTCGTCGCCCATGAGGGCAAGATCGTCCCAGGTGTCCTGTCGTGGGTTCATCGTGTCGTGTTCGTGTCGATTTCTGGCGCGAAGGTGATCTCGTCGCCGCGTCTGGCGCCGAGCCGGCGTGCGGTGCCCGCCTTCAACTCGAGCGTGTAGCGCGCGGGCGCATCGCTCGGATAGTTGGGGCACTGCGGCGTGGTGCAAGGCGGGGCGGAAACCATGGACACGAGCTTGCGCTCGTCGTCGAAGTAGATGATGTCGAGCGGGATCTTCGTGTTCTTCATCCAGAACGCCAGCGGCTGCTCGCGCTCGAAGATGAACAGCATGCCGCGATCTTCCGCCAGCGAATCGCGGAACATCAGCCCGCGCGTGCGCGACGGTTCGTCGTCGGCGATCTCTACGTTGAAGCGCTGTCCCTTGAACTCGACCCACGGCGAAGGATCGCTCGCGCAGCCGGCGAGCGGCAGCAAGAGCAACGCCAGACAACAGGACGTCAGGTGTTTCATCGTGGCCCCTTGCGTGCGCATCGAGCGCACCCATCTGCCGGCGACGATAGCGGATGAGCGACAAATTTTCCGCGACCCCTTCCCTTTCCGCGTGGTGCGCGGCTAAGATGCGCGCCCCGCACCGCCCGGGCTGAATCGAGGGGTGGTTGAGGGGAGCA
>CAMLOR010000292.1 GCA_946481615.1 uncultured Aquimonas sp.
GCTGGAGAAGCTGCCGGTCGACATCGTCGCCATCCTGGCGCTGTCGGCGCTGGTGATCCTCGGGCTGGTCACGCCGTCGGTGGCGATCTCCGGCTTCGCCAACGAGGCGACGATCACCGTGGCCGCGATGTTCGTGCTGAGCGCCGGCCTGCAGCAGACCGGCGCCCTGCGCAACCTCGGGCAGCTGTTCGGGCGCGCGCGCAATCCCACCGTGTTCGTGCTGCTGGTGATGGCGACGGTGGCGCCGATCTCGGCCTTCGTCAACAACACCGCGGCCGTCGCCGTGTTCCTGCCGCTGGTGCTGGCCGCCACGCAGCGCAACGGCGTCTCGCCTTCGAAGGCATTGATCCCGCTTTCCTACGCCGCGCAGATGGGCGGCGTGTGCACGCTGGTGGGCACCTCCACCAATCTGCTGGTGAATTCGCTGGCCAAGAACCTCGGGCATCCGGGCTTCTCGCTGTTCGAGTTCACCGCGCTCGGCGTCGCCTGCACGGTGGCCGGAATGATCTACCTGCTCACGGTGGGGCGCTGGCTGTTGCCGGATCGCCGCGCCGCCGAACTGAGCGACACCTACGAACTGGGCAAGTACATCACCGAGCTGCGCGTGATGCCGGGCTCGCCGCTGATCGGCCGCTCGGTGGCCGACGCGAAACTGCGCGAAACCTACGGCGTGTTCGTGCTGGAACTGTTGCGCGGGGCGGAAAAAGTGTGGTCGCCGCGTTCGGAGACACTGGCCGAAGGCGACGTGCTGTTGATCCGCGGCGACTGGTCGCGCCTCACCGAGCTGCGCGAGCACACGCGTCTGGAGCTCGAGCCGGAGTTCAAGCTGCGCGATTCGCAGTTCGAGGTCGCCGATCAGGTGCTGGCCGAAGTGATGGTGGCGCCGAACTCGCGCTTCGTCGGCCAGAGCCTGAAGTCGCTCGATTTCCAGTGGCACTACAACGCCACCGTGCTGGCCCTGCATCGCCGCGGCGAGATTCTGCGCGAACAGCTGCGCGACGTGGAACTGAGCGTGGGCGACATCCTGCTGGTGGTGGCCACGCGGCGCGAAGTGCGCGCGCTGCGCGAGAACGCCAACCTGGTGGTCATCACCGAACGCGAGGAAGGCAGCGCCGCGCGTCGCCGCGCGCCGCTCGCCATCGCCGTGATGGCCGCGGTGATCGCGGTCTCCGGCTTCGGCCTGATGCCGATCGTGATCAGCGCGCTGATCGGCGCCGTGGTGATGGTGATGACGCGCTGCATTGCGCCGGAAGACGTTTATTCGGCGATCGACTGGCGCGTGATCGTGCTGATCGCGGGCGTGCTACCGCTGGGCATCGCGCTGCAGGAGTCGGGCGCCGCGGAGTTCCTCGCACGAAACACGCTGGGCCGCGTCGGCGAGTTCGGTCCGCTGGCGGTGCTCGCGGTGATGTACCTGCTGGCATTGGTGTTGAGCGAGTTGATGAGCAATGCCGCGGCGGCCGTGTTGCTGGTGCCCATCGCCTTCTCGACGGCGCAGGCGCTGGGACTGAACCCCACGCCCTTCCTCGTGGCCGTAACCTTCGCCGCCTCGACCAGTTTCGCCACGCCCGTCGGCTACCAGACCAACACCATGGTCTACAACATCGGCAACTACCGCTTCACGGATTTCATGAAGGTCGGCATCCCGCTCAATGCGATTTTCTGGGCGATCGGCATGGCGCTGATCCCGATGTTCTGGTCGTTCGAACCATGACCACGCTGCCGCCGCCCGCGCCGAAGAAACTCGGCCTCGTCATCGATCTGGACACCTGCGTCGGCTGCCACGCCTGCGCGGTGGCCTGCAAGCAGTGGAACGCCGGCGGCATCAGCGGGCCGCTGATCGACGAGAACGCCTACTCGAAGGAACCCTTCGGCGTGTGGTTCAACCGCGTGCACAGCTACGAGGTCGAACCGCCGAAGGACAGCGGACGCCCCGCGATGACGGTGCATTTCCCGCGCAGCTGCCTGCACTGCGAGACGCCGGCCTGCGTCACCGTGTGCCCGACGGGCGCCAGCTACAAGCGTGCCGAGGACGGCATCGTGCTGGTGGACGAGGACAAGTGCATCGGCTGCAAGTTGTGTTCGTGGGCCTGTCCGTACGGCGCGCGCGAATACTCGGAAGTGGACGGCGTGATGAAGAAGTGCACACTGTGCGTGGATCGCATCTACAACGAGCATCTGGACGAGGAAGACCGCCAGCCGGCCTGCGTGCAGGCCTGCCCGACGCGCGCGCGGCACTTCGGGGATCTGGGGGATCCGGCGTCGAAAGTGTCGCAACTCGTGGCCGCGCGCGGCGGCGTCGATCTGTTGCCGGAGCTCGGGTACAAGCCTGTCAACAAGTATCTGCCGCCGCGGCCGCGGCGCGCAGCGGAGAACGCGCCGGCCGAGGAAGCGCTGGATCGCGAAAAGCTGCCGCCGGTGTTGCGCTGGCTCGATCGCGTGTTGAGCCGCTAGCGTATGCAGCTGTCTGGCGTGGGAATCGACAGGGTCACCCCGAACGTATCGGCAAACCGCAAGCTTCTGGAACCAGATTGCGAAAGCCGTTCGGGGTGAGCCTGTCGAATCCCACGCCCCACCCCCGCGAGAACCGAAGCATGCTCATCACCACCACCTCCACCCTCGAAGGCCATCGCATCTCGAAATACCTCGGCATGGTCACCGGCGAAGCCATCCTCGGCGCCAACGTGTTCCGCGATTTCTTCGCCGGCATCCGCGACGTCCTGGGCGGCCGCTCGGGCAGTTATGAAAAAGTGCTGCGCCGCGCGAAGCAGGAGGCCATCGAAGACATGCTCGACCAGGCCCGCGGCCTGGGCGCCAATGCCGTGGTGGGCGTGGACCTGGACTACGAAACGATCCAGGTGCAGGACGGCGGCAGCATGCTGATGGTGTCGGTGTCGGGCACGGCCGTGCGCGTCGAAGGCGGCTGAGCGCGATGCATCCCGCGTTCTCCGTCATCCTCTTCACCACGCTTTCGGGCACGGGTTGCGGCCTGCTGGCGCTGCTGGGGCTGCACGCGGTCGGCACGCCCTGGGCGATGCGCGCGGAAACCGCACTGCCGGCGCTGATCGCCGGCCTGGTGCTCGTCACGGTGGGCCTGCTGTCGTCGATGGCGCATCTGGGACAGCCGCTGCGCGCCTGGCGCGCATTTTCGCAGTGGCGCAGCTCGTGGCTGTCGCGCGAGGGCATCGCTTCGCTCGTGCTGTTCGTGCCGGCGCTGTGGCTGGCCTGGATCCTCTGGCGCGGTGCGCCGGGCATGGCGGTTGCGGGCGCGTTGTTGTTCGCCGTCGCGATCCTCACCACGGTGTGCACCGCGATGATCTACGCCTCGCTGCCGCCGATCGCGGCCTGGCGCGACCGTGCGGTGGTGCCGAACTATCTGACGTTCGCGCTGCTCGGCGGCTCGATCTGGTTCGCGGCCATCGTGGTGCTGGCGGGCCGGCCGATGGCGCGCATGCCGCTGCTCTTCACGCTGGCGCTCGCCGTCGTCGCGCTCGTCGTCAAACTCGGCTACTGGAAGCGCATCGACCGCCTCGCGCTGCCCGGCGCCGACGCGGCCATCGGCTTGCCCGGCATCGGCACGGTGAAGAGCTTCGAGCGCCCGCACACCGAAACCAACTATCTGCTCAAGGAAATGGGCTTCGTGCTCGCGCGCCGGCATGCCGCGAAGCTGCGTGCGATCGCGCTCGTATCATCCATTGCCCTGCCCTGCGCACTCATGGTCGCGGCCTACGCCTGGCCGCCTGGGGCAACCGCGGCCCTCGTGCTGGCCGCGCTCGTGTTCCAGCTCGGCGCCCTGGTCGAACGCTGGCTGTTCTTCGCCCAGGCCCGCCATACCATCGCCACATATTACGGCGTGGAAAGCCACTGAGTCAGGGCAGATTCACTCCGCGCGGCACGTGCGCACCTAGCATGCGCAGCCCGCCCCTGCCCGGAGAGTGAATCGATGCGCCGAACCGTTTTGACCGCGGCCCTGCTGGCCGCCCTGCCCCTGCTCGCCAAGGCCGAAGAGCCCGTGCGCGGCTGGCGCGGCACGGGCGAACTGGGACTCGCCGCCGCGCGCGGCAATGCGCGCTCCGAAAGCCTCAACGGCAAACTCGAGTTCAGCAACGAGGACGAGCGCTGGAAGCACGACTATTCGCTCTCCGCGCTGCGCGCCAAGGGCGAGGTGACCGGCGATTTCGACGGCGACGGCGTCGAGGAAGAAAGCTTCGAACTCAATGCCAACCGCTACGAGGCCGCCGCGTCGAGCGCGCTGAAATACGACGAGCGCAACTCGTGGGTGACCTCGCTGCGCTACGAGAACGACGACTTCGCGCCCTACGAATACCAGACCACCTTCG
>CAMLOR010000293.1 GCA_946481615.1 uncultured Aquimonas sp.
CATGACCTACTACGGCCGCTGGACCTACAAGTTCGAAGAGGCCGCGCGCCAGGGCGCCGCCGCCGCGCTCATCATCCACGACACGGCCGGCGCGGGTTACGGCTGGGACGTGGTGAAGAACAGCTGGAGCGGCGCGCAGTTCGATCTGCCGGCGGCCGACGATCCGGAAACGCGCATCGCGCTGCAGGGCTGGATCACGGGCGACGTGGCGCAGTCGTTGTTCGACAGCGCCGGGCTGAAGCTCGACGACCTGCGCACCGCGGCCGGCAAGCCGGGCTTCAAGGCGGTGCCGCTCACCGGCAAGTTCAGCGCCGAGGTGAAGAGCGCCATCGTCAACGCGCAATCGCGCAACGTGATCGCCCTGCTGCCCGGCAGCGAGCGGCCCGATGAGGTCGTCGTCTACATGGGCCACTGGGACCACCTGGGCAAACACGGCGGCGGCGAGGACGACATCTTCAACGGCGCCATCGACAACGCCACGGGCGTGGCGGGCATCCTCGAGATCGCCGAGCAGTTCGTCACGCAGAACCCGCCGCCGAAGCGTTCGGTGATGTTCATGGCGGTGACGCTGGAGGAATCCGGCCTGCTCGGCTCGAAGTACTACGTCGCGCATCCGACGATTCCGCTAGCCAACACCGTGGGCGTGATCAACCTCGACGCCATGACCGTGGTCGGGCCCACGCGCGACATCGTCGTGAACGGCTTCGGCGCCTCGGAACTGGAAGACATCCTCAAGCCGATCGCCGAGAAGCAGGGCCGCGTGCTGCATGCCGAGGCCGGCGTCGAGAAGGGCTTCTACTACCGCTCCGATCACTTCAATTTCGCCAAGGCCGGCGTGCCCGCGCTCTACGCGAAGTCCGGCCTCGACCATGTGCAGGGCGGCGAAGCGCAGGGCCAGAAGATCGCCGACGAGTACAGCGCCAACCGCTATCACAAGCAGGACGACGAGTTCGATCCGGCCTGGGACCTGGCCGGCGTGATGCAGGACCTGCAGGCGCTCTATGCGGTGGGCCGCGAACTGACGGCGGGCTCGGCCTGGCCGAACTGGTACGCGGGCAACGAGTTCAAGGCCAACCGCGACAAAATGATGGCGGACAAGCCCGCTCCGGCGGCCGCACCGGCGCAGTAAGCTGGCGTGGACTTCCACCACCGAGAGGAACGCGCATGAAGAAGCAGACCCTCCTCACGCTTGTGCTCGGGCTCGCCATGGCGGGCGTCGCGTCGGCGCAGACTTCGACGGTTTCGCTGCGCAACGATTCGTCCTGGGTGATCACCGAGATGTACCTCTCGGCGGTGGACGTGCAGGAATGGGGGCCGGACCAGCTCGGCGAGCACGTCATCGAGCCGGCCAGCTCCTACGAACTGCACGACGTGCCCTGCGATGTGTACGACGTGCGCCTCGTGGACGAGGACGGCGACGTGTGCATCGTGGGCGGCGTGAAGCTGTGCGGTTCGGACAGCGCCTGGACGATCGGCGACAAGGATCTGCTGAACTGCCAGGCGGAAACCGACGAGTAACGGTCGCCCCCGCGAAGGCGGGGCCCAGCGACTTTCGCCGCGTCGTCGCGCGGCGGAAGTCGCTGGATTCCCGCCTGCGCGGGAATGGCGGCGGGCTTTCGCGTCAGGGATTTCCGATGGTGGCGGTCGAATACTCCGCCACCTCGAATTCCGGCGTCACGGTCGTACCGTCCGCCAACGTCGCGGTGATTCGCACCAGCGTGGCCTCCGGCAATGCCGGCACGAACTTCCTGAAATCCTCGACGAAGATGGCGGGCTCGCCGGTTTCCGGGATGCTCGCCGGATACGTTTGCGCCGCACCTTCGTCGAACTGCACGCTCACCGTGCAGGGCGAGCCGCAGGCGAACTTGCCGCGCTCGGTCAGCAGGTAGACATCGTCGCCCCATTCCGGATGGCGGCGCAGCACGAGGCGCGCCTGCCTGTCCTTCGAATAGACGTAGGCCGTCTTCACGCCGTCGGCGTCGTGATAGGCCCAGGCATCGCGCAGGCGCTTGGTCTCGGCTTCGGCCGCCTGCTTCGCGCGCAGTTCGTCGGCCATCGGCTTCACCGTCTTCGCCGCCGCGCTCTGCGGATGGTTGCGCAGGATGTAGTCGGCGAAATTGAGCGCCAGATCGGTGCGGCCGGCGTCCTTCGCTTCCTGGAAGTGCTTCAGCTGCAGATTGGCGTCCTGCTCGGCGCGCTGCGCGCGTTGCGCGGCGATTTCTTCCTGGCTCGGGCCGGGGTTGCAGGCGGCGAGCGCGCCGGCCAGAAGGAAGGGCAAGGTCTTCTTCATCGCAGGAATTCCTCGATCAGGTCCGCGGTTTCGCGCGGACGTTCCATCATCGGCATGTGGTTGCAGCCCTGCAGCATGGCCAGTGTGCTCTGCGGCAACAGATCGCGATAGGCATGCGCGGCGCTGGCGTCGATCACGCGATCGTTCGCGCACCACAGCAACAGCACGGGCGCCGTGATCCGCGCGGCTTCCGCCTGGGGCAGGAAAGCTTCCGGCCCGCGCCCGATGGCGGTCAGCACGGATTGTTCGAACTCGCCCTGCGCGCTGCGCTGCGCGATCAGCGCGCGATCGGCCGGCCAGGGTACGAAAGGCGGCTCGACGAACACGGTGGCGAGATAGCGATCCAGCGAAGCGCGATCGGTGACGCCGAACGGGTTCTCGCCGCGCAACACGGCCAGGCCGAATTCGTTCTCCTCGAACTTCACGCCGCCGGCATCCATCAGCACGAGCTTTTCGATCAGTTCCGGATGGCGCGCCGCGACCAGCGCCGCGATGCCGCCGCCCATCGAATGGCCCACGAGCACGATCTTGCGATCCAGCGTCCGCAACCAGGCCGCGATGCGTCCGGCCTGCGCCGCGTAGCCGTAGTCTTCGCCCTCGCGCCGCTCGCTCTCGCCCCAGCCCGGCAGATCGGGCGCCAGCAGCGCCCGGCCGTGCAGCAAAGGCATCAGCGCGAGGAAATTTTCCTTGCTGCCGGTGTAGCCATGCAGAAATACGACGGTAGCCTGCTTCGCCCCTTCCCCCGCTTGCGGGGGAAGGCCGGGATGGGGGCCTTCCAGAACAACGATGCGATGATCGCCAGCACGTGCTTCACGCTCCTGCGCCCCCGCCTTCCACCGCAGCCGCGCGAACTCCGCCTCCAGCGCCAGCTGCGGCGCCAGCGCTCCGGTCGCGAGCAGCGCGATCACGATCAGAACGATCGCGATCGCCAGCCCGCGCAGGCGGCGCCGGCGCGTGCCCATGCGCGCTTACCGCGTCTTCGGATCGGCGAGCGCGGCTTCCACCGAGGTGCGCGTGATCGGGTGATAGCCCGGCTTCGCTTCGGCGTAGACCTTGCGCGCGAACTCGCGGCCTTCCTTGCTGGCGGCCAGGGCTTCGTAGGTCGGCATGATGAGCTTGCGGCGGCCGATGCGGCGCAGGAAATCGGCGATGGCCGGACGCGCCTCGAAATAGTCGCTGCGCACCGTGAGCGGATACCAGCGCTGCGCGATCTCGCCGTTGGGCGTGTTGGTGAAGGCGAAGGCGCCGTCGAGTTCGACCAGCTTCTCCGGCTCCACGGTTTCCGGCATGCCTTCGAGGAAGCGCACCCATTCCTGCGTGGTCCAGGCCGAGGTGGCCAGCTCGTTGGCGGCCTTGCGGCCGCGCAGGAAATCCTGGCGCGCCGAATCGACGGCGTCGAAACGCGCGGACTTCGCGGCCGTGGCGAACTTCGGAATGCCGGGCTTGTTGAGCCAGGCGTCGAGTTCGGCTTCGGTGACGGCCTCGGTGTTCTTCGGCAGCAGGTTCTTCGTCAGGTACCCGACGAACTGGTCGGTGGTGATGCTCTGGAAGGCGAACTCGTTGAAGTAGCCGCGCAGGAAGGCGTCGAAGGTTTCGCGGCCGAAGCGCTGTTCGAGGAACTGCAGGAACCAGGCTCCCTTGATGTAGGCCACGTCGGTCAGCGCCTCGTCCGGATCGGCGCCCGCCAGCGGCGCCAGCGCGAGCAGCTGGCGATCCTTCGGCAGATCCTTCAGCTCCGCCTCGAGGCCGAACTGGCTGATCACGTCTTCCATCTGCGCGCGCTCGGTGCCGTACATCGATTCGACGATGCGGTTCTCCACGTAGCTCGTGAAGCCCTCGTTGAGCCACATGTCCTTCCAGCTCGCATTGGTGACGAGGTTGCCCGACCAGCTGTGCGCCAGCTCGTGCGCGATCAGGCTGACCAGCGACTTGTCGCCGACCATCACCGTGGGCGTGATGAAGGACAGGCGCGGATTCTCCATGCCGCCGAAGGGGAAGCTCGGCGGCAGGATCAGCAGGTCGTAGCGCTCCCAGCG
>CAMLOR010000294.1 GCA_946481615.1 uncultured Aquimonas sp.
CGCAACGCGCGCGGCGCCGAAGCCCTCGCCGGCCACCCCACCCCGGCAAGAGCACCTACGATAACCTTACGCGTCCCACCTGCTCTCCTCGCAAAAAAACGAAGAAGCTAAGGATTGCGCGGACGCTCTCCGGGCCCGGCACTGCCGGAGGGGACGGTGTTCTGGCCCGGTTCCACGCGGATGGTTTCGTAGGGCAGATCGCGCGGCGGAGTGTCGGTGATCTGGGTGGCGCCGGTGTCGTCCTTCCAGCGGTAGAGCACCGGCGTGTAGTCGCGCGAGTTCGGATTGGCGCGCCGCCATTCCTCGGGTAGCGCCTCGGGATTGGCGTACCAGTACCAGGCGCCCACGGCGGCCTGCACCGCGAGGGTGGCCAGCACGCCGAGCAGGAAGTTCCGCACCGGGTTCAGCCCTCGCCCGAATCCTTCGGGCAGAAGACGTCGACCAGGGCGCGATGACGCGTGAGTTCTTCCTCGCGCTGTTCGGCGGTGAGCTTCTCGGGCGTGCCGTCGCCGTCGCGATCCATGCTGATCTCGGCGAAGCGCTCCATGTTCTCGACGTTGCGGCGCGCCGCCTCGCAGTTGGCTTGGGCGCTGCCCTGTCGCGCGGGCGCGGCCTCCGCCTTGGGCTCGGCTTCGGACTCGGCTTGCGGCGCGGTGGCGGGGGCCGGTGCGACCGCCTTTTTCTTCTCGAAGTCACGCCCCTCGGGCGGAGCATCGGTGTAGTGGACGACGCCCTTGTCGTCGGTCCACTTGTAGACCTCGCCGGCCTGCGCGGCGGAGGCGGCCACGAGGCCCAGGATGGCGATGGCGAAGTACGGGCGCATGGTCGGCTCCGGCGGAGATGGCGGGGCCTGATTGGTAGCATCCCGCACCGGCCGCATCAAGGGCGGCGTGGCAACGCAGGGGCGAAACGCTACACTGCCCGTCGGCATTCCCGCGCATCCGACATGGCCGATTCCGTTCCGCCCGCGCCGCGTCCTTCGCGCGGCATCTATCTGTTGCCGAACCTCTTCACCACGGGCGGGCTGTTCGCGGGCTTCTACGCCATCATCGCGACCTCGCAGGGCCGCGTGGTGGACGCCTGCATCGCGGTGTTCGTGGCGGCCATCCTCGACGGCCTCGACGGGCGCATCGCGCGCCTCACCGGCACGCAGAGCGAATTCGGCGTGCAGTACGACTCGCTTGCCGACCTCGTCAGTTTCGGCATGGCGCCGGCGCTGGTGATGTACCACTGGTCGCTTTCGACGCTGAAATTCATGGGGCCGGTGTGGGGCAAGGTGGGCTGGGCCGCGGCCTTCCTCTATGCCGCCTGCGCCGCGCTGCGCCTGGCGCGCTTCAACACGCAGGTGGGCGTGGTCGACCGGCGCTGGTTCGTCGGCCTCGCCAGCCCGGCCGCGGCCGGCACCATGATGGCCACGGCCTGGACGCTGGCCGACCATGGCTTCGGCGGCGCCGACGTGCGCTTCGTGGCGCTCGGCGTCACCGTGGTGTGCGCGCTGCTGATGGTGAGCCGGCTCAAGTACTACAGCTTCAAGACGCTGCCGCTGGCCGATCGCGTGCCGTTCGTGGCCGTGTTGCTGGCGCTGGGCGTGTTCGTGGCGCTGGCGGTGGATCCGCCGCGCGTGCTGCTCGCCATCGTCGGCCTGTATGCGCTTTCCGGGCCGGTGCTGTGGGCGCTGCGGCGCGGGCGCACGCGGCCGGTGGCGCCGCCCTGATGGCCGCCGCGCCGCTGCCGGCATCGGCGTTGTCGGCGCGGCCGGACGTGCCGCGCGATTTCCTGCCGATCCTGGCCGAGGTCTCGCAGCAGCTGGCGGTGTCGGTGGACCTGCAGCGCACGCTGCGCGAGTCGGTGGCCTACATCACGCAATACCTCGAAGCCGAGGCCGCGGCGGTGTTCATGGTGGACGAGTCGCGCACCTGGCTCGAATGCCGCGCCTGCGTCGGTCCGGTCGACATCCAGGGCCTGCGCATCCCGATCGAGCAGGGCATCGTCGGCCGCACCGTGGCCCAGAACGCCTGCCAGATGGTGCGCGATGCGCAGTCCGATCCCGATTTCGCGGCGCGCGTGGATTCGCAGACCGGCTTCGTCACGCGCTCGGTCCTGTGCGCGCCGCTGGCCACGGCGCAGGGCGTGATCGGCGCCATCGAGGTGATCAACAAGCGCGACGGCGGCCTGTTCGACGAAAGCGACCGCGATGCGCTGCGCCTGCTCGCGGCGCCCACCGCGCTGGCGCTCAACATCGCGCGCATGGCGGCCGACCTCGTCGAGCAGAACCGCATCAAGCGCGAACTGGGCATGGCGCGCCGGCTGCAACGCTCGCTGCTGCCGCGCCGCCGCCGCGGCAACTATCCGCTGCGTGCGCTCAACCTGCCGGCGCGCGAGATTTCCGGCGATTTCTACGATTTCTTCGACCTGCCCGACGGCCGCATCGCCTTCTGCATCGGCGACGTGGCGGGCAAGGGGCTCGACGCCTCGTTCCTGATGGTGCGCTGCGCTTCGCTGCTGCGCTGGGCCGGCAAGGAAGGATTGCGGCCGTCCGACTGGGTGGCGCGCGTCAACGACGAACTCGGCGAGGCCATCGCGCCCGGCATGTTCGTGTGCATCGTGGCCGGGCATTACGACCCGGCCAGCAAGCGCGCGGTGTGGGCGAATGCCGGCTTCCCGCCAGTGCTCAAGGTCGACGCCGAAGGCGACATCGAGCAGTTCCCGGCCGAAGGGCCGCCGGTCGGCATCCTGCGGCGCATGGATTTCCCCGAACAGAGCACCACGCTCGAGCACGCCTCGCTGTATCTGTTCTCCGACGGCGTCACCGACGTGCGCGACGCCGGCGGCAAAACGCTCGGCGTGGAAGGCGTGGAGGCCGTGGTGCGCGACCTGGGTTCGCTGCCGCCCGAAACGCGCCTGCGCTCGATCGCGCGCGAACTGCGCCAGCTCACCGTCACCGACGACACCACGCTGATGCTGATCGAAGGCGAGGTGCCGCAGGAGGGCCGCGAACACCTGCTGCTCAACTTCGGTTTCCCCGCGCTGCCGCAGGAACTGGGCAGCATGCGCCACAAACTCGCCGCGGCGCTGGCGCAGGCGGGCGTCGAGAACGTGCTGCGGCAATCGCTGGTGCTCGCGGTGGACGAAGCCTGCGCCAACGTGATCCGCCATGCCTACGGCGGCCCCTGCCAGGCACGCATCGAACTGCGCCTGTCGCAGGAGGGACCGGAGCTGCGTTTCGAGCTGCGCGACTACGCGCCCTGCGTCGATCCGGCTAAAGTGAGGCCGCGCGATCTCGACGAATGCCGGCCGGGGGGCCTGGGCATCAATTTCATCGATACATTGATGGACAGCTGGTCGCTGCAGCCGCTGCCCGAGGGCGGCGGCAATCTGCTGCTGATGAAGAAGCGGCTGGCCGAAGACGGGGCAGGGGAACACGAATGAAGCAGTGCAGCGTGGAAAGCCAGGGCGACTGGGCCGTGGTGAAGCTGGGCGGCGAAGTCGATCTGTCCTGGTCGCAGCAGGCGCGCAAGGCGGTGCTCGATGCGCTCGGGCAATCGCAGAAGGTCGCCGTGAATCTCGCCAACGTCAGCTACATCGATTCCTCCGGCATCGCCGCCCTCGTCGAAGGCTTCCAGAACGCGCGCGGCAAGGGCCAGGAGTTCGTGCTGGTGCAGGTCAGCGACGCTGTGCTCGCGGTGCTGCGGCTGGCGCGCCTCGACAAGGTGTTCGCCATCCGGCCCGCACTCGAGAGCTGAGCCGGCCGCGCATGGAACTGCTGCTGCGACCGCTCGAACGCCTCGGCCGCCGCACGGCGGACGTGGTCTCGACGTTCGGCTACGCGGCCATGCTGTTCCTCGAAAGCGCGTGGTTCGTGGTGTGGGGCTGGCGCCGCGGACAGCCGGTGCGCGTGCGCATGGTGTTCGAGCAGATGCGCCAGGTCGGCATCGACGCCATCCCCATCGTCTGCCTGCTCTCGATGACCATCGGCGTGATGCTGGGCATCCAGTTCATCGCGGCGCTTTCGGAATTCGGTGCGCAATCGCAGGTGGTGATCGCCGCCGCCAAATCGATCACGCGCGAGTTCGGCGCACTCATCACCGGCATCGTGGTGGCCGGGCGTTCGGGCTCGGCCTTCGCCGCGCGCCTGGGCTCGATGGTGGTGTCGCAGGAAGTCGACGCGCTGGCCGTGATCGGCATCGAGCCGGTGCGCTATCTCGTCGCGCCCGCGCTGATCGCGATGATCGTGATGATGCCGATGCTCACCATCCTGGCCGACTTCGTGGCCGTGGTGGGCGCGGGCCTGTA
>CAMLOR010000295.1 GCA_946481615.1 uncultured Aquimonas sp.
CGACGCCGGCTGGAACAACGCGATGAAGAACCAGCAGGGCCAGCTGGAAGGCTTCAAGCGCGCTGGCGCGCGCGAGCGCAAGCAGCGCGAGGAAGCCGAGCTGCTGGCCTGGCTGAAGCGCAAGGGCGATGACGCCGCGCTCGCCAACCACGCGGCGCTGAAGTCGCGCATCGCGCAGAACGCCGCGAATCGCGAACGCGACCAGATCCTCAACTTCGGCCTGAACATCGGGTTGCTGGACGCCGCCAAGGACATCGTGCGCATCGCCGCCGAGCGCGAAAAGTCCGATGCCGAGCGCGAAACCGGCTATCAGGCGCGCGACGAGGCCAAGCTCGAAGGCGATCTGAAACAACTGGAGAAGCGCCTCGACACGGGCGTCGACCGCCAGCTCATGACCTATTGGTTGACGCGTTATCTCGCGCTGCCGAAGGAACAGCGTGTCGCCGAACTCGACGCCTGGCTCGGAGCGAACGCCACCGCCGCCGATCTGCCGAAGAAACTCGAACCGCTGTACGCCAACACGGGGCTGGCCGACACCGCCACGCGCCTGCGCTGGTTCAAGGCCTCGAAGGCCGAGCTGGCAGGCAGCCTCGATCCGATGCTGCAGCTGGCGCAGAGCCTGATGCCTGCCGTGCTGCGTCTGGAAGACGACTACAAGGAGTATCAGGGCGCGTTGGCGCGGCTGCAGCCGCCGTTCCTGGAGGCGTTGATCGCGCATCGCCAGTCGCAAGGCCGCGCGGTGTATCCGGATGCGAATGCCTCGCTGCGCATCACCTTCGGCAACGTGCAGGGCTACACGCCGCGCGACGGCGTCGTCTACAAGGCCTTCACCACGCTCGAAGGCATCGCGGAGAAGCACACGGGCAGCGAGCCCTTCGACGCCGGCGAAAAACAACTCGCGCAAATCCGCGCCGGAAACCACGGCAAGCGCGCCGCGAAAGAACTGGGCACCGTGCCGGTCGATTTCATGACCGATCTGGACGTGACCGGCGGCAATTCGGGCTCGGCCACGCTCAATGCGCGCGGCGAACTCGCGGGCCTGCTGTTCGACATGACCTGGGACAGCGTCGCCTCGAACTGGGTGTTCAACCCGGCGCTCACCCGCACCATCCATGTCGACATCCGCTACGTGCTGTGGACGATGGAGCAGGTGATGCCCGCACCGCGTTTGCTGCGCGAAATGGGCGTCTGACACGAAGTTTCCACGCTTTCCGTCAGGCCCGCGCATGAACCTGCAAGAGTGGCTGGAACATCAGCAACGCGTGCACCCGAAGGAGGTGGCGCTGGGGCTGGAGCGCGTATCGGCGGTGGCCGCACGCCTCGGCGTGCAGCGTCCGGCGCGCAACGTCGTGACCGTGGGCGGCACCAACGGCAAGGGTTCGACGGTGGCTTTCATCGAGGCGATCGCGCGCGCTGCGGGGCATCGCGTCGGCGCTTTCACTTCGCCGCATCTGCTGCGCTACAACGAGCGCATCCGCATCGACGGCCAGGAAGTTTCCGATGCTGCGCTCGTCGCTGCGTTCGAGCGCATAGAGGCCGCGCGCGGCGATGTGCCGCTCACCTATTTCGAATTCGGCGCGCTGGCCGCGCTGCTGCTGTTCAACGGTGCGAATCTCGATCTCGCCATCCTGGAAGTGGGTCTGGGCGGGCGGCTCGATGCGGTGAATCTCGTCGATGCCGATGTCGCCGTCGTCACCACGGTGGCGCTCGACCACATGGAATACCTGGGCAACGATCGCGAGAGCATCGGCGCCGAGAAGGCGGGCATCTTCCGGCCGGGCAAGCCGGCGGTGATCGGCGAACTCGATCCGCCCGATGCGCTCGTGCGGCATGCCGATCGCATCGGTGCCGTGTCCATCCGCGCCGGCCGCAATTACAAGTTCGGCGATCGCCTGGGCGGCAAGTGGTTCTGGCAGGACGACAGTGCGAAGTTCGACCTCACCAAGCCGAAGCTCGCCGCGCCCGCGCAGACGGCGAACGCGGCGGCCGCGATCGCGGCGATCCGCGCGCTCGGCGCAAACCTGCCCGTGAATGCCGACCACATCGGCGTCGGCGTGGCGGTGGCGAACGTGCCGGCGCGGCTGCAGCGCATCCCCGGGCCGGTCGAGATCCTGGTCGACGTCGCGCACAATCCGCAGGCCGCGCAGCAGCTTGGGCAGTGGATGATGCGCAACCGGCCGATGGGTGCGACGCAGGCGGTGTTCTCGGCGCTGTCGGACAAGGACGTGCCGAACATGGTGGGTGCGTTGCTCGGTACCGTCGATCAGTGGCGCCTTGCGGGACTGCCGCAGGTCGCCGGGCGCGGGCAGGACATCGAGACGCTGTGGCGGCAGGTCAGCGGGTTGATGTCGCGCACGCTGAGCAGCAAGCACGAGACGGTAGTCGAGGCGCTGTCCGCGGCGCGCGCGCAGGCGCATCCGGGGGATCGGATCCTGGTGTTCGGGTCGTTCCACACGGCGGCGCAGGCGCTGGAGCAGCTGAAGGGCGACGGTTTGCTGTAGGCCTCGCGTGGGATTCGACAGGCTCACCCCGAACGGATATCGAATATCGACCCGCGAACACCGTTCACGGTGAGCTTGTCGAATCCGCCGCCCCGGTCCACGCCGCTATACTTCCCGCGCCTTCCCCGCCGGGATCACCCCGAATGGATGCAGCCTTGAAACAGCGCCTGATCGGCGCCGCGGTGCTGGTGGCGCTCGCGGTGATCTTCCTGCCCATGCTGGTGGACGGGCCCGAACCGCAGCAGGGCACTTCGTCCGTGCCGCTGGACATCCCCGCGCCGCCCGAGCGCAGTTTCGAAACGCGCGAACTGCCGGTGGCGCCCGCCACGCCTTCGCCCGTTGCCCCCACGCCGGCCGATCCCGATCGCGTCGTCACTGTCGAGGCCGAGAACGGCAAACCGCCCGAGGCGATGCCCGAAGACCTCGCGCCGGTCGCCACGCCGGAACCCGAAATCGCCGCGACCGCCACGCCCGCAACCGCGACCGCCGCGCCCGCGAATTCCGCGCCGGCGAATGCTGCGCCGAACGCTGCGGCGAACCCGCCATCGACCGCCACACCGCCCGTGCCCGTCGCGGAAACGCACGCCACCGGCGCGCTGCCCGCCGCCACGCCGGGCGGCCGCTTCGTCGTGAACCTGGGCAGTTACGCCAATGTCGCCAACGCCGACGCCCTCGTGGTTTCGATGAAGAAGGCGGGGCTGCCCGCCTACGGCGATTCCGTGCCGGTGAACGGCAAGACCGGGCTGCGCGTGCGCCTCGGTCCGTTCGCGCAGAAAGGCGAAGCCGAGGCCGCACGCCTCGCTGCCTCGCGCCTGCGCAGCGACGTGCCCGCCGCGGTAGTCGCGATCGAGGGCGAAGAGGCCGCCGCCGCGCCGGCTCCCGCGCGTGCGCCGGCGGCGAGCGGTTTCGCCGTGCAGCTGGGCGCACTCAAGACGCAGGCCGATGCCAACGCGCTGCGCGACAGGGCGCGCGGCGCCGGCTTCACGGCCTACGTCGAACGCGCCGACACCGAAGCCGGCGCGCTGTTCCGCGTGCGGGTCGGGCCGGAACTGCAGCGTGCGAACGCCGAATCGCTGAAGACGCAGATCAAACAGAAGCTCGCCATCGACGGCGTGGTGGTCACGCATCCCTGATGCTGACGTGGGCCGACATCGCGCTGCTGACGATCGTCGGCCTGTCCGTCATCGTCGGCCTCTGGCGCGGTTTCGTGGTGGAGGTGATGTCGCTGGCCGTGTGGGTGGCGGCGTTCTGGCTCGCCTTCGCCTTCGGTGACGAGGCCGCGGCGCTGTTCGAGGGCACGGTGCAGGCCGCTTCGGCGCGGCTGTTCCTGGGCTACGCGATGCTGTTCGTCGGCGCGCTGATGGTCGGCGGCCTCGCCACCTGGCTGATGGGCAAGCTGGTGAAGAGCACGGGCCTGTCGGGCACCGATCGCCTGCTGGGCCTCGTGTTCGGCCTGCTGCGCGGCGTGGCGCTGGCCTGCGTGGCGGTGCTGGTGCTGGGCTTCACGCCGATGCCGCAGGACGCCTGGTGGCGCGAATCGCGCCTGCTGCCGCAGTTCCAGCGCGGGGCCGAATGGCTGCGCAGCTGGCTGCCGGCGACGGTGGCCGAACACGTGCAGTTCAGCCCGATGCTGCCGCCGCTGCCCGGGATGGGGGACAATACGCTCCCTGAGCCCGCCGCGCCGCCGGCGGCGCCGGAATCGGAGTGAGGTAGACCCATGTGCGGCATCATCGGCATCGTCGGCACCAGCGAAGTGGCCGCCGCGCTCTACGACGGCCT
>CAMLOR010000296.1 GCA_946481615.1 uncultured Aquimonas sp.
CGCCGGGATGCGTCGCGCGCAGCGCATCGGTCCAGCCCTGCGCCAGCAGGCGCGCATAGCACTCGCGGCTCTCCGGCTGCAGCAAGGCATCCTTGCGCCAGGACTTCGGATCGTAGATGTCGAGTTCGTCGGTGGGCACCACGTTGTAGTCGCCCGCCAGCACGACGGGCGAGCCGCTCGCCATCAACCGCTTCGCATGCGCGATGAGCCGCTCGAACCAGGCCAGCTTGTAGTCGAACTTCGGCCCGGGCTGCGGATTGCCGTTCGGCAGGTAGAGGCAACCGATCAGCAGACCATGCGCGGCGGCTTCGAGATAGCGGCTGTGCGTATCCTCGCTGCCGCCGCCGGGCAGGCCGCGGCGGCTTTCGATCGGCGGCTGGCCGCGCGCCAGGATGGCGACGCCGTTCCAGCTGCGCTGCCCGTGCCAGAGCGCGCCGTAGCCCGCGTTCTCGAGTTCGGCGCGCGGGAACACGGTGTCCTCGCCCTTGAGTTCCTGCAGGCAGGCGATGTCGGGCTGTTCGCGCTCCAGCCATTCGAGCACGCGCGGCAGGCGTCCGCGCAGGCCGTTCACGTTGTAGGTCGCGATGCGCAGCGATGCGCTCATCGGGAAGGCCTTTCTTCCCTGCGAAAATTTTTCATCCGCGTGCCATGCCTGCCGGGATCATCGCAGCGAGAGAGCAATCGACGTGCCACGCTCAGCGGCGGCGCGCGATCCAGTCCAGCGCCGGAGCAATCCAGGCTTCGGCGGTGTAGAGGAAGCCATGGCCGCGCCCGGTGTGCAGCTGCAGGTCGTCGTAGACCAGCCCTTCGCGTGTCTCGCCGTAGGTCTTGCAGTTCTGCGAGAACTCGTCGGTCGCCTCGTGGATGGCGAACACGCGGCCCTGCAGCGCGGGCAGGCGCTGCGGCCAGTCGCAGGCGCCGATCAGCACGAAGGTGAGATCCGGATCGGCCAGCCGCAGCGCGACTTCGGAGGCGATCAGCGCGCCTTTCGAAGCGCCGACCACGGCGATCTGCGTGGCCGGCGTGCCGGCGGCGAGCTCCGCGCGCACTTCGGCGGCGATGCGGTCGGTATAGGCCGCGACATCGGTGTCTTTCGCCCGAACTTCCGAGCGCACCTGCGCGCCCTCGCGGCCGAGCTGCTCCAGGATGTCGCGGTACTCGTAGGGCCCATGCTGCGGATGCACGCCCTCCGGGCCGAACTCCTCCACGAATTTGCCGTGCAGATACCAGGTGACCTGCTTCGCGGCCGCGAACGGCGCGGCCAACAGCAACACGAGCAACAGCAACAGGCGCATGACGGACTCCGCGATGAAGGGCCTGCAGGCTCGCGCGGGCGCATGGCGATTCGCGGGCGGCTTGAAGGCGAGGGCGCGACACCGGACACTGCCGCCATGATAGTCCGCCTGCTGGTGTTGCTTTTCGCCCTGCTGCTCGCCGCCTGCGCGCACGGCCCCCGCAACCCGCTGGCCCGCTGGGTGCCTTCGAAGAACTACGGGCCGCGCGTGCCGGTGCTGATCGTGATCCACCACACCGAACAGGGTTCGGTGCAGGAGAGCCTGGACACGCTGCGCGGCAGCAACGACGGCGGCCCCGTGAGCGCGCACTATCTGATCGGCAAGGACGGCACGCTCTATCAGCTGGTGTCCGACCGCGAGCGCGCCTGGCACGCGGGCGGCGGCTCGTGGGGCACGATCACCGACGTCAACTCGGCCTCGATCGGCATCGAACTCGACAACGACGGCGAATCGCCGTTCCCGCCGGAGCAGATCGCGACGTTGCTGCGCCTGCTCGACGATCTGTGCACGCGACATCGAATTCCGCGCACGCAGGTGATCGGCCACGCCGATCTTGCCCCTTCGCGCAAGCGCGATCCGAACGCTTTCTTCCCCTGGCACGAATTGGCGGCGGCGGGCTTCGGCGCATGGCCGGCGCCGCTGCTGGACGAGCCGCCGGAAGGCTTCGATTTCTGGCTCGCGATGCGCGCCTTCGGCTATCCGCTGGAGGACCGCGCGGCGGCCCTGCGCGCGTTCCGGCGCCGCTTCCGCGGGCTGGAGTGGGACGACTCGCCGCTGTCGGCCGACGACGCCCGCGTGCTCTACGCGCTCACGCGCTAGCCGCGCCAGGCTTCGACGGCGCGCACGAAGCCGAGCACGTCGGTGTAGCGGTTGTAGAGCGGCACGGGGCTGATGCGGATCACGTCGGGCTCGCGCCAATCGCCGATGATGCCGATCGACTCGAGGTGTTCGAACAGGGCCCGCCCACGTTCGCGGCCGCCGGCGACGCGCAGCGAGAGCTGGCAACCGCGTTGCGCGGGGTCGGCGGGCGTGACGATCTGCAGCGTGTCGGCGAGGCGGTCGCGGATCAGCGTTTCGAGATAGGCCGTGAGCTTTTCCGATTTGGCGCGCAGGCGCGCCATGCCGGCGCGGCGGAACAGATCGAGCGAAACGCGCAGCGGCGCCAGCGCGAGAATCGGCGGATTGCTCAGTTGCCAACCGTCCGCACCGGGCGTGGGCGAGAACGTCGGCCCCATGCGGAATCGCGTCGACTGATCGTGGCCCCACCAGCCCGCGAAACGCGGCCGTTCGCTGCGCGCGTGGCGCTCGTGCACGAAGGCGCCCGCGACCGCGCCGGGACCGGAGTTGCAGTACTTGTAGTGGCACCACGCGGCGAAATCCGCGCCGTCGTCGTGCAGCTGCAGGGCGAGATTTCCCGCGCCATGCGCGTGATCGAAGCCCACGATGCAACCCTGCGCGTGCGCCAGGCGGACGATTTCGCGCTGCGCGAAGGCCTGTCCCGTGCGGTACTGCACGCCCGGCCACAGCACCAGGGCGATGCGCTGGCCGTGCTCGGCCAGCACGCGTTCGATCGCGGCGAGCGACGTCGTGCCGTCCGCGCCGTCGGGCTCGAGTTCGATCAGATCGCACGCCGGATCGAAACCGTGGAAGCGGATCTGCGATTCGACCGCGTAGCGATCCGACGGAAACGCGCCGGCCTCGATCAGGATGGCGGGGCGCTCGGACGTGGGCCGGTAGAAGCTCACCATCAGCAGGTGCAGGTTGGCGGTGAGCGAGTTCATCGCCACCACTTCCGATGGCAGCGCGCCCACCAGTTCGGCGAGGCCTTCGCGCACGCTCTCGTGGTAGGGCATCCACGGCGTGCGGCCGCGGAAATGCGCTTCCACGCCGAGCGCGGCCCAGTCGTCGAGCTCCTGCATCAGCGCCGCGCGCACGCCGCGCGGCTGCAGGCCGAGCGAGTTGCCGCAGAAGTACAGTTGCTCGCCTTCGCCGTGGCGTGGGATGTGGAACTCGTCGCGCAGGGCGCGCAGCTCGTCGGCCTCGTCCTGGCGGCGGGCGTAATCGTCGGTGTGCAGCACGTCAGGCCTCGAAGCGGGTGCGCGGCAGGCCGAGCCAGTCGAGCGCGGTGCCGTGGTAGAGACGGGCTTGTCCTGCGCCGTCGAGATCCAGCGCCGCGATGCCGGCGCCCGGCACCTGTTCGCCGAGCGGGAACGGATAATCGGTACCCAGCATCACGCGATCGACGCCGACGGTGTCGAGCAGATAGCGCAAGGCGCGGTCGTCCGCGACCCAACTGTCGAAGTAGAGCTGCGAGAGGTATTTGCGCGGATTGTGCGGATTATCGGTGGCGACGAGATCGGGCCGCATGCGGAAACCGTGCTCGATGCGGCCGATGGTGTAGGGGAAGCTGCCGCCGCCGTGCGCCAGGCACACCTTCAGGCGCGGGAAGCGCTCGAGCACGCCGCCGAAGATCAGGCAGCACGCGGCGCGCGACTGTTCCGCCGGCATGCCGACCAGCCAGGGCAGCCAGTACTTCGGCATCGACGGCGTGCCCATCATGTCCCACGGATGCACGAGGATGGCCGCGCCCAGATCCTGCGCCGCCTCGAAGAACGGCGTCAGTTCCTCGGCATCGAGGTTCCAGTCGTTGATGTGCGAACCGATCTGCACGCCCTGCAGGCCGAGCTGATCGAGGCAGCGCTCCAGTTCCTGCACGGCCAGGCGCGGCGACTGCATCGGCACCGTGCCGATGCCGGCGTAGTGGCGCGGATGCTCGCGGCAGGATTCGGCCATGTGATCGTTGAGCGCCTGATGCAGCTCCAGCGCGTGATGCGGCTGCGCCCAGTACGAGAACATCACCGGCACCGTGCTGATCACCTGCACCTGCACGCCGAACTTCGCGTAGTCGTGGATGCGCTCCTGCGGATCCCAGGTCTTGGACCAGATCTCGCGGAAGAACTTGCCGTCCTTGTAGATGCGCG
>CAMLOR010000297.1 GCA_946481615.1 uncultured Aquimonas sp.
TCGTGGCCGAACAATTGGCTGGCGAGCAGTTCGGGCGCCACCGCGCCGCAGTTGAGCGCGACGAACTCGCCCTTGCGCCCGCTCACCGCGTGGATGGCGCGCGCCACCAGTTCCTTGCCCACGCCGCTTTCGCCCTGGATCAGCACCGAGGCGTCGGTGGGGCCGACGCGCTCGATCTGCGTGATGATGTTGCGCAGCGCCTGCGAGTTGCCGACCAGGCCGTTCCAGCCGCCTTCCACCGAGGGCGGCGGCAGTGAACGCTGTTGCGCGGTGCGCTCCAGCAACTGGCGATACTGGATCGGCTCGATCGGCTTGACGAGATAGTCGAGCAGCGGCGTCTTGAAGGCGCGGATCGCCGATTCCACCGTCGGATGGCCGGTGACCAGCACCACCTGCGTGCGCGCGATGTCGACGCGCTCGATGAGATCCAGGCCCGAGCCGTCCGGCAGCGAAAGGTCGATCAGCGCCAGGTCGAAGTTGCCGCGTTCCAGGCGCGCGGTGGCCTGTTCCACGGTGCCCGCCACCGTGATGTCGAAATGGACCGAGCGGGCGATTTCGGCAGCGGCCCGTACGAAGCCGACGTCGTCGTCGACGATCAGCAGGGAGGGATTGGCGGCGATGCCCATGAGTCCGGAGCTTGCGGTCGAGTGGGCTTGAATCCTGCTCCCGAGCTCGGAAAGTCAGCGTTAAAACCTTGTTAACGCAGCTCGGCCCGTGAATTTCTTACACGGTTCTGTACGGATTCCGCCATGAAGAGTTTTCAATAACGTATTGTTTTCACGGAAATCGCCATTCCGGAAATTCCTACATCCGTTCAGTTTTTTCTACCAGGCGCCCGTCGAAGCGGAACGGGCACGACCGCACCCCGCCGCGCCATTTCCGCCACCTTTCATGGGCCGGATCGATGAGGACGTTCAACTCGCCGGGCGCCAAGGCCGAGGGCACGAGCAAGGCAGCCGCGGGATGCTGCCGCAGCCAGTGGGCGCCGATGGCGCGCGTCAGCGACTGCGCGCGCTTCCAGTTCCGCGGCAAGGCCTCGGGGTCCAGGCAGGCCAGATCGCCCGACCGCAGGTCGACGCAGAACCAGGCGATGCGATGCGCGCAACGCGCATCGGCGGGCTCCAGATGTGCGAGCGCTTCGAGCGCGGCCAGCGACGCGGTGGTCGAAGCGTAGAGCATGTCGTCGCCTTGGCGGTTCCAGCGGCCCGCGCCCTCGCCCGGCGTCCAGACCTCGCCCTTCGCGACGCGCCACGCGCGCAGGCGGCCGCGCGCGGGACAGACGGCATGCTCGAAGAAACGCTCCAGATCGCGCGGCATGCGCGCGCCGCAGCAAGAATCCTGCCCGCTCAGGGCGCGGCGTGGAGGAGCTGGAAGCCGAGCAGGAAGGCGCGGCCGGGGGCGGGCTCGAAGCCGCGGCCGTTGGCGTCGTTGACGATCACCGAGCCGATGTACTCGCGGTCCAGCAGGTTCTCCAGCCTGGCGAAGACGCGCGCCTGCGCACCGGCCAGCGGGAAGCGGTGTTCGGCGGCGAGATCGAACGTGGCGTAGCCCGGCGCCGCGGCGCGGTTGCCGTCGTCGATGAAAACACGGCTGGCGGCGCGTGCTTCGAGCATCACGTCGAAGGCCTCGCGCGGCGACCAGCGCAGTTCGGCCCACGCCGCGTGGCGCGCGAGTCCGGGGATGTGCCGGCCCGCTTCGATCAGGCGCGTGCCGCCAAGCTGGAAATCGCTGCGATAGCGAGCGTCGAGCCAGGTGTAGCTGGTCGCGTAATGCCACGACGGTGCCAGTTCACCTTGCGCGGCGAATTCGAATCCGCGCCGCCGCGACAGCACTGCGTTCGCGAACACGCTGCGGCCGCCCTGGTTCGACGCCACCACCAGTTCCGACTCGGTGCGGCTTTCGAACAGCGCCGCGGACCACGCATGGCGCGCGCCGCGCGAACGCACGCCGGCTTCGAGGTTGTCGCTGCGTGCGGCCTCGAGCGTCGTGTTGAGGCCGGAACCGCCGTCGTTGCGATAGGCCAGTTCCGCGAACGTCGGCGTTTCGAAGCCGCGGCCGGCGTTGACGTAGACGCCGAGCGTGGGCGTGGCGCGGAACAGCACGCCGGCGACCGGCGTGGTGCGCGTGTAGTCGAGCGCGCCGCTGTCGTCGGGATTGCCGGCACGCACGTAGCGATCTCGCGTTTCGAAAGCGACGCGGCTGTGGCGCGCGCCGAGCGCGAGGTGCCAGCGCTCCACGGGGTTCCAGCCCCATTGCAGATACTGATCGAAGCTCTCGACGCGGTTGTCTTCATCGCGGCGCAGGGCGCCGACCACGCCGAGGCGCTCGCCGACGAAGTTCTCGAAGCCGCGGCGGCGTTCCTCGGCGACTTCCGCGGCGAGGCCCGCGACCAGCGAGACAGTCCCGTACTCCTGCAACCAGCGCAGGTCCGCGCCGTGATAATCGCGATCCAGCGCGATGGCACCGCCGCCGCTGGTCGGACTGGCCTGCGCCGCGACCGGCACCGTCAGCATCTGCGTGGTTTCGCGGCGGCCGGCATGGAGCTGCAAGGCGAGATGACGGGCATCGTCGAAATCGTGTTCGAGGCGACCGCCGAGTTGCTGCTGTCCGACCGTCTTGCGCGCATCGAAGCGCAAGGCGTTGGGGCTCGACGCACGGCGATCGAGCGCCAGTTCGGCGGCGGTGAGGCCTTGTGGATCCTGCGCTTCCAGATCCAACGCGTTGGCGAGCACCGTCCAGCGCGTGGCGGCGGATGCGCCCTGCAACAAGGCCTGCCCGGCATCGCGCCTGAACGCACTGTGCACGCGGTAGCCGTCGCCTTCCGTACGGGCGACGTCGATGCGATAGCCGCCGCACCCGTCATCCCCGCGCAGACGGGAATCCGGTGGCGGTGCGTTCCGGCGGGCCTCGCACCCGCGTTCCCGGCCGCGCGCGAACGACGGCCAGGGGCCGCGCAACGAGGCCGACGCGCGCCACAGATCGTTCGCGCCCGCGACGAACCCGAACGCGGCTTCGAGCGAGTCCGGCGGCTGTGCGCTGAAGACTTCGATCACGCCACCGGAAGCGTTGCCGTACAGCGCCGAAAACGGGCCGCGCAGCACTTCGATGCGGTCGGCGGCTTCCAGCGCGAAATGCGAAACCTGGCCCTGCCCGTCGGGCATCGTGGCCGGAATGCCGTCGGTGTAGAGCCGCACGCCGCGCACACCGAAGGTGGCGCGCGCCCCGAAACCGCGGATCGAGATCTGCAGATCCTGCGCCTGATTCTGACGGTCGCGCACCACCACGCCCGGCACGCGTTGCAACGATTCGCTCAACTGCAGGCGCGGGCGCGCACGTTCGAGTTCGCGCGCGTCGATGCGGTCGAGCGCGGCGGGCACGGTGAGCGCGCGGTCGGCGTCGCGTTCGCCGAGCACGAGCACGGGAGCCAGTTCGCGCGGCTCCTGCGCCCCTGCGCCGGCAGCGAGCAACATGGCGGCGAGAAGAAGTCGATGCGGTCGCATGCCCGAATCATAGGGCGTGCACCGCCGGCGTCAGCCGCGTGCACGGCGCCTCGCGTAATTCTTTCGCGACACGCCGAAGGCCACCGCCGACTGGCGTTCTTCCGGTTCGGTCATCCATGCGGCGGAAAGATCGATGGCGCAGGCCAGCACGTCGCTGAGCATCATCAGGCCGGCACCGGTGCCTTCGAGCAGCTGCTGCGGCGTGCGTTCGAGAACGTCTCGCCAGTGCCGCAGGCCGGCGCGCCCGAGCGTGCGCAGCGTGCGCGGGCCGACCGCGCGGCAGCGCGGCGGCGGGTTCCAGCCGCCGGCAAGCTCGCACTCGATCCAGGGCAGCGGGAAAGGCACCAGATCGCCGATCGGCAGGTCGCGCCGGCGCGCCGCGACGAGGGAGAGGGTCTGCACGATGGCACTCCAGGCCTTGAGCCGGCGGAATACGAGCAGCGGCACGGCCTGCAGCGGTGGATCGAGGGCCGGCGCGAGGGCGGGAAAGGCCTGGGCCAGGCTGAAGGGGCGATCGTTCGGGTCCACGAATACTCCGGGCGGGCTGGGCAACCGCCCGTGTGCGACGCACGCCGGACCCGGAAACCGCCACTTCGCCCTCCCCCAACCCCTTGTATTGCTTGAAGCTTCGGGCTGCGTTATCATCCCGCTTCTTTTTTACAAGCGTCTGCCCCGAGGTTGTGCCATGAAAGTGCTGTCGTCCCTGAAGTCGGCCAAGTCCCGCCACCGCGACTG
>CAMLOR010000298.1 GCA_946481615.1 uncultured Aquimonas sp.
TGTAGGTGTCGCCCTCGCCGTTGCGGTTGTCGAAGGCCTCCATGCGCACGCCGGCATTGAGCATCAGGCGGTCGGTGGCCTGCCAGTTGTCCTCGAGGTACCAGGCTTCGTTGATGGTCTCGAACTGGCCTTCCACTTCCAGCGCGCGGGTGCGCACGTAGGCGGTGGCGGGCGGGAACACCACGCCGTTGATGGGCGAGCCGGTGCCCGAGGACGAGGTCACGAAGATGTCGTAGCGCAGGCCGTCCGGACCCGGATAGAAGCGCGCGTAATCCGAGGTGTTGTTCTCGCGGTCCAGGCCGAAGCGCAGGCCGTGATCGCCGAGCTGCCATTCGAAATCGAGACGGAAGGCCTCGCGCGTGTCGACGGCTTCCTCCACCAGGGCGCTGGCGGTGCAGCCCTGGTCGCCGCGCGTGGGCGAGCCGGAGCGGTTGTCGAAGACGCGGTTGCACTCGATGTCGTTGGTCGAGTTGGTGGCGCGGTTGCGCTCGTTCTCGCCGTAGAGCAGCTTCATCGAGAAATCGTCGGTGAGGTAGCTGGTCCAGGTCGCGGCCCAGTTGTCGCCGCCGGTGTCGACGAATTGCGTGTTGGTCAGTTCGCCGCGTTCGCCGGTGTCGGGGTCGAAGGCGTAGTTGCCGATGGTGTTGGTGTTCTGGTCGGAGAAGGCCAGCAGTTCGACCAGGTTGGAATCGTTGACCTGCCAGTCGATCTTGCCGCCCCAGAAGGCGTCGTCGGTGTCGCCGTCGAAGAAGGTGTTGCCCGAGTCGGAGGTGTTGCGCGGCTGGAAGTCGCGCGCCTCGTACATGGCGAAGAAGAACAGCCGGTCCTGCACGATGGCGCCGGAGGCGAAGACGTTGAGGCTGGTCCGATCGTAGTCGTCGTACTGCGCCGTGATGTAGCGGTTGCCGTCGTCGTCGTACTGGTCGTCGGCTTCCGACTGCAGGAAGTCCGGTTCCCAGTTCAGCTCGGCGCCGGCATGGAACTCGTTGGTGCCCGAGCGCGTGACGGTGTTGATCACGCCGCCCGTGGTGCGGCCGAACTCGACGGAATAGCCGCCGGTCTTGACCTGGAACTCCTGGTAGAAGGAGTAGGGCACCGAAGAGAAGCCGATGCGGTTGTAGAAGTCGGTGACGTTGAGGCCGTTGACGTAGACGGTGTTCTCGGCGACGGACGAACCGCCGAAGGAGATGCCGCCCAGCGCGGCGTCGCCGCGCGCGGTGCCCGGCGCCAGCAGGGCCACGTTGGTGACGCTGCGGTCCACCGGCAGGCGCGAGATCTCCTCGCGCGAGAGGTTGGTGGCCGATTCCACCGAACTCACGTCGACCATGGTGATGGCCGTGCTGCCGATCACTTCCACCGCTTCGAGCGCGGTGGCGCCGATCGGGATGGTGACGTTGGTGGCGTTGCCGAGGCGGACTTCGACGTCCTCCACGACGGCGGGCTCGCCGCCTTCGCGGCGCACCTCGAGCACGTACTCGCCCACGGGCAGGAAGGGGAAACGGTAACTGCCGTCGGCGTCGGCACGCACGGTGCGCGAGAAGCCGGTGGCAGGATTGCGCGCGGTGATCTCCACGCCCGCGGCGGAACTGCCGTCGCTCGCCACCACCCGTCCGACGACGGAGCCGTCGTTGGTGGCGGCCTGCACGGCCAGCGATCCCAGACACAATGACAACGCCAGACTCAGCGTGCTCTTCTTGATGGTGCGGCTACGCATCGTTGCTCTCCCCAACTATGGCAGTACCTTGGCCTCGAAGCGGTAATCCCACTGGTCGAAGTAGAGATTGCCGCCTTTCCATTCCGCCTCGCCGCGCTGCGAATCCACCGTTTCGGAGCGGACGTGCTCCTTGGGCGGGACGAAGGCGGTCGAGATGTCGTCGTTGAACGCGATGCGGTAGGCATCGCGCGAACCGAAATAGAAGTCGCGCACGCGCGGGTCTTCCGATTGCAATGCGCCGGTGGTCACGTCCATCGGCACCCAGCCGTAGGGCGCCAGGTACAGCTGGCCCCAGTCGTGCAGGTTGTCGTAGCTGCCGTCGCTGTAGACCATGCCGCTCTGCCAGCGCGCCGGGATGCCGTTCATGCGCAGCAGCGTGACGAGCAGCAGCGTCTGCTGGCCGCAGTCGGCGTGGCCCTGCCGGAAGGCGTAGTCGCTGATGTTGGCGATGGTCGAGTACTCGCGCGCCGAACCCCACGGGATGGTGTCGACGGCGTCGAAGAGTTTCTTCGCGACGCGCGCGGGATTCTTCTCGTCGCCCACGAGCTGCTTCGAGTATTCGCGCAGCGCGGGCGTGAAGACGATGTGCGGCGGACGCTCGGCGAGGTCTTCGGCGAAGGTCGAGATGTCCGCGGCCGGCACCACTTTCTCCGGGACGATAGCGTGGTGCCGGCCGAGGACGGTCAGCTCGTAGCTGACGTTGAACACCGTGGGCTGGCCTTTCTGGGCTGGCGCTTCCAGCGCCACGGTTCGCTGCAGCGTGCCCGGGGGTGCGAGCACGTGGGGGGCAGGCGTGGTGGACAGCAGGCGGATGTCTTGCTGCTGGCCTTCGATTTCGCGCGGGAAGGGGATCCAGGCGCGGATCGTCTCGCCGGCCGGCACGGCGTCGGCGTTCACGATCAGCTGCTGCGTCACGCGCACGCGGCGCGAGGCGTTGCGGCCTTCGATCACTTCCAGATGATGGGCGTTGGCCGTTTCCATCGGGCCGTCGCTGGTCTTCCACGGCGTGGCACGGCGCGCGCGGGCCTCTTCGCTCACGCGATAGAGATTCGGCACGGCGTTGTGGAAGTAGCGCTTCTCGCCGCCGACGGTGGTCGATTCGAGCAGCGTGGGGACGTCCCAGCGCGCGAATTCTTCCTCGGTCAGATCGGGAATGTCCTTGCGCAGCTGCGCGCGGATGTCCTCGGCGGTGTGCGGGAAGTCGAGCGCGATGCGGCGCGCGAGTTCGGCCTGCGGCACGTCCAGCGTCGTCCGGAGCGAGCTTGCGGAGCCCGTGCCCGCAGGCGCGGCTTCCGCCGTCTCATCGCCCGCGGTTGCGGCGGCAACCCGGTCGGCGCCCACGGCGACAGGCGCCGTCAGCACACACGCGAGCGCCAGCAGTGCAGAATTGCGATGTCGAGCGCGGTAGCGCACGGTCATCCCCGAGCTTCCCCATTTCACGATTGTGTAACACGGGTGACAGCGCTCGGTCAATAATTTATTCTCGAACTCGCCAAGTTGTGGAATAACCTATTCCCAACTCACGGGAGGGGCGTATGCGTGCCTGGCTCTGGATCGGTTTGTTGCTCGCGCCGCTGGCCCTCGCCAAGGGGCCGGAAAGCGGCGTGCCCGGCGTGGATGCGCGCCACCTGGACCCGCAGTTCTGGATCGAACGCCTGCCCGAAGCGCAGCGCGTGACGCTCGGCGCCGACGCGGTCGCGGCGCTCAACGCGCGCGTGGTCGAGCTCGATGCCACCGTGCACGATCTGGAAGCCCTGCCCGCCACCTTCCCGCGCGAGGACGTGCGCGCGTGGATCGCGCCGCTGTCCTCGCCGCCGACGCGCGAGCTGTTCGACGAGAACGGTCGCGTGCTCGACAAGGGCACGCTCGACGCCGAAGTCGGCAATGCCGCGCTGGACGCCATCGCCGGAACGACGCCGGCGCGTTACGGACTGGTCGTGCAGCGCGCGGCGCTGCGCACCTTCCCGACGATGCGCCGCGTGTTCTCGCGCGCCGACGACCGCGACATCGATCCCTGGCAGGAAAGCGCGTTGTTCCCCGGCACGCCCGTGATCGTGCTGCACGAAAGCCGCGACAAGGGCTGGTGGTTCGTGGTGAGCGCGCGCTACGCGGCCTGGATCGAGAAATCGCGCGTCGCGCTGGGCGCGCGCGACGAGGTCTTCGCCTATGGCAAGGCCTCGCCCCATCTCGTGGTGACCGGCCCGAAAGCGCAGACGGTCTACAACCCGGAGGAGCCGCGCGTCTCGCAGCTGCAGCTCGACATGGGCGTGCGCGTGCCGCTGCTCGCCGACTGGCCCGCGGACCGGCCGGTGAACGGACAGCACCCCTACACGGCGCACGTCATCCGCCTGCCGGTGCGCAACGGCGACGGAACGCTGCAGCTGCTGCCCGCGCTGCTCCCGCGCAGCAGCGACGTGCGCACGGACTATCTGCCCTATACGCCGGCCAACCTCATCTCGCAGGGTTTCAAGTTCCTCGGCGAACGTTACGGCTGGGGCCATTCCTACGATGCGCGCGATT
>CAMLOR010000299.1 GCA_946481615.1 uncultured Aquimonas sp.
AGGTCAACACGCTGACGGTGGTGGCGCTGGGCGTGGGCATCGGCGTCGACTACGCGATCTACATCTACGCCCGCATGGCCGAGGCGATGCGCAGCGGCCGCACCCTCAGCGAGTCCTACTTCATCGCGCTGAAGACGACGGGCATCGCCATCTTCTACACGGCGCTGACGCTGGCCGCGGGCGTGGCCACGTGGATCTGGTCCGACCTCAAGTTCCAGGCCGACATGGGCCTGATGCTCACCTTCATGTTCGTGGTGAACATGATCGCGGCCATGATCTTCCTGCCCGCCCTGTGCCGCTGGCTGCTGCGCCCCGGCGAAAAAGACACCTGGGTGCCGCCGCCGCCCGTTTCCGCCGCCGAGGTCTGATTCCCGCTCTTCGCGAGGCTCGGCACTTCTCCTTCCCCCGCTCCGCGGGGGAAGGCCGGGATGGGGGCCGCCTCGCGCGAAGCGTCAGCGCTACCCGCGCCGCCTGAAGAACTGCACTTCGCGCTCGTGCTGCTCGGCCTGCCCGCGCGTTGCGAACGTGCCGAGGTTGCGGCGCTTGCCCGTCTTCGGATCGGGCTTGCGCGAGTAGAGTCGGTATTCGCCAGATGCAAGCTTGCGAATCATGCTCGTCACTCCATATACCGGGGACGAACCCAACCTAATACTCCCGCATGCAACCCTTGATGTATGCGCCGCAAAAACCCGTCTCGCTCAGGCCGCCTGTTTCGCGTACTCGAACAACTCGACGACATTCCCCGACGGATCCTCGAGCAATATCTGCCGCCCCGCAGCCGCCTCGGCAATGCCGCCGCGAAACGTCGCGCCCGCCCTGCGCAGCTCGTCGATCATCCCGTCGAGATCCTTCGTCACCACCATGAAGCGGCTCCAGCCGCCGGGCCTGGGATCGCCGCCGGCCTTGCCGGCGCTGCCTGCGCCCGGCGCATTGATGAACAAGTGCAGGTCTTCGCGCGTCAGCGCCGCGAACTTGCCGGGGTTGTGCTTCTCGACGGAAAAGCCGAGATGGTCGCGATAGAAGCTGACCGATTTGTCGATGTCGTCCACGATGTATCGAACGGATGCCATGTCGCCACCTCCTGCGCGCGGTATGCCGAAACATGCGAAGCGCAACCACGAAAGTAGCGGGATCACGGTGTAGAAGCGGTGAACGACCCGTGCGCGATGTGCGGCGCACGCAAGTACGTGCTCAGCGGCCGAGCACGCAGCCGCTTGCTACAAGCCCATCCGTACGACGGTCTACCCGACGACGTTCTCAGCGCTCCGCGAATCGGTACTCGAAAGACGAATAAAAGGGCGCATGGGGCGGCCGGAACAGCGTGGCCACGCGCAACGCCTCGTGCATGCATCCGGCAATTGCGGAAGTTCCGGAAAGCCAGGTGCGCCGCACCCTTCCGGTCCCGTCCAACTCCATCACCACCGTGAACGGCCGTCTGCGATCTACGAGGTCCGAAGCCTTGCATCCGGCGAACGTCGGATGGGCCACTTCACCCTGCGATGCTAGCAGGAGCGCCTCCTGCTCGTCCGAAAGCGACTGCTCGTCCCTGTCCGCCTGTGCCTTCGCCTGCCCGAAGGTCAGGTCGCTGGCCAAGAGCGCGCCGGGTGCAAACAGCAAAGCGACACACAGGAGAATTTTCATTGACGTTCCGTACACAGCCGTCATTCGTCCGGCAGATGCCCTTGCCCAGTCCGGCCGTCCTCACGTGAAGGCGTAGCGGTCACCGGATGCAACTTTTCGCTCAACCGCCGGACGACCTCATGGGCCCCGCGTTTGTAGACGGTAAGGCAAACGAGTTCGCCCCGTCCATCCCGCACTTCCCAATGCCGGTTTCGTTTGCAGACGGCGAAGTCGGAATGTGACTTGTCGGACACCATTGCTAGAATACTATGGTCTCTGGAACAAAAGTGCCAGCGCTCGCAGGCTGCGGCGCATGGCCTCTCTTGAAGTTGCCCTGGGTGGAATAATCGCGGAACTGCGCCGCAGGGCCGGGCTTTCGCAGGAAGCGCTCGCGCACGCTGCCGGCGTGCATCCGACCTACATCAGTCAGCTCGAACGTGGCTTGAAGTCCCCGACCGTGCGGGTGCTCGGCAGCATCGCTGCCGGACTGGGAACGTCTGCATCCAAACTGTTGGCAAGGGCGGAAGCTGTCGCACGCTGAAGCGCCGGAAAAGTTTTTCGGTCTGCCTACTCGACGCCGCATTCCGCACGGTGAATGTAGAGCTTCGCCGATTGCGGCCGAACATCCAGGAAGTACCGGGCATTGCACGCCCTGCAGTCTGCCGGGTGCGCTTCGTCGCTGCCGCGCTGATTCTCAAGGGAGACAGCCAGCACCGGATGGCCGCACCGCATGCAACAGAAAGCAAGCTTGTTTCCGTGGGGATCCGCGGCAACCTTCGAGCCATAGGCATCCATCACGAGAAAGTCAGTGATTTTCACTCGTCGGGCTCACTCTGCAGCGTCGGTGGCGAGGGCTTGAAACGCCGGTGCGGAGTCGTGCTGCTCATATCCACCAAAGCGAGATGGATGCAATCACGCCAAGAATGGGCAAGGCACAAAGCGCCGTGCCGATGACCTGCGGAAAGGTTCGAAGTTCGCGGTTGGCGACCAACACATAGATCGCCACCGGGACGACGACAAACGCGGAGGCGGTGGCGACAAGGAGGCCCACCCCCGCGAGCTGGGCAACTGCAGGATTGGAGCCCCAGGCGATCAGGCAGGCCATGCACGCGACGGCAGCGGCCGGCACCGTCAGCAAAGTCCACATTGGCATCGACGCAACTTTGGTGTTGTTCACGACCAATTCTCGTGCGGCGCGCAACGGCTCGAATCACGGAAACGCCGTGAACGCGTTGCGCGCCGGAGCTGCGTCATTCGTCCAGCAGATGCTTCCGCCAGAACAACATGCTTGCCGCGTCGTAATAATCCTTGTTGGTCTTCTTGGCGAAACCGTGGCCTTCGTCCTTGAACAGCAGATACCACACGTCGCCGCCGTTGCCGCGCACCTTCGAGACGATCTGCTCGGCTTCGGTATACGGCACGCGCGGGTCGTTGTAGCCCTGCGCCACGAACAGCGGCTTGCTGATCTTGTGGGCGTTGTTGACCGGGGCGATGGTCTTGTGGAATTCGGCCATCGAGGCTTCGCGTTCGTCGCCGTATTCGGCGCGGCGCAGGTCGCGGCGGTAGCTTTCGGTATTCTTGAGGAAGGTGCCGAAGTCGCTGATGCCGACGATGTCGATGCCGGCGCGCAGGCGGTCGTTGTAGTGCGTCATGCTGGCCAACACCATGTAGCCGCCGTAGCTGCCGCCCACGACGGCGACGCGATCCCTGTCGAGTTCGGGACGCGTGGCGATCCAGTCGAGCAGGGCGCCGATGTCCTTGACCGAGTCTTCGCGCTGCTTGCCGTTGTCGAGCTGCAGGTAGGTCTTGCCGTAGCCGGCCGAGCCGCGCACGTTCGGCACCAGCACCGCGATCTTCATCTCGCGCAGCAGGTATTGCGCCACCGGGTTGAACACCGGGCGCGCCTGCGCCTCGGGGCCGCCGTGGATGCTGATGACCACCGGGAACGGGCCGTCGCCTTCGGGCTGGTAGTAGAAGGCGGGAATCGTGCGGTCCTTGCCGTCGACGTCGTCGAAGGTGGAATAGCGCACCAGCGAGGGCGCGATGAACTTCGAGGAATCCAGCCCGCCGACTTCGCTCGCCGTCCAGCGCGTGATCGCTTTCTCCGCGCCGAGGTCGATGACGTAGACGTCGCTGGGCGAAGTGGCGGAATTCACCGTGAGCGCCAGGCGGTGCGAATCGGGCGAGAAACCCATGTTGCCGATGACGCCGACGGGCAGCTCCGGCAGTTCCACCGGCTGGTGCGAGGGAACGGAGAGCACGTGCAGCTTGCCGATGCCGTCCTCGTTGCTGACGTAGGCCAGGTGCTTGCCGTCAGGCGAGACGTCGACCGACTCCACGTCCCACGGGATTTTCGTGCTCAGGTGCTCGAACTTGCCGCCGTCGGGATCGTGATAGCGCAGCGTCAGGAACTCGCTTTCCTCGTCGGAAGCGAAGTACACCGTCTTGCTGTCCGGCCCGAACACGAAAGCGCTGAAGCCGGCCTTGCCGCCGTCCACCGGGAACAACTCGAGCTTGCCGGTGGCGAGATCGACCGCGCCGGGATAGACCTCGTTGATCGACACGTACTTGCCGACCAGCAGGCGCTTGCCGTCGGGCGAGAAATCGAAGGC
>CAMLOR010000300.1 GCA_946481615.1 uncultured Aquimonas sp.
CGCCGAAGCCGAACTGATGCGCCTGCGCCGCTACGCCGACGAGGAGCTCAAGAAGCGCCTCGAGCCCGTCGAAGGCGTGGCCGCGGTGAAAGTGTCCGGCGGCCTGGAAGACGAAGTGCAGGTGCTGATCGATCAGCAGCGCCTGGCGCAGCTCAACCTGCCGATCGCCACCGTCATCGACCGTCTCAAGCAGGAGAACGTCAACGTCTCCGGCGGGCGTCTGGAAGAAGGTTCGCAGCGCTATCTCGTGCGCACGGTGAACCAGTTCGCCGGCCTCGAGGACATGCGCGACCTGATGGTCACCACCGGCGGTGGCGGCGGCGGCAATGCGGCCGCCCAGGAAGCCGCGGCGGCGGCGTCGCGCATCGCGGGCTCGTCCCCTGAAGCCGCGGCAGCGGCCGCGGCGGCGCGCGAAGCCGCGAACGCCTCGAGCGGGCAGGGCGCGGCCGGCGGCATGCCGGTGCGCCTGCGCGACATCGCCACCGTGCAGCAGGGCTACAAGGAACGCGAAGCCATCATCCGCATCGGCGGACGCGAGGCCGTGGAACTGGCGGTGTACAAGGAAGGCGACGCCAACACGGTGGCGGTGGCCGACGCGGTGCAGCAGGGCATCGAACGGCTCAAGGACCAGATTCCCTCCGACGCCGAACTCACCGTCGTCGAAGACCAGTCCATCTTCATCCGCCAGTCGCTCGCCGACGTGCGCACCGACGCGCTGCTGGGCGGCGTGCTCGCCATCCTGCTGATCTTCTTCTTCCTGCGCGACGGCTGGAGCACCTTCGTCATCTCGCTGTCGTTGCCGGTCTCGCTGATCGCGACGTTCTTCTTCATGGGGCAGCTCGATCTGAGCCTCAACGTGATGTCGCTGTCGGGGCTGGCGCTCGCCACGGGCCTGGTCGTCGACGATTCCATCGTCGTGCTCGAATCGATCGCCAAGGCGCGCGAACGGGGCCTGGGCATCCTGCAGGCCGCGATCACGGGCACCAAGGAAGTCGGCATGGCGGTCGTGGCTTCCACGCTCACCAACGTGGCGGTGTTCCTGCCGCTGGTGTTCGTGCAGGGCGTCGCCGGCCAGCTGTTCAAGGATCAGGCGCTCACGGTGTCGATCGCGATCCTGATGTCGCTGATCGTCTCGCTCACGCTGATCCCGATGCTGTCGGCGCTGAAGGCGACCTCGCCCCTGGGCTATCCGGAAGAAGAGCCGCATCCGGCCTGGCGCCCGGGGGCGCGCGCGCTCAAGCCGGTGGCCGCCACCGTGCGCGGTGCGAAGGCCGGCGTCGGCGGCTTCTTCTTCGGCATCGCCTGGGCCGTCGTGCGCGTGTTCCGCGGCCTGCGCTACGTGATCGGCGGCACCATGACGCGCATCGGCAACGTGGTGATGAAGCCTTACGACCTGGGCGCCGCGGCCTATCGCCGCACGCTGCCGGTGGCGCTCTCGCGTCCGCTGCTTGTTCTGGGCAGCGCCACGGTGGTGTTCGCACTGTCGCTGGCACTGGTGCCGAGCCTGGGCATGGATCTGATCCCGCAGCTCGCGCAGGACCGCTTCGAAGTCACGGTGAAGCTGCCGCCGGGCACGCGCCTGGACGAAACCGACGCCGTCGTGCGTGCATTGCAGCGCGAGCACGAGAAGGATCCGGGCGTGAAGGCGCTGTACGGCGTTTCCGGCAGCGGCACGCGACTGGATGCCAATCCCACCGAGTCCGGCGAAAACATCGGCAAGCTCACCGTGGTCATGGATCGCGGCGCAGGCGAAGGTGCCGAGGCGGACGAAATCGAGCGCCTGCGCGAGTCGATGACGCAATACCCGGCGGCGCAGGTGAAATTCGGCCGCCCGGAGATCTTCAGCTTCTCCACGCCGCTGGAGATCGAACTGCGTGGGCAGGATCTGCCCGAGATCGAACGCGCCGGCCGCAAGCTCGCCGGCCTGTTGCAGGGCTCGGACCGCTTCGCCGACGTGAAATCCACCGTGGAGCAGGGCTTCCCGGAGATCCAGATCCGTTTCGACCAGGAACGCGCGGCGGCGCTGGGCCTGACCACGCGCCAGATCGCCGACATCGTGGTGCGCAAGGTGCGCGGCGAAGTCGCCACGCGCTACAGCTTCCGCGATCGCAAGATCGACGTGCTGGTGCGCGCGCAGGAAAGCGATCGCGCTTCGGTGGAAGACATCCGCCGCCTGATCGTCAATCCGGAATCCGAACGCCCGGTGACGCTGGAATCGGTGGCCGAGGTCGAAGCCACCACCGGCCCGAGCGAGATCAACCGCGTCGACCAGGTGCGCGTGGCCATCGTCTCGGCCAACCTGCGCTACGGCGATCTGGGCACGGCGGTGCAGGAAGTGCAGCAGCTGGTGGCCGACGATCCGCTCGGTGCCGGCGTCTCGCTGCACATCGGCGGGCAGGGCGAGGAGCTTTCGGCCTCGATGAACTCGCTGTTCTTCGCCTTCGGCCTGGCCATCTTCCTGGTCTATCTGGTGATGGCTTCCCAGTTCGAATCGCTGCTGCATCCCTTCGTCATCCTGTTCACGGTGCCGCTGGCGATCGTGGGCGCGGTGCTGGCGCTCAAGCTCACGAACTCGTCGATCTCGGTGGTGGTGTTCATCGGCCTGATCCTGCTGGTGGGCATCGTGGTGAAGAACGCCATCATCCTCATCGACAAGGTCAACCAGCTGCGCGAGCAGGGCGTGGCCAAGCGCGATGCCATCGTGCAGGGCGCGCACTCGCGCCTGCGCCCGATCATCATGACCACGCTCACCGCGCTGCTCGGCTTCCTGCCGCTGGCGCTGGGCCACGGCGAAGGCGCGGAAGTGCGCGCACCGATGGCGATCACGGTGATCGGCGGCCTGGCGGTCTCGACGCTGCTGACGCTGTTCGTGATCCCGGTGGTCTACAACCTGCTCGACCGCAAGCCCGACGAGCATTACGTGCGGCGCGCGCAGCGCGCGGCGCAGGCGGAAGCCGACGAGGCGCTGGAAGGCGCGCACGCATGACCATCGCCGAGCTCAGCCTGAAACGGCCGGTCACCACCATCATGTTCTTCGTGAGCATGATGGTGATCGGGCTGATCGCGGCATTGCGCCTGCCCCTGGAGAAGTTCCCGGAGGTGAGCGCGCCCTTCCTGTTCATCGACCTGCCTTACCCGGGTTCGACGCCGCAGGAAGTGGAGCGCACCATCGTGCGTCCGGCCGAGGAGGCGCTCGCCACGCTCTCGGGCATCAAGCGCATGCAGGCGGTGGCGCGTGCCGACGGGGCGAACATCTTCATCGAGTTCCGCGACATGGAACGCGATATCGAGATCCTCGCCTCCGATGCGCGCGACCGTCTCGACGCCATCCGCAGCGATCTGCCGGACGATCTGCAGCGCTATTACGTCCTGAAGTTCTCCACCAGCGACCAGCCCGTGCTGCGCGTACGCCTGGCCTCACAGCGCGATCTGACTCAGAGCTACGACCTGATCGACAGTCGGCTCAAGCGGCGGCTCGAGCGTTTGCCCGGCGTGGCGCGCGTCGACATCCAGGGCGCGGCGCCGAACGAGATCGAGATCGCGATCGATCCGGACCGTCTCACCGCGCACGGCATCAGCCTCAACGAGTTGGCGCAGCGCCTGCAGGCCGTCAACTTCTCGGTTTCGGCCGGCACGATCTCCGAAGGCGACCGGCGCCTGCGCGTGCAGCCGGTGGGTGAACTCAAGAGCCTCGACGAACTGCGCAATCTCGTGGTCGGCGACAACGGGCTGCGCCTGTCCGACATCGCCGACGTGCGCCTGAAGCCGCAGCGCCTCAATTACGGCCGCCGTCTCGAAGGCAATCCTGCGGTCGGCATCGAGATCTACAAGGAGCGCAGCGCCAATCTCGTCGACGTCAGCAGCCGCGCGCTGCAGGAAATCTACGCCATCGGCGAGGAACCCGATTTCGAAGGCATCCGCGTCATCCTGATCGAGGACCAGGGCGAGAACGTCACCAGTTCGCTGGTCGAGCTGGCCGAAGCGGGCGGCATCGGCCTGCTGCTGTCGATCGGCGTGCTGTTCTTCTTCCTGCGCCACTGGCCGTCCACGCTGATGGTGACGCTGGCGATCCCGGTGTGCTTCGTCATGACGCTGGGCTTCATGTACTTCTTCGGCGTCACGCTCAACATCCTCTCGATGATGGGGCTGCTGCTGGGCATCGGCATGCTGGTGGACAACGCCGTGGTGGTGGTGGAGAGCATCTACCAGGAG
>CAMLOR010000301.1 GCA_946481615.1 uncultured Aquimonas sp.
CGGATTGCCGGTGTAGCTGTGCGAATGCAGGAAGGCGCGTTCGCGCGAATCGTCGAGGAAGGCTTCGTAGACCTCGTCGGAGGTCAGTACCGCCGACAGCGGCAGGAAGCCGCCCGTCAGCCCCTTCGACAGGCAGAGGAAATCCGGCCGGATGCCCGCCTGCTCGCAGGCGAACATCGTGCCGGTGCGGCCGAAACCCACGGCGATCTCGTCGGCAATCAGGTCCACGCGGTAACGGTCGCACAACTCGCGCGCGCGCCGCAGGTACAACGGCGAATGCATCCGCATGCCGCCGGCGCATTGCACCAGCGGTTCGAGGATCAGCGCGCTCACGCGGCCTTCGTTTTCGGCGAAAAGGCGTTCGAGCCCGCGCGCGCATCGCTCCGCGCAATCGTCGGCCGACTCGCCGGGCCGCGCCAGGAACGCATCCGGCGAGGGCGCGAACAGCGGCTGCATCATCAGCGGCGCGTAGGTGCGGCGGTAGAGCGGGATGTCGGTGACGCCGAGCGCGCCCAGCGTCTCCCCGTGATAGCCGTTCGACAGTGCGACGAACAGGTCGCGGCCGGTTTCGCCGCGGTTGCGCCAGCGGTGGAAGCTCATCTTGAGCGCGACTTCCACGGCGGCCGAGCCGTTGTCGGCGTAGAACACCTTCGCCAGCGGCGGGCGATCGACCTGCCGCGGCGCGATGGCCAGCAGCCGCTCCGCCAGTTCGACCGCGGGTTCATGCGAGAAGCCCGCCAGGATCACCTGCTCCAGCGTGCCGGCCTGCGCCGCGATGGCGGCCGCGATGCGCGGCTCGGCGTGGCCGAACAGGTTGGTCCACCAGCTGCTCACCGCATCGAGATAGCGGCGCCCGTCGTGGCCTTCCAGCCAGGCGCCCCGCGCACGCCGCACCGGCACCAGCGGTAACGTATCCGGGTGCTCGCGCATCTGGGTGCAGGGGTGCCAGAGCACCCGCAGGTCGCGCTCGCGCCAGTGCGCGTCGGTCGTCATGGGGAAAACGCGGGCTTTGTTAAGATCGCGGCCAGGCCGCAAGGATGTGACTATGATCTCGGGTGACCGTACCGCTGTCCAATTCCCGCCGCTGCGTGGCCCGCTCCGGCGTGCTGCCTCCTTCGGCATCCGGCCCTCCGCGGCGCGCGGCTTCACGCTCATCGAGGTGCTGGTCGTCGTCGTCATCCTCGGCATCCTCGCCGCGGTGGTGGTGCCGAAGTTCTTCGACAAGCCGGGCGAAGCGCGCCAGGCGCGCGCCAAGGCCGATATCAACGCGATGGTGACGGCGCTCAATCTCTATCGGCTCGACAACTTCGTCTATCCCAGCACCGATCAGGGGCTGCAGGCGCTGGTGGCCAAGCCGGCGGGCACGCCCGAGGCGCGCAACTGGAAGGCCGGCGGCTACCTCGAGCGCCTGCAGCAGGATCCGTGGGGCCGCGACTATCTGTATCTGAGCCCCGGCCAGCACGGCGAGATCGACGTCTACACGCTCGGCCTCGACGGCCAGCAGGGCGGCGAGGGCGAGAACGCCGACGTCGGCAACTGGACGCAGTGAAACGGCGGGTTGCCGGTGGCTTCCGGCGGTCTGTTGGCGCCCGCGCCCGGCGATCCATCGCGCCTGTCCGCCGTCTTCCTGACGGCGTCGGCACTCGGCCATCGATGGCGGCCGGATTCACGCTGATCGAAATCCTCGTCGTGCTGGTGATCGCCGGCGTGCTGATCGGCGCGCTGGTGATCGCCTCGGGCGGCAGCGGGCCGCGCCAGCTCGAAAACGCCGCACGCCGGGCGCAATCGCTGATCGCGGTGGCCTGCGAGCGCGCGGTGATCGGCGGGCGCGACATCGGCTTCGCGCCGGTCGAAGGCGGATTGCGCTTCGGCTATTTCGAAAGCGATGGCTGGCACGAACTGCCCGACCGCCCCGACGACGAGCTGCGGCCACGCGCGCTGGGCGAAGGCATCGCGCTCGAAGCCGAGCAGGAAGGCGAAACGCTGCCGCTCGCGCTCGATGCGCCGGAGCGTCCGCCGTTCGCTTGCCTGGCTTCCGGCGAACTCACGCCGTTCACGATGCGATTCACGCGCGCCGGGGTGGCCGACGTCTGGCAGCTCCAGGGGCAGCTCGATGGCGCGATGGAACTGAGTCTGGTCGATGATGGACGGCGCTAGGGCGATGGGCCTCGCGCTTGGGTTCCCGCCCTCGCGGGAACGACGAGCCGTTCCGCGCTCCCGCGAAGGCGTGAACCCAGGTGCCGCACGCTGCGATGGCTTCACGTTGCTCGAAGTCCTGATCGCCCTCCTGCTGATGTCGCTCGCGCTCGCCGGCTTGATGCGCCTGGCCACGCTCGAGGCACGCGCCGCCGCGCAGCTGCGCGACGGCACGCTGGCGCAGTGGGTGGCGTCCAATGCCATCGCGGAAACGCGCCTGCGCGAAGGCTTCCCGGACATTGGCCGGCGTGAAGGCGAGAGCGCGATGGCCGGACGCCGCTGGCGCTGGCGCATCGAGGTCTCCGGCACCGAGGAGGCCTCGATCCGCCGCCTCGATGTGAGCGTGTTCGCGCCCGAGGCCGAGGACGACGAAGCCCTGGTCGCCAATCTCACCGGTTTCGCGGTGCGATGATGCGACGCCGGCCTCTCGACCCGCGGCCAAGTTCCGTGATGCAGCGCCGGGCTTCCTGCCCGCCGCACTCCACCACGGCCGTTCGCGGTGAGCCTGTCGAACCGCATTCCCCGGTCCGCGGTTTCGCGCGGCGTGCTCTGGGCTTCACGCTGCTCGAAATGCTGGTCGCCGTCGCGATCTTCGCGCTGGCTTCGGCGCTCGCCTACGGCGGACTCGAGGGACTGATGCGCGCGCGCGGCCAGCTCGATGCGACGCAGGAACGCCTCGCCCGCCTGCAGTTCGCCGTCGGTCTGCTGGAGCGCGATCTGCGCGGCGTGGCGCTGCGGCCGGTGCGCGACGCGTACGGCGCGCCGCGCTCCGCGCTCGAAGGCAGCGGCGATCGCCTCGAAGTCACGCGCGGCGGGCTCGCCAATGCGATGGCCATGCCGCGCGCCGAGCTCGAACGCGTCGGCTGGCGCGTGCTCGACGGCAATCTGCAGCGCCGCCGCTACGCCGTGCTCGATCGCACGCCCGGCAGCACGCCGCTCGACGACGATCTGCTCGATCGCATCGAATCGGCGCGCTTCCGCTACGTCGACGCCCAGGGCGGCGAGCAGCCGCAATGGCCGCCGCCGCGGGGCAGCACCGCGCAATTGCCGCGTGCGGTGATCGTCACGCTGACGCTGGACGATTTCGGCGAAGTGCGCCGCGTGCTGGAACTGCCGCAGGAGCCCGAGCAATGACGGCTTCGCACGCAGGAGCAGCGCGATGAAACGCGCAGGCCTTCGCAGAGCGCAGGGCCAGCGCGGCGTCGCCCTGATCGCCGCGGTGCTGGTGGTGGCGCTCGCCACCGTGCTGGTGGCGGCGCTGCTCGATCGCGGTGAAATGGCGCGCGCGCGCGCCCGCAATGCGCTGCGCGCCGAACAGGGCTGGCAATTGATGCAGGGCCTCGAAGGCTGGGCCGCCGCCGCCCTGAAGCGCGATCTCGAAACCGGTGGCACCGACAGCCGCGAGGATGGCTGGGCCGGCGCGCTGCCGCCCATCGACCTGCCCGAAGCGCGCATCCTGGGCCGCTTGCGCGAGCTGGGCGGCTGCTTCGACGTCAACTCGCTGGTGGTCGGCGCGCAGGACAACGATGTGGCGCTGCAGCGTTTCGAACGCCTGCTGCGCGTGCTCAAGCTCGATCCTGCGGTCGCAGCGCAGGCCGCCGACTGGATCGATGCCGACACCCAGCCGCGCAGCGGCGGGGCCGAGGATCTCGCCTACCAGAACCGCCGCCCCGGCCATCGCGCCGCCAATCGCCGCATGGGCCACGTTTCCGAACTGCGGCTGCTGCCCGCGATGTCGTCCAAGGCCTACGACGCGCTGCTGCCGCACGTCTGCGCCTTGCCGCAGCCGGCGCCGCTCAACCTCAACACCGCCAGCGAAGCGCTCTGGATGAGCCTGTCCGACGCCATCCGCAGCAACGATGCGCGCATCCTGGCGCGCGACGGACGCGCCAACTACGCCAGCGTGGATGCGGTGCGGGAAGAACTGCAGCGGTTGGCCATCCCGGAGTTCGACTACACGGGCCTGGGCGTCACCACCGAATGGTTCGTCGCCGAAGCCGACATCGAAGCCGACG
>CAMLOR010000302.1 GCA_946481615.1 uncultured Aquimonas sp.
GCGCGGAGGTGTCCATGCCCGCCTCGCGCGAGACGTTGTTCTGGCTCACCGGCGTTCCACGCAGCAAGCGGCGAGGCTCGTTGCGTTTCAATCGTTCGAAGGCCTCGCTAAACTCGCGCAGCGCCTTCTCGCTGGGTTGCTTCGAAGTCACCCGCCTAGGTTATCGCAGTGCTGATCACAATCGAATACCTGCTCTGCACCGGCACGATGCTCCTGAGCTGCGTCCTGCTGCTGCGCGCGTACGGCCGCACCCGCACCCGCCTGCTGTTCTGGAGCGGCCTGTGTTTCGGCCTGCTGGCGCTGAGCAACACCCTGGTGCTGGTGGACCGCCTGCTGCTGCCCGATTTCGATTCGCCCGAAATGCGCATCGGCACGGCCGTGCTCGGCGTGGCGGTGCTGCTCTACGGCCTCATTTTCGAGCGGGGTGAGGAATGACGCCGATGACCGCCTACCTGCTGGGCGCGATGGGCATGGGCTGCTTCGCCGCCGCGCTGTTCTTCTTCCGCTTCTACCGCGACACCCGCGACCGCCTGTTCCTGTGGTTCGGCATCTCCTTCCTGATGGAGAGCATCAACCGCTCGATGGCCGCCTGGCACGTGTTCCCGCTGGAGGACCCGCCGGTCTATTACGCGATCCGTCTCGTGGCTTATTCGCTCATCCTCTGGGCCATCGTCGAAAAGAATTTCCTGCCGCGCCGCCGTCCGCCGGACGACGAATGACGCCGCGTTGCGTGCTCGCCATCGACCAGGGAACCACCAGTTCCCGGGCGATGCTGTTCGACGCGGGCGGCGCGGTGCTGGGCGTGGGACAGTTCGCGTTCGCGCAGCATTTTCCGCAGCCGGGCTGGGTGGAGCACGATGCGGTCGAAATCCTCGACACCGTGCGTGCCGCGGTGGCCGAGGCGATGCGTGCGGCCGGCGTGCGCGGCGGGGAGATCGCCGCGGTCGGCATCGCCAACCAGCGCGAAACCACGGTGGTCTGGGAGCGCCGCACCGGCAAGCCCGTGCATCGCGCCATCGTCTGGCAGTCGCGCCAGAGCGAGGCGATCTGCGAGCGATTGCGGCGCGAAGGCCGCGAAGAGCTGGTGCACGAGCGCACCGGCCTGCTGATCGATCCGTATTTCTCGGGCACGAAGGTGCGCTGGCTGCTCGATCACGTCGACGCCGATCCGCGCGATCTGCTGTTCGGCACCATCGACACCTGGCTGGCCTGGAACCTGTCGGAAGATCGCGCGCACATCACCGATGCCGGCAATGCCTCGCGCACGCTGATGTACGACATCCACGCGTGCGAGTGGTCGCCGGACCTGCTGCAGATGCTCGGCGTGCCGGCCACGATGCTGCCGCGCGTAGTGCCCAGCAGCGGCGTGGCGGCGTACACCGAGGGTTCGCTCTGCGGCGCGCGACTGCCGATCGCCGGCATGGCGGGCGACCAGCAGGCCGCGCTGTTCGGCCAGGGCTGCTTCGCGCCGGGCATGGCGAAGAATACCTACGGCACCGGCTGCTTCCTGCTGATGAACACCGGCACGCAGGCGGTGCGCTCGAAGCACCGGCTGCTCACCACCATCGCCTGGGAGATCGGCGGTGTCACCGAGTATGCGCTGGAAGGCAGCGTGTTCGTGGCGGGTGCCGCCGTGCAATGGCTGCGCGACGGGTTGAAAGTGCTGGAAAACGCGGCCGAATCGCAACAGTGCGCCGAGCGCGCGCTTTCGTGCGACGGCGTGTACTGCGTGCCGGCCTTCGTCGGCCTGGGCGCGCCGCACTGGCGCAGCGAGGCACGCGGCGCGCTGTTCGGCCTCACGCGCGGCACCGGGCGCGATCAACTGGTGCGCGCGGTGCTCGAGTCGCTGGCCTACCAGACGCGCGACGTGCTCGATGCCATGCAATCCGATTCCGGCATCGCGCTCACCGCGCTGCGTGCCGACGGCGGCGCCATCGCCAACGATTTCCTCGCGCAATTCCAGGCCGATGTGCTGGGCGTGCCGCTGGAGCGCCCGCAGGTGGTGGAAACGACGGCCCTGGGCGCGGCCTATCTCGCCGGCCTCGCGACCGGCTTCTGGCGCAGTCGCGAAGACATCGCTCGCCAGCGCCGTGTCGAGCGCACCTTCATGCCCGCGATGGACGTCGAACAGCGCGAGCGGCTCTATGCCGGCTGGAAGCGCGCCGTCGCGGCGACGCTCGCGTTCTCCGGCATCGCGCCCGCAGCGACCTGACACGCCCGTCGTTCCCGCGAAGGCGGGAACCCAGCGACTTTCGCCGTGCTTCAGTCCTCCGCGCGCCGAAAGCCCTTCCACGCCAACCACACCGCCAGCGCGAGGTGACTCAACCCCAGCGGCATCATCAGATTCACCGCCACCGGTTCGCCGAACAACGGCATCGCGCCTGCGGCGAACGCTGTCGCTGCGGCGAGCGTGCCGAGCGCTGCCAGCCAGCGCGGCACCAGTGCATGCCGCCAGCAAGCGAAGTAGAGCGCGAACGCCAGTGCGCACGATCCCATCAACGCGAAGATGTGCGCCGACGCGCGTGCCGCGGATACGACATCCAACAAGCCTGCCAACTGCGCGGCTTCGGCCGCGCTGGCCGCCGCGTGCTGGCGACTCAACGCGCCCATCGACAGCCAGCCCGTGTATTCCGCCGCCATCAGGACGAAACACGCCACTCCCAGCGCGAACAGCCACAGCGCCGCCGCTTCGCCATGACGGCGCAGCACGGGCCACGCGGCAATGGCGATGGCGGGATTCAGCGCCGCCATCGCGATGCCGAGCACGATGGCCAGCGAGAGGTTCGCCGGCTGCTGCGCGGCATTGACGAGGAAGCCGGGCGAAGCGGTGAGCGGCCTCAGTAGGGCGAAGTTCACCACGGGGCCGAGCACCATCTGCACCAGCAACGCCGCCGCGATCCAGCGTCCGGCGCGCTTTTCCACGACGGCGCTCATCCGTGGCTCCCGGCGTGCACTGCCGCGACCCGCTTGCGCCGCACCACTGTCCGCACCAGCCAGTAGCCGATCACCGCCACGACCAGCAACACGGGAATCGCGCGCAGTCCGACGTTCTGCCGCAGGAACTCCGGGAACACGCGAGGCTGGCCCAGGAAGAACGAAGACGTGGCGACCCACATCGCGAACCCCATGCGCCACAGATGCCGCGCCAGCCGCTGCGGGCCGCGCAGGACGCCGGTCCACAACAGCCGTGCATCGAGCGACGCGCCGAGCAGGCCCATGACGCCGAACATCGCCAGCGGCGGCCAAGGCACGCCGCCCACGAGGCCGCGCGGACTGCGCAAGGCCTCGAACACCAGCGCCCACGCGAAGGCGCTCAACGCGAACGCCGCGACCATGAGCCCGGCCAGCCAGCCGCGCGCCTGCGGTACGTCGCGTTTCACCGCCAGCCAGCCGGTGAGCACGAAATAGCAGGTCAGCGATCCGGCCATCACGTTCACCGGATTGGGCTTGAACAGCAGCGCCATCAGCGCACCGCTCGAGGCCATCACCAGCATGGCGCCGAAGAACACGGTGCCGCTGCGCCGATGCCAGTCGCCGCCCTTGGCCGCGTACAGCGCCGTCGCGCCCGCGATCAACGACATCAGTCCCGCCACGATATGGATCCACTTCATCGCCGTTCCCCAACGGTTGTGACGCGGCCAGTCTCGGCGCGCCTGTTTCGGCGGGGAAGGGCGGTTGCGACGTGTTGCGGGGCAGGTGGCATGGGTTGCGGTGCGGTGCGACGAATGGCGTGGCGTGGCGTGGCGTATCGCGGGACGCGGGGGCGCTCGGCGTTTCGGAGATGGGTTTCCCCGCCCGCGCTGCGCGCGGGTCCCCTCCGTTCGGCGGGGGTTTTCGACTCGGCATCCATGCCTCGGCGAAAACGCGCGCACATCCTGTGCGCGCCCGGCTTCGCCGGCCTTACCCGCCGACCTCCGGCGGGTCCACACATCTCCGAAACGCCGAGCGCCCCCGCGTCCTCCGGCTATCGAGGCAATCCGTCGTTCCCGCGCCCGCGGGAATCCAGTGACATGAGCGAGGCACTTCAACGTCACTGGTCCCCGCCTTCGCGGGGACGACAAAAGGGTGAGGCGAGCTCTTGCCGGGATGGGGTGGGACGGCCTGCGGAGGCGGCTGGCGGCGGACGATCAGGCCGGCGAAGCCGGGGCCGGACAGGATGTCCGGCCCTTTTCGTCAGTGCA
>CAMLOR010000303.1 GCA_946481615.1 uncultured Aquimonas sp.
ATCGACGAGGCGCGCTTCGTGGTGGAGCGCATCCAGCAGTGGATCGCCGGCGGCGGGCGTGCGCTCGACACCGCCATCCTGTACCGCAGCAACGCGCAGTCGCGCGCCTTCGAAGAGGCGCTGATGCAGACGGCGCTGAAGTATCGCGTGTACGGCGGCCTGCGCTTCTTCGAGCGCGCCGAGGTCAAGGACACGCTGGCCTATCTGCGCCTGCTCTCCAACCGTGCCGACGATGCGGCCTTCGAGCGCGCCGTCAACACGCCGCCGCGCGGCATCGGCGATCGCACCCTCGAACAGGTGCGGATGCGGGCGCGCGACCAGGGGGCGCCGCTCTGGGAAGCGGTGTTGATGGAGATTGCCGAGGGCGCGCTGGCCGGGCGCGCGAAGAATGCGCTGCGCGGTTTCGTCGAGCTGGTCGAACAGATGGCGCGTGACGTGCGCGAGCTGGCGCTCGAGGAGCAGATCGAACACGTGCTGCAGAAATCCGGTCTGCGCGTGCATTACGCCGCCGAGTCGCGCGGGATGCTGGATTCGCGCACCGAGAACCTCGACGAGCTGGTCACCGTGGCCAGCCGTTTCGAGCGCGGCGATCAGGATCAGGAGATGCCGGAGTTGGTCGCCTTCCTCTCGTACGCCTCGCTCGAGGCCGGCGAAGGCCAGGCCGAGGCCTGGGAGGACGCGGTGCAGATGATGACGCTGCACTCGGCCAAGGGGCTGGAATTTCCGCTGGTGTTCCTCGCGGGTCTCGAGGAAGGACTGTTCCCCAGCACGCGTTCGCTCAACGAATCCGGACGGCTGGAAGAGGAGCGGCGGCTTGCCTACGTGGGCATCACGCGCGCGCGCCAGCGGCTGGTGTTGAGTTATGCGGAGTCCCGCCGCATCCATGGGCAGGACACCTTCGGCGTGCCCTCGCGTTTCCTGCGCGAGATCCCCGGCGCAGTGCTGCAGGAGGTGCGGCCACGGGTGCAGGTGTCGCGGCCCGCGTACCCGAGTGCACCGCGCTTCCATCCGGCGGTCGAGACTCCCGGGCTGCGTCTCGGCCAGCGCGTGCGGCACGCGATGTTCGGCGAAGGGGTCGTGGTGGACTTCGAAGGCAGCGGTGCGCACGCGCAGGTGCAGGTGAACTTCGAGGATGCCGGCCTCAAGCGCCTGGTGCTGGCCTACGCCAAGCTCGACGTGCTGTAGCGATTGTTGCGCCGGCGGGAACGCCGCGTTCCGCCGCCGGCGGCTACCCGGACGCGCGGACCGGCCCTATAAAGGCGCTCATGGACACCATCACCACTCCGCGCGCCGTGGCGCGCACCCTCGCGGGCCAGCCCGCCAGCGACGGCGCGGGCGTCAAGCTCACCCGCGTCATCGGCCAGCCGCGGCTCGACCGCCTCGATCCCTTCCTGCTGCTCGACGAATTCCGTTCCGACCAGCCGGGCGACTATCTCGCGGGCTTTCCCGATCATCCGCACCGTGGCTTCGAAACCGTCACCTACATGCTGGCCGGCCGCATGCGGCATCGCGACAGCGCCGGCAACTCCGGTTTGCTGGTGCCGGGCAGCGTGCAGTGGATGACGGCCGGTCGCGGCCTCGTGCATTCGGAAATGCCCGAACAGGTCGACGGCCTGATGTGGGGCTTCCAGCTTTGGGTGAACCTGCCGGCGAAGGACAAGATGACCGCGCCGTGCTACCAGGACATCGGGCCGGAGCGCATTCCGGACGTTGCGCTGGAGGGCGGCGGCAAGGTGCGCGTGATCGCCGGTGCATTGGGCGATGTGCGCGGGCCGGTGCAGGCCGAAGCGACGGCGCCGCTCTACCTCGACATCGAGCTGCCCGCCGATGCGCGGTTCGCCACGTCGGTGCCGGCGGGGCATCACGCATTCGTGTATCCCTTCGTCGGGGACGTGACCGTGGCGGCACCGGCACGCGATGTGTTGCTCCCGCGCGGCACGCTCGGCGTGTTGAACGACGGCGACGGCGTCGTGCTGCGCACCGATGGACAAGGCGCACGCGTGCTGCTCGTGGCCGGCAAGCCGCTCAACGAACCGGTGGCGCGCTACGGCCCCTTCGTGATGAACACGCAGGACGAATTGCGCCAGGCCTTCTCGGACTTCCAGGCCGGGCGGTTCTGAAAGAAGAAGGGCCGCTTGCGCGGCCCTTCCTGCGGGATGCCTCAGCCGCGTCCGCGGCGATAGGGCGAAAGGTCGCCCAGCAGGCGATCCAGGCGCGGATCGATCGCGGCCTCCGCCTGTGTGTTGGCATTGAGCGAGGTGAAGTCGACCTTCTCCTTGAAGCCCGGGCCCAGCGTGCGGCCGTCGCCGACGAGGTAGGCCCGCACGCTCAGGTTCACGCTGTACAACTCCGACGACTGGCCGTAGTAGGTCAGCGTCTGCTGGCCGATGCCGTCGGCGCGCACCACCACGGCGACGGTGGCGTCGCCCCGCAGCGAACGCAGCAGGCCGCCGATGTCGCCGCGGCCGGAAACGCCCAGCACGTCGGCGTCGACCACGTCGAAGCCGGCGTCCATCAGGCGCTCCTCGATGCGCTGGCGCGCCGGACCGGTGATGGCGTCGTCGCCCACGGTGACCACGACGATCTTCGGCGTGCGCGGCGCGGCGACTTCGCGCGGCGGCGTGCTGCTGGCGATCTCGTTGCGCGCGGCGCGCTTGGCGGCGAGCAGGCGCTTGAGCCCGGCGTTGGCGGCCGGCCCGTCGTTGGAGGCGACGACTTCCGTGGTGTCGGATGCCGCCGTCGGGGCGTCCGGCGCGGCCTGCGTGTTCGCGTCGGCAACTGAAGCATTCGAAGCGGCCGCCGCCTCGACGGGAACTTGCGTCGTGGCGGCGACGTTCGCGTCCGGCGTGCTCACGGGCGGCACGGCGGGGGCGGCAGGCTGCGTGGGCGGCGCGATCGCAGGCGCCGGCACGGCATCGACGGTGGCCGCCTGCGTGGTACCGACCGGATTGCTGGCGGCACCGACGGCCGCGCCCTGTTCGTAGGCCTTTTCGCCGGTGAAGCCGTCGCCGAAGCCGGCGACGAAGGCACCGAGCGGCGCGCGGAACGCCCAGGCGCCGCCGGCCAGCACCAGCACCAGCGCCGCGGCGATCGCCAGCGGCAGCGCGGAACCCGATTTCCTTTCCTGGCGTTCGAGCACCGACGGACGCACGGGCGGCTGCGGCAGCGCGGCGGCGCTCGGCGAGGTGGGCGCGGCCGGTGCCACCGGCGCCGGCGTCGGCGCACGGCCGACCATCGGCGGCGGCGTGACCAGGCGCTGCGGCTGCGAGCCCGGCGTGGGCGCGCCGATCATCGTGGCGTCGCTCGCGGCCGGCTTGTTCACCGGCAGCTTCACCGTGCCGCCCTTGGCCACCAGCGGATGCGCCTCGAGCGCGGCCGCCAAATCGTGGCAGCTCTGGAAACGGTCCTGCGGCTCCTTCGCGACCATGCGCGTCAGGATCGCGGCCGTCTGGGGATCGACTTCGGCATTGATACCGCGGATGTCGGGGATCTCCGCCTTCACCACCTCGAGCATCAGCCCGAGCGGGCTCTCGTCGGTGAAGGGCGTCTTGCCGCTGAGCATTTCGAACAGCACGATGCCGAGCGAGAAAATGTCCGAGCGCTGGTCGACCACCTTGCCCAGGCACACTTCCGGCGAGAGATAGCCCGGCGTGCCGACGAATTCGCCGGTGCTGGTGAGCTTCTTGGAAATGTCCTGCGTGGCCAGCGCGATGCCGAAGTCGGCGATCTTCACCTGGCCGCGATGGGTGAGCATCAGGTTGCCCGGCTTGATGTCGCGGTGGATCACGCCCTTGTCGTGCGCCGTGGCCAGGCCTTGCGCCGTCTGGTGCATGATCTTGAGCGCGTTCTCGACCGAGAGCTTGCCTTCGCGCTTGAGCAGGCCCGAGAGCGAGTCGCCGTCGATGAACTCCATCGCGAAGAACGGCTGCTGCGTACTCTCGTCGGTGCCGATGAAATACACCTGGATGATGTGCGGATCCTGCAGCGCCGCCATCGAGCGGGCTTCGCGCAGGAAGCGCTCGACCAGGTTGGGATCGTGCGCGAGCGCCGGCGAGAGTTCCTTGATCGCGACGTGGCGGCCCAGCGCCGGTTCGTAGCCCTTGTAGACCACGCCCATGCCGCCGCGCCCGAGTTCGGACACGATCTCGTAATGACCCAG
>CAMLOR010000304.1 GCA_946481615.1 uncultured Aquimonas sp.
TTCAAGTTCCTCGGCGAACGTTACGGCTGGGGCCATTCCTACGATGCGCGCGATTGCAGCGGCTTCGTCTCCGAGGTCTACCGCAGCGTGGGCGTGCAGTTGCCGCGCAATACCAAGGACCAGGGCGTCAGCGAGGCCTTCGAACGCATCGCCTTCGACGAGAAGACCACCCACGAGCAGCGCCTGGCCATCATCGCCACCCTGCAACCGGGCGACCTCGTCTACATCCCCGGCCACGTGATGATGGTGCTGGGCCGCGTCGACGGCACCACCTACGTGATCCACGACACCACGGGCATCGGCTGGAAGAACGCGGCCGGCCAGTACGTGCGCACGCCGCTCAACCAGGTGTCCGTGACGCCGCTCGAACCGCTGATGGCGGGCGAAACCACGCCCACCGTCGACACCGTCTACAGCATCCAGCGCATCCGCCCGCGCCAGGACAAAGAATGAAGATCACCGCCATCGAACTGGGCATGCTGCGCGTGCCCCTGAAGACACCGTTCAAGACCGCGCTGCGCACCGTCGATACCGTCGAGGACATCGTGGTGATGGTGCGCACCGACACCGGCCACGTGGGGTACGGCGAGGCCGCCGCCACCGCCGTCATCACCGGCGATACGCACGGCTCGATGATCGAGGCCATCCGCAAGGTGATCGCGCCGCGCCTGATCGGGCAGGACATCGCCAACCTCAACCGCGTCACGCAGCTGATCCAGGGTTCGCTCGAACGCAACTACAGCGCCAAGGCGGCCGTGGAGATCGCGGTCTACGACCTGTGGGGCCAGCTCTACGATGCGCCGCTCTACCGCATGCTGGGCGGCGGCGATCCGGTCATCACCACCGACATCACCATCAGCGTCGACTACATCGACAAGATGGTGGCCGATTCGCTGGCCGCGGTGGAGCGCGGCTTCGAATCGCTCAAGATCAAGGTCGGCAAGGACATCGGCGTGGACATCGAGCGCGTCAAGGCGATCTACGCCGCGGTCGAAGGCCGCGCACTGCTGCGCCTGGACGCCAACCAGGGCTGGACCGCCAAGCAGGCGGTGTTCGCCATGCAGCACCTGGAGGACGCCGGGGTGGTGCTGGAGCTGCTGGAACAGCCGGTGAAGGCCCGCGACCTGGACGGCCTGAAGTACGTCACCGACCGCGTGCACACGCCGGTGATGGCCGACGAAAGCGTATTCGGCCCCACCGAGGTGATCGACCTGATCAAGATGCGCGCCGCCGACATCATCAACATCAAGCTGATGAAGACCGGCGGCATCTCCAACGCCATCCGCATCGCCGACATCGCCGGGCTCTATGGCGTGGAGTGCATGATCGGTTGCATGATCGAGAGCAGCATCAGCGTGGCGGCCGCCGTGCACGTGGCGGTGGCGAAGTCCAGCGTCATCACCAAGGTGGATCTCGACGGCCCCTCGCTCAGCAAATTCAACCCGGTGGAAGGCGGCGTGGTGTTCAACGAATCGGAGATCTCCATCGGCAACGGCGCAGGCCTTGGCATCCGCGAGATCCGCGGCCTGGAGCCGCTGCCCGCGTGACGCCGCTGGTCAAGATCCGCGCCGAACGCGACCAGATGTCCGCCATCGAGCGCCGCATCGCGGATTTCCTGCTCGACAACGCGCACCTGCTGCGCGACTACTCCTCGCAGCAGCTCGCCGATGCGCTCGGCATCAGCCAGTCGAGCGTGGTGAAGTTCTCGCAGAAGCTCGGCTTCAAGGGCTACCCCGACCTCAAGTTCTCGATCGGCGCGGCCGTGGCGCGCAACGGCGCGGAAACCGCCGCCCAGCCCGAACGGGCCGCCGCCCAGGCCGCGCATCCCGACCTCGCCGCCGAGCTGTGGCAGGCCAAGGCGAAGTCCGAAGAGGAGACGCGCCTGATCAACCCGCGCCCGCAGATCGACGCCATCGTCGACACGCTGGCCGGGGCAGGCCGCGTGTACCTGGCCGGCGTGGGCGAGGACGGCATCCGCGCGCAGGAGTTCGCGCTCAAGCTTTCGCTGCTGGGCCTGCCTACGGTGCAGCACGGCGATCCGGTGCTGATGAACGCCTGTCTTTCCTCGGCGGTGGCGGGCGATGTGCTGCTGGCCTTCTCCGAGCACGGCAAGCAGGTGGAACTGTGCCATCTGGCGCACGACTTCCGCGCCCGCCATGGCCACGTGATCTCGATCACCCGCCACACCGCCAATCCGCTGCGCGCGCATGCCGACGTCTGCCTGCTGGTGTCGGCGCACGACGAACGGCCCTGGATCGAGCCGCTGCTGTATCACTCCGCCTCGCAGCATCTGCTCGACGGCGTGTTCGTGCTGTTGTGCGAAAGTTCGCCGGAACTGGCTTCGCGGCTGGAAGCCAATCTCGAACGCGCGCGCCACCTGCTGCAGCCATGAGGTTCGCGATGAAGACGCTGATGCTGGGCCTGGCAATGGCATCGCCGGTGGTCGCCGCGGAGTTGCCGTGGGCGCACGCCGATCAGATGGTGCTGGTGGTGACGCCGGATTTCGAAGCCGACCAGGGGGCGCTGACCACCTGGACGCGCGATGGCGATGAATGGAAGGCCGCCGCAGCGGCGACTCCCGTGACCGTCGGCCGCAACGGCTCGGCCTGGGGCCTGGGCCTGCATCCCGCACAGCCCGGCACGCAGAAGCGCGAAGGCGACGGCAAGGCGCCGGCCGGCGTGTTCGCGCTGGGCGAGGCCTTCGGCTACGCCGCGCAGGTGCCGACGGCGATGCGCTACCTCGCGATGCGCGATTCGCACTGGTGCATCGACGTGCCGGCGTCGGATCTCTACAACCGCATCGTCGATGCGAAGGACGTGGGCGAAGCGGCGGTGCAGGGATCGACCGAGCCGATGCGCCGCGATCTGCACGCGGGCGGCGACCAGCGCTATCGCGAAGGCTTCGTCATCCTCCACAACCCGCAGCACGTTTCCGGCGCGGGCAGCTGCATCTTCGCGCACCTGTGGAAAGCGCCGGGCGAACCGACCGCGGGCTGCACCGCGATGGACGATGCCGCCATGCGCGGCCTGCTCGGCTGGCTCGATCCGGGGCGGCAGCCTGTCTTCGTGCTGCTGCCGCATCCGGAGTACGAACGCTTGAAGCAGGCCTGGGCCCTGCCCGACATTTCGCTCGCCAACCCGCATTTCTGAGGCGCTTCCCTTGTCGCAGACCACCCGCGTGCTGCTTTCCCTGCTGGCCGGCGCCCTCGTCGGCCTGGGCCTTGCGATGCTCAAGCCCGAATGGGCCACGCATGCCGCGGGCTTCTTCCAGCCCATCGGCCGGCTCTGGCTCAACGCCTTGCAGATGACGGTGGTGCCGCTGGTGGTGGCGCTGGTCATCCTCGGCGTCAACACGGCGAACAACGCGGCGGCCTCGGGCCGCACCGCGCGCACCGCGATCGTGGTGTTCCTGGTGCTGCTGACGTTGGGCGCGATCTTCACCGCCTTCGCCGCGCCCGCCTTCCTTTCGCTGCTGCCGCGCGACCCGGCCTTGGCCGAGTCGTTCCGCAGCGCGCTCGATTCGCCGGCCGCCAGCGCGCAGCCGCCCGGCCTCGGCGAATGGTTCGCGGCCATCATCCCGAGCAACGCGGTGGCCGCCGCCGCGGCCAGCGCAATGTTGCCGCTGGTGGTGTTCGCGATGTTCTTCGGCTTCGCGCTCACGCGCATCGAGGCCGAGCGCCGCGCGCGCCTGCTCGAACTGGTGCAGGCGCTCGCCGACACCATGATCGTGATCGTGCGCTGGGTGCTGTGGGCGGCGCCGCTCGGCGTGTTCGCGCTGGTGCTGACGGTGTGCGCCACGGTGGGCGCCAGCGTGCTGGGCGCGCTCGGCGGCTACATCGCGATGCAGTGCCTGCTGTATCTGGCGGTGACGCTGATGCTGTACCTGGTCGCGCGCTTCTTCGGCGGCGAACCGTTCCGCCGCTTCGCCGCGGCGATCGCACCGGCGCAGGCGATCGCGGCCAGCACGCAGTCCTCGCTGGCCTCGCTGCCGGCGATGATCGAATCGGCGCGCGTGCGCCTGGGCTATCCCCCGGCCACGGTGTCGCTGGTGCTGCCGATGGCGGTCTCGCTGTTCCGCATCACCTCGCCCATGCA
>CAMLOR010000305.1 GCA_946481615.1 uncultured Aquimonas sp.
TGGTGCCGCTGGCGGCCGTGGTGTTCGGCGTGGTCTCGATGTTCCCGCTGTACGAAACCTGGGTCGACGAACTCACCGAATTCGTCTTCAAGAACTTCGTGCCGCGAGCCGCCGAAACGGTGGCCGATTTCCTGCGCGATTCGGCCAGCAACGCGCGCGGGCTGCCGGGCCTGGGCGCGCTCACGCTGATCGTGACGGCGCTCATCACGCTGGCCAGCATCGAGGACACCTTCAACCGCATCTGGCGCGTGACCACGCCGCGCCGCGCGCTCTCGCGCGTGCTCACCTACTGGGCCGCGCTCACGCTGCTGCCGTTCCTGGCGGTGGCGAGCCTGATCGTGTCCTCGTACGTGGCCTCGCTCGAATTCCTGGTCGGCAGCGAGCAGGGCTCGTCGCTCTGGCATTCGCTGCTGTCCACGTTGCCCCTGCTGCTGGAACTGGTGGCCTTCAGCGTCGCGTACCGCGTCATCCCCAACCGCACCGTGTCGGCGCGCCACGCCATGATCGGCGGCCTGCTCGCCACGCTGCTGTTCGAGCTGGCCAAGATGGGCTTCGCCTATTACCTCTCGCGCGCCAACTACCAGGCGCTGTACGGCGCGGTGGCGGTGATCCCGATCTTCCTGATCTGGATCTACGTCTCGTGGGTGGTGGTGCTGCTGGGCGCATCCATCGTCGCTTCGCTGGCGGCCTTCCGTTTCCAGCCCGCGTCGCTGCGGCTGCCGGCGGGCTACGAACTTTTCGGCCTGCTGCGCCTGATCGGCCGCTTCCAGGAAGCGCAGAATTCCGGCCACGGGCTGCACACCGAGGAACTGCGCCGGCTCGAGCCGCTGCTCACCGACGATCTGCTGATGCGCATGCTGGGCGAGATGCACGCGGTGAAGGTGCTGCAGCGCACCGAGAGCGGCGAGTGGGTGCTGGTGCGCGACCTCGACCATCTCACGCTGGGCGAGTTGTATGAGGCCTCGGGCTTGCGCATCCCGGCCTCCGAGGCCTGGCTGCCCTGCCGCGACGACGTGCTGGGCAAGCGCGCCGAGGCCGGCCTCAACGAACTGCGCCTGCCGCTGCGCGAGCATCTGAAGCGCAGCGTCGCTACGATATTGAAAGCCGGCGACTGCGCCGAAGGAAAAACCCCGTGATTGCCAAGCTCCTGTTCGCGGCCGCGCTGGCGGCCGCGCCCGCCACGCCCTCGCTCGACGTGAAGACCCTCGACGGCGCCGAGTGGTCGCTCGCCGACAAGCGCGGCCGCTGGGTGCTGGTGAATTTCTGGGCCACCTGGTGCGCGCCTTGCATCAAGGAAATGCCCGATCTCGATGCGCTCGACCTGGCACGCGAGGACCTCGACGTGGTGGGGCTGGCCTACGAGGAAATCGAGCCGGCCGATCTGCAGGCCTTCCTCAAGAAGCATCCGGTGAAGTATCCGATCGCGGTGGTCGACGTCTACGATCCGCCCAAGGACTTCGAAACCCCGCGCGGCCTGCCCATGACCTATCTCATCGCGCCCGCCGGCGAGGTGGCGAAGCAGTTCGTCGGGCCGGTGACCGCGAAGGAGATCGAGGCCGCCATCGCCGCGCACGGGAAGGCGCCCTGATGCCGGCTGCGCGCTTCTACGTCTCGGGCAAGGTGCAAGGCGTGTGGTATCGCGCCGCCACGCGCGAACAGGCCGAGCGCTTCGCGCTCAGCGGCTACGCGCGCAACTTGGGCGACGGCCGCGTCGAGGTGCTGGCGGTGGGCGAGCAGGGCGCCATCGACGCCCTCGAGCGCTGGCTCTGGCAGGGGCCGCCCAACGCGCGCGTCGAAGACGTGCAGCGCGAGGCCGCCGAAGCCGAGACCACGCGCGGGTTCACCACCGGGTGAACACTGCGGCGAGGGGAGCGCGGCTCACGCCCAGCGGAGACGGCGCGGGCGGGGCCGTCGGTAACATGAAAGGCCCCGAATTCGAGCGGCTCGAACCCGCCTTTCCCGATCCCGTGTCCGTCGTTCCCGCTACCGGTGGCTCCAGTTCGCGCCTCTTCTGGCTGCTGCATTCCGGCGGCTGGATCGGCTCGTTCCTGCTCTGGTATCTCTCGGCGCTGGCCCACGGCAAGCCGATGACCTACTGGTACATCTCGTTGGTGGTGGCGGCGACCGGCTTCGTCGTCACCCTGGGCCTGCGCTGGCTGCTGCGCGGTTTCTGGCACCTGCCGCCGGCGCGGCTGATCGCCGCCATGATCCTGCCGGTGGTGCTGGCCTCCACCATCATGGGCGCGACCTACGTGCTGGCGATGATGGACTGGTGCGGCGAGCAGTGCGCGCCGTCCTCGCGCCTGGCCTACGGCGCCTATATGTTCGGTCACCTGTACGTGGTGATGACCTGGGTCGGCTTCTACATCGGCATCAAGTATTACCGCCAGCTGCAGCAGCAGACGCGCCACGCGCTGGCCGCCAACGCGATGGCGCACCAGGCCCAGCTCAAGATGCTGCGCTACCAGCTCAACCCGCATTTCCTGTTCAACACGCTCAACGCGATCTCCACGCTGGTGCTCGACCGCGCCAACGACACCGCCAACCGCATGGTGCAGAGCCTGTCGGCCTTCCTGCGCCATTCGCTCGATTCCGATCCGATGCAGCGCGTCACCTTCAAGCAGGAGCTCGATGCGCTGCGCCTGTATCTGGACATCGAGAAGGTGCGCTTCGCCGAGCGCCTGCAGATCGACTACCAGATCGCGCCGGAGTGCTATTCGGCGCTGCTCCCGAGCCTATTGCTGCAGCCGCTGATCGAGAACGCCATCAAGTACGCGGTGGCCAAGCGCGTGGAGGGCGGGCGCCTGGAGATCGGCGCCCGGCGCGACGGCGACATGCTGGAACTGCGCGTGGCCGACGACGGCCCGGGCTGCCCGAGCTTCGACAACGGCGGCATGCCCGCCGGGCACGGCGTGGGTCTTGTGAACACGCGCGAGCGTCTGCGCGTGCTGTACGGCGAGCGTTCCAGTTTCGTGGCGCGCAACCGCACGCCGCACGGGGTGGAAATCGTGTTGCGGCTGCCCTTCGAGACCGGCGGCGCGCCGCGCGAATAGGGCGGCATGACGATCCGCACATGCGGCGAAGTGTAGGGCGCCGCAGGCTGCCGCTTCGAAATCCGTAGCCTGGGGGGCGCCATGACGGCTCCGATCCGAACCCTCATCGTGGACGATGAACCGCTGGCGCGCCGCGGCCTGGAGCTGCGGCTGGCGGCCGAGGACGACATCGCGATCGTCGGCCAGTGCAACAACGGCCAGGACGCCGTGCAGGCGGTGGCGGCGCTGCAGCCGGACCTGATGTTCCTCGACGTTCAGATGCCGGGCCTGGATGGGTTCGGCGCGCTGCGGGCGATTCCCGCCACGCAGTTGCCGCTGGTGGTGTTCGTGACGGCCTACGATCATTACGCGATCAAGGCCTTCGAGGCCTCGGCGGTCGATTATCTGTTGAAGCCTATCGACGATTCGCGCCTGGCGCAGGCGCTGTTCCGCGTGCGGCAGCAGCGGCGCGACCAGGAGGCCGAGCAGCATTGCGCGCGCCTGCTGACGCTGCTCGGCGAGTTGTCGGGCAAGCCGGCCTTGACGCTCGACGAGGTGCTGGACGAGAACGCCGCCAAATCGCTGGTGAAGGGCGACCAGAAGATCTCGATCCGCGACGGCGGCCGCACGGTGCGCGTGGACGTCGACCACATCCGCTGGATCGACGCCGCCGGCGATTACATGTGCATCCACACCGACACCGAGACGCACATCCTGCGCGCCACCATGCGCGAACTCGAGCGCCAGCTCGACGGCCGCCGCTTCCAGCGCGTGCACCGCTCCACCATCGTCAACGTCAACCGCGTCAAATCGATGCGCGCCCACATCAACGGCGAATACTTCCTGATGCTCGACTGCGGGCACGAACTCAAGCTCTCGCGTTCGTACAAAGAGAAGATCGAGCTGCTGAAGTAGCTGGGATGCTTTCGCGACGACGCGGTTGCTCTTGCCCTCGGTCGACTGCAAGAGCGTCCGCGGCCCCGCTGCGCGGGGTTCGCTACGGTCGGCCGGGGCTTTTCGACAGGACATCCATGTCCTGACGAAAAGGGTCGGACTCCTGTCC
>CAMLOR010000306.1 GCA_946481615.1 uncultured Aquimonas sp.
GCGCATCCGGCAGGCGCGCCAGCACCATGTGCAGGATGTTGGGCACGAGGTCGTGCTCGCCGGCGCTGATGAAGATCTTGGTGCCGGTGATGGCGTAGCTGCCGTCGGCGTTCTGCTCGGCGCGGGTCTTGAGGATGCCGAGGTCGGTGCCGGCATGCGCTTCGGTGAGGCACATGGTCCCCGTCCATTCGCCCGAGATGATCTTCGTCAGATACACCTGCTTCTGCTCGGGCGTGCCGTACGAGACCAGGCATTCGTAGGCGCTGTGCGAGAGTCCCGAGTACATCAGCCAGGCCTGGTTGGCCGAATTCATCATCTCGTAGAGGCGGTTGTTGATCACGGTCGGCAGGCCTTGCCCGCCGTAGTCCGGATCGCAGGCCAGCGCCGGCCAGCCGGCCTGCACCCATTGCTCGTAGGCCGCCTTGAAACCATCCGGCGTGGTGACGACGCCCTCGCCGTGGTACGTGCAGCCCTGCTCGTCGCCCACGCGGTTGAGCGGGAAGGCCACCTGCGAAGCGAAGCGCGCGGCTTCGTCCAGCACGGCGTCGATGGTGTCGCGGTCGAGTTCCGCATGGCGCGGCAGCTGTCTGAGTTCGTCCTGCACGCGCAGCAGATCGAACAGGACGAAACGCATGTCGCGCAGGGGCGCGGTGTAGCTCGGCATGGGGATTCCGGGTTTCCGTACTGTCCCGTATGTTAACGGCTGGGGTGACTGAAGTCAGCCCGTTTCGTCGTTTGTGCGACCGACCCCACGAAGGAACCGCCGCATGTCCACCGCCGCCGATGCCCTGCCCCGCTTCGTCGCTCCCCGCGTGGAGCGTTGGCCTTCGGAAACCGCACTCTTCGTCCTCGTCCTTCTCGCCGCGCTCGGCATCTGGGCGCTGCTGCTGCTCTCCATCATCGGTGCGATCTACGGTCTGATGATCGCCCTCTTCCTGTTCTTTTCGCACGTCGTCTTCATCTCGCACATCCGCGGCAGCGGCGTGCGGCTCGGCCCCGAGCAGTTCCCCGAACTGTGGCAGCGCGTGGTCGATCTTTCGCGCCGCGCGGGACTGCCGGCACCGCCGGAAGCCTACGTCGTGCAGGCCGGCGGCTCGCTCAACGCCTTCGCTACCAAGTTCTTCCGCGGCCGGATGATCGTGCTGTTCGCCGAACTGCTCGATGCCTGCGAAGGCGACGAGGCCGCGCGCGACATGGTGATCGGCCACGAGATCGGGCATCTGAAACTGGGCCATCTCGACTGGTTCATGCTGACGGCGCCGGGCCGCTTCATTCCCTTCCTCGGTTCGGCCTATTCGCGCGCCTGCGAACTTTCCTGCGACCGCTGGGGCGCCGCGCTGTGCGGCGATCTCGGAGGCGCCGCGCGCGGCCTCGCCATCCTGGCTGCGGGCGGCAAGCGCGGCGCGCAGGTCAATCTGAAGGCCTTCGTGGCGCAACGCGCAACGCTCGACACCGGCTGGATGACGCTCGGCCACTGGCTTTCGAGCTATCCGCCGCTGTCGGCTCGCATCGAGGCGCTCGATCCGGCGCTCGGCAAACACGTGCCGCATTCGTCGAAGGGACCGACCCGCGCCGCATTCCTGCTGGTGTCGATCCTCGTGCTGCCCGGCGTGCTGACGATGGCGGGCGTCGCGATCTGGGCGGCCATGATGCAATCGCAACTCTCGCAGCTGGCGCAGTCCACCGAGGACGAGAGCAGCGATTACGGCCGCCCGGCCGACGGAACGCCCGAGGAACTCGCCGCCCGTGCCAACGCCGACCTCGCCGAAATCGCGGCCGTCCTGCGCGAACACCATCAAGGCACCGGCAACGTGGCGCAGGATTTCGAACAGCTCGACGAAGTGTGGTCCAACTACCGCGACACCACGCCTCCGTTCACCGATCCCTTCGACGGCTTCGCCTACGGCTATTCGGTCGATGGCAACAAGGTCGTGCTGATGAGCAGCGGACCGGACGCCGAGGCCGAGACGGACGACGATATTTCGGTCGAGGTCGAGCTGTAGTCAGGCGCTGCTTCGGCGATGCGTCTTCAGCCGGGTATTGGGCGCGCGTCGGCAGCGCTCGGCGAACGGCGCATCGCGGAGCCGGCGTTCAGCCGACGCGCACCCGCACCATCGTGGCGAGCAGATGTTCGACGGTGGCGTCGAGGTCGCGCGAGCGGCCGGTGTGTACGGCCGAGGTCTGGATCAATGAACTGCGTTTGGCGGTGAGCCAATGGAAGCGTGCTCGCGCCGGCAGCAGGCCGATGGGCGCGGCCTGCGGGCCGCCGCGGCAGATCGCCGGGAAGGTGGCGAGGTGGCGGCGCACCTCGACGAGGTCGGCGCCAGGATCGAGCGCGCGCAGGCGGGCTTCGTCCAGTTCGATGCGCGCGTCGAGGAACTCGGTGGCGTGGCAGGAAACGATGACGCCGGCGTTGACGAATTCCTCGCGCTCCACGCGCGGCACCACGCGGATGATGGCGTAGTCGTAGGTGTCAGGCGCGCGCACGGATGGCCTCCTCCACGAAGCGGCGCGGCACCGCGAGCCGCGTGCACAGCCATTCGACGTACGCCGCCTTCTGCTCGGCGGCATCGCCGAAGGCGTCGGGCGTGTCGAGCCAGGCGTCGGGCACGTCCGCCACGATGCGCCGGATCGTTTCGGGATCCAGCTTCGCGGCGAACTCCGCGTCGATGCGCGACAACGCATCCGCCCAGCGCAACAGCACATGGTCCTTGATCAGCGCGAACGGCGCGGCGGCGTTCTTCGTGCTGCCGTCCCAGCCATGGTGGAAATACAGGGCGGCGCCGTGATCGATGAGGTGCAGTCCGCCGTGCCACACCAGCAGGTTGGTGTTGCGCGCGGTGCGATCGACATTGCTGGTGAAGGCGTCGAACCACACGATGCGCGAGGCGAGGTCACCGTCCGGCGCACCTGCGACCGGATCGAACATCACCGATCGCGGCAGGAAATCCAGCGCGAAGTTGAGGCCGGCGCTGGCGCGGATGAGGTCCTGGATCTCGGGATCGGGCTCGGTGCGCGCAAGCTCGGGATCGAGATCGACCAGCACCATTTCCGGAATCGGCAGGCCGAGATGCCGCGCGATGCCACCCGCGATGACTTCCGCCACCAGTGCCCGCGCACCCTGCCCCGCGCCGCGGAACTTGAGCACGTACATGCCATCGTCATCGGCTTCCACGATGGCAGGCAGCGAGCCACCCTCGCGCAGCGGCGTGATGTAGCGCGTGGCGGCGACGCGGCGCAGCGACATGCTCAGGGGCGCAGCGCGCCGCGTTCCATCAGTGCACAGATGCGGGCCACCTCGCCGTCCATCGCGCGGTCGCGTGGCATGAAGGCGATCTGCGCGCGCACCGTGGCGAGCAGTTTCTGCACCGCGGCACTGGGCGCGAACTCGTCGCTTTCCGCCAGCTGCTTCACCAACGCCTCGCATTCGGCGCGGAACTGCGCGTAGCCTTCGTGCTGCGGCTGCGGTGCGTTGGCGATCTTGCCGATCAACTCGGCGACGTCGCCGCGGCGCGCAAGGCGGCGGGCCGCGTTGATCATGTCGCGGCGATAATCGAGCGCCTGCGCCGCCGTGTAGATCTCCAGCGCGATGACGTGCGCCAGGTCCCTGGTCATGTCGAGCACGTGGCGCGCCTCGTTGGCGCCCATCGAAACGTGGTCCTCGGCATTGGCCGAGGTCGGGATCGAATACACCGAAGCCGGATGCGCGCGGCTGGCAAGATCGTTGACCAGCGCGGCGGCCGTGTACTGCACGATCATGAAGCCGGAGTCGGTGGCATCCTCGTTGCCGATCAGGAACGCCGGCAGGCCGTCGTTGGTGGACGGGTCCACGAGTTTGTTGAGGCGACGCTCCGAGATGCTCGCGAGCACCGGGATCGCGGCCTTGAGATAGCTCATCGCCAGCGCCAGCGGCATGCCGTGGAAGTGGCCGGCGCTGATCACCTGCTCCTCGATGTTCTTCGCGCCCTGCACGTCCGGGAACACCAGCGGATTGTCGGTGACCGCGTTGAGCTCGACGTCGATCACGCGCATCGCCTGCGCCAGCGCATCGCGCACCGCGCCGTGCACCTGCGGGATGCAGCGCA
>CAMLOR010000307.1 GCA_946481615.1 uncultured Aquimonas sp.
GACCTGGTTGCCTTCGAGCAGGGTTTGGGCCGGCGGGGCGCCGGCCACGCCGATGTCGACGGTGGCGGTCTGGGCCACGGCCAGCGTCACCGTCTGCGTCTCCACGCCGCCGTCGGCGCGCACGTCCACCTTGTAGGTGCCGGGCGGCAGGCCGCCGACGATGTAGTCGCCTTCGGCATCGGCCGTCACGCTGCGGGTGAGGCCGGTGGCGGTGTTGGTGACGGTGACTTCGGCGCCCGGCGCGGGCGCCGCCGCGGCGCTGATGCGGCCGCGCAGGGTGGACGAGGCGCTCTGCGCCTGCGCACCGGCCGCGAGCAGCAGCAGGCAGCCGGCGAGCGCGGCGCCGAGGGCGTGGCGCCTGAAGGCGCGGTTGGCTTGGTTGCGGGTCTGCGGCATGGTCCCCTCCCAGGGCGATGCTTTCGTTATCGGGGCGGTGCTTTCCGGTTGCTCGATTCGCGCGCCACCAGTTCCACCGGCAGCGTCAGCGTCGTGGGTTCGTGCGCGGCTTCGGCCCGCAATGCACGCAGCAGCGCGTCGGCGGCTTGCTGGCCGAGATCGGCGATGCGCACGCGCACCGTCGTGAGCGGCGGGGTGACGAAGCGCGCGATCGGGATGTCGTCGAAGCCGGCCAGCGCCACCGCGCCCGGCACGTCGATGCCGGCCTCGTTGAGCGCGAACAGACAGCCGATCGCCATCATGTCGTTGGCGGCGAAGATGGCGTCGGGGCGCGGCGACTGGCCGATCAGGTACTGCCCGGCGCGGTAGCCGGATTGCTCGCTGAAGTCGCCTTCCACGACGATTTCCGCGGCACCCGGCAGGCAGGCGGCGAGCGCGTCGCGGTAGCCGCGCAGGCGTTCCTGGGCGTCGTAGTTCAGCGCCGGCCCGCCGATCAGCGCGATGCGGCGGCAGCCGCGCGAGGCCAGGTGTTCGACCATGGCGCGCGCGCCGGCATAGTTGTCGATGGCGATGGCATCGCAGGCGCTGGCGTCCTGCGCGTGCGCCGGGGTGTTCATCAGCACCACCGGCACGCTGGCCGGCAGGTGTTCGCGCAGCACGCCGGCGTCCAGGTGCGGCGACATCACCAGCAGCCCGTCGACGCGGCCGCGCATGGTGCGGATGGCGGCCACCGCCTCGTCGGCATCGCCGTGCGAGGAGGACACCAGCACGTGCATGCGGTCGGCACGCGCGCGCTGGTCGATGCCGCGGATCAGTTCGGAGAAGAATTCGCCGTGCAGGTCGGGCAGCACCACGCCCAGGGTCTGGGTGCGCCGGGTGATGAGGCTGCGCGCCCCGCTGTGCGGGATGTAGCGCAGCCGCCGCGCGGCCTCATCGACGCGCCGCCGCACCTCCGGCGAGACGCTGCCGTGGCCGTTCATGGCGCGCGAGGCGGACGCGATGGACACGTTCGCCGCTTTCGCCACGTCCTTGATCGTGACCGACATCTGCGCCGCCCCAACGCCAGGTTGGGCCGAATGTAAACGTTTCCATGGAGTGTAGTAAAGGTGCGGTGCGGCAAGAGCCGGCCCCCATCCCGGCCTTCCCCCGCAAGCGGGGGAAGGGGAAGTGCGGTGCCTCGCCCTGCTCCTTCTCCCGCAGGCGGAGGAAGGGGAAGTGCGGCGCCTCGCTTTGCTCCTTCCCCCGCTCGCGGGGGAAGGCCGGGATGGGGGCCAGCCAATCCTCCTCGACGGCCGGCACGCTGACGTCGCGGAACGCCAGCATCTCTACCACGCGCGTAGACGCGCCGTCGTAGAACCCGGCCTGCGCCTCGATCCGTCCCGGATGGCGGAAGGTTCCGAACACCAGATCCCACAACGGCAGGTCGGCGTAGTTCCAGGCATGCACGCCGCGCCCATGATGCACCAGATGCGCTTCGGGACGCTGCACGACATAGCCCAGCCATGCCGGCGTGCGCACGTTGGCGTGCTGGAACAGCGCATTGAAGGTGAGCCACAGCGCCGCCAGCGCACCGGCTTCGGGCGCCAGGCCGAGCAGCGGATACAGCACCAGCACCTGGATCGCCGTGAACAGCGCGGCATCGATGGGATGCAGCCAGTAGGCACCGAAAGCATCGAGGCTCTCGGCGCTGTGATGCATCTGGTGGCCCGCGCGCCAGAGCCAATCGAAGCGGTGCGCCGCGCGGTGATACCAGTAGTGGCCGAACTCGTAGACGAGCACGCCCAGCGGCGCGCCCCACGGGCCCAGCCCCGAAAGATCGAACATCGACACGCCTTCGAACAGTCCGCCCAGCGTCAGCGCGAACCAGGCCGACCACGCCACGATGCCCACGCTCACCGCCAGCGCGCGCAGGCGCCAGAAGCGCGGCTTGCGGAAGCGCCGCGCGCGGAAGGAGAAATCCGCCGCCAGGAACAGCGGCAACAGGGCCAGGGCGGCCAGTTCCAGCACTTTCGACACGACATCGCCTCGCGGCCCGGGGAGGTCGCATTCTTCGATTCCGTGCGTGCCGTCACCACGGCGCCCGGTGGGCGCCACACCCCTGCCGGAAGACAGGGGCGCGGGCGCCCGCGGTTAACCATTTCTTGATCCACGCCCCCCGCCACGGCATGCGATAATTCGCGCCATTCGCCGACCGGCCCGACCGGTCGCTCGCCAGGCCCCCAGGGAGAAGGGAATGTCGATTTCCATCCGCGACGTGCGCGAGCACGAGCTGGATTCGGTTCTTGCGTTGAACAATGCCGCCGGCCCCACGATCCTCCCCCTGGATGCGGCCAAAGCCCGTTTCTTCTACGACCACGCCACCTATTTCCGCGTCGCGGAGGTGGGCGGCCACCTGGCCGGCTTCCTGATCGCGTTCGACCAGACCGCGCCCTACGGCAGCAGCAATTTCCTCTGGTTCCGCGAGCGTTATCCGGATTTCGTCTACATCGACCGCGTGGTCGTCGCCAGCTCGCGCCGCGGCGCGGGCCTGGGCCGCGTGTTCTACGCCGACGTGCAGAGCTTCGCGGAAGTGCGCGCGCCCAAGCTCGCCTGCGAGGTGTTCCTGGAGCCACGCAACGACGTCGCCGTGCTGTTCCACGGCACCTACGGCTTCCTCGAGGCCGGCCAGCACGTGATGCCGGAAACCGCGCGCCGCGTTTCGCTGCTCACCAAGGAACTGGCCAGCTATCCCTGGGTGCGCGACCACTATCCCGACGGCCTGCCCGACGTGCCCTGGCTCAAGGCCCGCGCGCTGGCGCGCAAGCCGCATCTGGCGACGGGTACCTGAGCGCATGGCAGCCGCCCTGCCCGGCTTCGAGCAAGCCGGCGAGCTGAAGATCGGCCAGGTGGGCATCGCGAACCTGCGCGTGCGCACGCTCGATGTCGAAAAACTCGTCGCGGAGATGCGCGAGCGCGTCGAACGCGCGCCCAAGCTCTTCGCGCGCGCCGCGGTCGTGGTCGATTTCGGCCACCTCTCGAAGACACCCGATGCCGCCAGTGCCCGCGCGCTGCTCGATGGCCTGCGCGCAGCCGGCGTGCTGCCGGTGGCGCTGGCCTACGGCACCTCGGCGATCGAGGCGCTGAGCGTGGAGCTGGGTTTGCCGCTGCTGGCGAAGTTCCGCGCCCAGTACGAAAGCGCGACGCCGGCGAAGGACGACGCGGACGCCGAAGCCGCGCCCGCACCGAAGCGGCGCGCCGTCGAGGCCCCGCAGCCCGCGCCGGCGGCCGATCCGTCGTCTGCGCCAGCGTCGCGCGCAACGGCCGGCGCGAGCGGCGCCTCCGGTCCGGCCGCAGGCAGCGCCGCGCCCGGACTGATACACCCCGCGCCGGTGCGTTCCGGGCAACAGGTCTACGCCCAGGCACGCGACCTCACCGTGCTCGCCACCGTGGGCGCCGGCGCGGAAGTGATCGCGGACGGCTCCGTGCACGTGTACGGTGCGCTGCGCGGGCGCGCCCTGGCCGGCGCGCAGGGCGACGTGAAAGCCCGCATTTTCTGCCGCGAGTTCCATGCCGAACTGGTGGCGATCGCCGGGCACTACAAGGTGCTCGAAGATGTTCCGAAGGAACTGTCCGGCAAGGCCGTGCAGGTGTGGCTGGAAGGCGAACAGATCCGCTTCGCGGTCCTCGATTGAC
>CAMLOR010000308.1 GCA_946481615.1 uncultured Aquimonas sp.
CCTTCCGCAAGGCCAAGCGCGACACCGCGCGCTTCTATTTCCAGCGCATCCTGCCCCGCTGCCTGGCGCACGCGGCCGCCATCCGGGCCGGCGCCGCCTCGCTGATGGCGCTGGACGAGGAAAGCTTCGCGAGCTAAAACTGCCCCACCGCCCCCGCGCGCAGACCCAATGCACATCCAAGCCGGCGACATCGATCTGCTCGTGCGTTCCGCCAACGCGGACGACGACGAGTTCCTCTTCGGGTTGATCGAACGCTTCGTGGATTTCGACCTGCCCAGGTGGCGACGGCGCAACGTGGTGATCGAGGGCATCCGCAAAGACCTTTCGCGCAACCTCGAAGAGCCGCCGGCCGGCAGCTTCCTGTTCGTGGCCGAGGACGACAGCACCGGCGAACGCGTCGCCTTCCTGCATCTGCAGACGGTGACCGATTACTTCACCGGGCACCAGAACTGCCATGTGTCGGACATCGCGGTGGCGCGCAGCTACGGCGGCAAGGGCATCGGCAAGGCGCTCATGGCCTATGCCGAGCGCTTCGCCAAGGAGCACCGCTACGAGCGGCTGCAGCTCAACGTGTTCCCGGGCAACGAGCGTGCCCGCAAGCTCTACGAGGAGCTGGGCTACGGGGTGGACATGATCCGGATGGTGAAGCCGCTCTGAGCCGTCGCACACGGGCGTCGGGGCGACGGTAGGCTCACCGCGAACGGTTGTCGCGTTCCCTGTCTCCGACTCCCGCGTCTGCGTACCCGTTCAGGGTGAGCTTGTCGAATCCCCCGCCCCGATTCACGGGCCGCGAGGACGGCAGGTCGACGACATCGCCGGCGACGATGTTCGGCTACCAGCTCCAGTCCACCGCCACGCCCACGCGCCGTCCGGCGCCGATGAAGTACTCGCGCGGCAGCAGCTGCGTGCCGGCGATGCGCACGTCTTCCAGCCAATCCTTGTCGAGCGCGTTGCGCGCGAAGAATTCCAGCGTGCCGTGCTCGCCCAGCTCGCGCTTGAGGTTGAGGTCGAGCACGCCGTAGCCCGGACGGCGGCCGGCCTCCGTGTTGAGCGCATCGCTGTAGGACGCGCGGCTGTACCAGTGGCTCACGCCGAATTGCCAGCGCGGCGCGAACCGCCAGCGCGCGCCGGCCGTGGCGGTGAGCGGCGGCGCGCCGGGGAAGCGCTTGCCCTGCAGATCGACGGTGCCGAACGGCAGGCGCGCGACGAAATCGTCGTAGCGCGTGTGCAGCAGGCCGAGGCCGATCCAGGCCTGGAAGGCGTCGGCCGGTTTCCATTCGAGCTCGAATTCACCGCCGTAGGCATGCGCCGCGCCTGCGTTGACGATGATGTAGCTCTCGCGCTGCGCCAGATCGACCGGCACGTGGCGATCGATCCAGCGGTTGTAGAACAGCGCGGCGTCGAAACCGAGCTTGCCGCCCCACCAGTCCGCGCTCCAGGTGACGTCGAGCGTGTCGCTGCGTTCGGGCTTGTAGGGCGCGAGGGCGCCGCTGGCGCTGTCCAGGCGCGCGCCGCCGCCGACGAAGCCGCGGCGCAGTTCGAACCCCAGGCGGTTGTTCCGGTCGGGCTCCCAGCTTCCGCGCAGGTTCGGCACCCACACGTCGTCGCGCGAGGGCGTGCGGCGCAGCACGAAGCTGTTGGGGAATTCGTCTTCGCAATCGATCGGCGGGCGCGGGCCGATGCGGATGGTGCAGGCATTGCTCAGGCGCGATTCCACGGTGCGATCGTTGGCGCGTTGCTCGCGGATGCGGCGCACGCCGGCGCCGAGCGCACCGGTCCTGCCCACCCATTCGATCTGCGCGAAGGCGCCGTCGGTGGCGATGTCGCCGAGCGCCGCGGTGGTGAGCAGGCGCGTGGCGTCGGGCGTGACGGTGACGTCGATCGCGGACGGGAAGAAGTCGCGCACCGGCGTGATCAGCGAATCGGCGAGGCGCACGTCGCGTTTGCTGCGATCGGCACCGAGCTGGAACTGCCACTGCGAGGAAAGCGTCTGTTCCCAGCGCAGGCCGGCCTCGCTGGTGTCCTCGTCCTCGTTGCGCAGCTGCAGTTCCTGCGTGATGCCGGGACGGCGCGTGGCCGATTCGAGCCGGGTGCGCGCCGAGACGCCGTAGGCACGCAACACGCCCGCGCCGAAGCGCCAGTCGACTTCCATGGCCGCGCCGTCGGCCTCCAGCCGGCGCGAGCGCGGCAGCGCTTCGTGGCTGAGGCGCGCGAAGGGATCGAACTGCGCGCCCGGCGATGGCGGCACCACGCCGTTGGAACCCGGATCGCCGCGCAGGTGCAGCACGCTGGCGCGCAGCGTAAGTGCCTCGATCGCATCCGGTTCCCACAGCAGACGGCCCTGCAACAGCGTCTGGCGCGAGCGGTCGATGCCCTTCGCACCGGTGATGGCGTTGTCGATGTCACCGCCGGTGTGTTGCTGGATCGCGTGCATGCGCACCGAGGGACCGGCGCGGCCGATCTGTCCCGTGACGCCGGCGCGCAGATCGGCGTGGCCGCCGTCGGCCACCGAGGCGCGCAGGTCGGCGCCGGGTTCGTAGGCCGGATCGGGGGTCTCCAGACGGATGATGCCGGCCATCGCGCCGGGGCCTTCCCACAGCGAGCGAGGGCCGCGCAGGTATTGCACGCGTTGCAGCGGCGGCAGCGCGGCGGTTTCGAGGAAACGCGTGCCGAGCGGCACGCCGTCGAGATAGACGCTCGACGTCGCCACGCCGGCCGCACCGCGCTCGATGCCGCGGATGGCAAGGCCGTCGCCCTGCCCCGACACGTTCGGCGCACGGCGCAGCAACTCGTCGAAATCCTGCGCCGGCAGCGTGGTCAGGCGCGCGCCTTCGATGCGCGTGGGTCCGCTGCGCTCCCAGCGCGAATCGGCGGGCGTGCCGCTGACTGGTGCGGTGCTCTCGTCCGCGGCCTCGGCTTCGGCCGCGATGCGCAGCGTTTCGAGATCGGCCTGCACGCGCTGTCGCGGCAACACGAGGATCGAGCCGCGCGCATCGCGTTCCCAGCGATGGCCGCTGCCTGCGAGCAGCCGGTCGAGCGCCTCGGCGAGCGTGAACTCGCCTTCGACGGCGACGTGGCGCAAGCCGTCGAGGCTGGCGCTGCCGGCCGGCACGAAGATGCGCTGGCCGCTGGCGAGCGCAAGTTCCTGCAGGCCGCGCCAGAGCTCGCCGGCCGGTAGCGCGAGCGGGAAGCGGTCCGCCCCCGCGGGCCGCTCGGCGGGGGCGGACGCGTCAGGCGTAGGTGCACGGGCGGGCACGAGTGCTGGTGCCAAGCCGGCCGCAGCAGCCGGCGATGAAGGTTCACCCGATGCGGTGGGCGCCGCAGCGGCCGGAGGCAGCTCGGCAGGCGCCGCCGCGGCGCCCGCGGGCATCGCGATCAGGGCCGCCGCCAGCCACGCGATGGGGTTAATGCACCACCATCACGACGCCGGGGATCGCCTCCACCTGCAGGCCTTCGCGCGCGGCGATCGCTTCCAGCGCGGCCGGCGCGTCGGCGACGGCGATGGCGGCGCTGACGCGCGCCTGCGGCCGGCCCAGCAGCAACACGCGGCCGGGGATCCAGGCGTCCAGGCGCGCCACCGCTTCGGCGAGCGGCGCGTCTTCCAGCACCAGCAGGCCGCGGCGCCATTCGAGCGCACCGGCGCGCAGCGGCGAGGCTTCGGCCGGCAGGCCGTTGGCATCGCGGCGCACCTGCTGGCCCGCGGTAACCATCAGCGGTTCGGTGCGTGCCGCATCGGCCACCGCCACCGTGCCTTCCTCGACTTCCACCAGCACGTCGCCAGCACGGCGAGAAACAGCGTAGCGCGTGCCCACGGCGGTGGCGGTGGCGCCGTCGGCGCTCACCACGAACGGGCGCGAAGCATCCTTGACCACGTCGAACATGGCTTCGCCGCGCAGCACTTCGATGTCGCGGCGGTCGCCGTCGAAATCGAGCGCGAGCGCGGTGTCGCCCGCGAGCCACGCCCGGCTGCCGTCGGGCAACTCGAATTCACGCAGTTCGCCTTCGGCGGTGCGCAGGTCGCTGCGCAGGGCATCGAGCGGTCGCGTGCCCTGCCAGG
>CAMLOR010000309.1 GCA_946481615.1 uncultured Aquimonas sp.
GTGCCGAGCAGGCCGAGGAAGATCATCAGGCCGATGAGATAGCGCGAGAGATCGCGCTGTTCTTCCAGACGCAGATAGACCGAATCGAGCAACGAACGCATCGAGGCGGTGGACAGCGATTGCGGCTTGCGTTCGTTCTTGCCGAACATCTTGGCCATCGGCGCCAGCAGCACCGGAGGCTCGAGGCGGCGGTCCGGATCGGAGCGGCGCAGGTTCTCGATCCACACCACTTCGCGCTGCAGGCGGAACACGTGGCGCAGGTTCACCGCCACGCCCACCGCGAACACCAGCAGGATCACGCCGTTGAACAACGGCGTGGCCCCGAAGGCGGAGCGCAGTTGCGGGTACAGCGCCGCGGCCGCCAGGCCGATCAGGACGAGGAATCCGAGCATCCAGATCAGGACGCGGTTGGGCTGGCTCATGGGAACTCCGGGCTGTCGCAGGGCGCCGCCCAGCTTTGCGCAGGGCGGCTGAACGAGGGATGCGCCGCAGCGCACGAACGTTACGAACGGGGGATGGACCGCGGGATCGGTCTCAGGTTCCCCGCGGTTTGGCCCGATGCGTCGGCTTGGCGCTCCAGGGGTCGTCCGGCCAGGGATGCTTGGGATAGCGCCCCTTCATTTCCTTCTTCACTTCCGGATAGGTGCGCTCCCAGAAGCCCTTAAGATCCTGCGTCACCTGCAGCGGCCTTCCCGCCGGCGAGAGCAGGTGCAGCACCACGGGCACGCGGCCGTCGGCCACGCGCGGGGTGTCCGCGAGGCCGAACAGTTCCTGCAGCTTCACCGCGAGCACCGGTGCTTCGCCGGCCGCGTAGTCGATGCGGCGTTCCATGCCGCTCGGCACCGTCAGCGCGACCGGTGCGAGGCGATCGATGGCCTGGCGCTGCGCGTAATCGAGCGGCGCGCGCAACGCCTCGCCCAGCTCGTCGGCGCCCAGCTGCGGGAGCCGCGTCTTGCCTTCCAGGAACGCACCGAGCCAGTCGTCGAGCGTCCGCAACAGTGACGCGTCGGAGACATCGGGCAGCGCGAGTTCCGGCAACCATTCGCGAAGATTGGCGAGACGCGCACGGAGCTGGCGCTGGTTTTCGGTCCATGGCAAGGCGTCGAGGCCGAGCGCGCGCACGCCCTCGAGCAGCGCGGCGCGCGCCTTGGCCGCATCGGGCTTGCCGGTCGGTTTCGATTCGAGCACGAGACGATCGAAGCGGCGCACGCGCTGCGCGGTGACGCCGCGCGTCTCGGCGTCCCAGCGCACCACGTCCTCTTCGACGAAGCGCTGCGGGAACTCGCGTTCCAGGCGCGCGGCATCGATAGGCGCGCCGCGCTGCACGAGGCTGTCGCCATCGCCCAGGCGCAGTTCGCTGATCACGATCCAGGGCTCGCCGTACAGCACGGAATCGTCGAACAGGCGCGCACCGCGGCCATTGGCGAGCTGGTAGCGGCGTGGCGCGTTCGGCAACTGCTTCGCGATGCGATCGGGAAAGGCGTGGATCAGCACATCGCCCAGATCGTGCGGCGCGGCCTCGTGCAACGACTCGTCCACCTTCAGGCGGCGGCGCCAGTTCTTCGCCGCCTGGTCGATGGCCGCGAGCGCATTGCGATCGGCCTCGGGCGGCGCGCGGCGGGCGCGGAAGGCCTGCAGCGCCTGCCAGCGCGCGGCCACGTCGTCGCGCCGGCGCGCTTCGCCGCGCAGCGGATCGCGCGCTTCGATCAGCGCGACGAGATCGCAGGCCAGCGCGCGTTCTGCGCCGCGAGCCGCGGCCAGCATCGCGGCCAGGCGCGGGTGCGTGCCCAGTTCCAGCATGCGCCGGCCGAGCGGCTGCAGGGCGCCGTGTTCGTCGAGCGCACCGAGTTGCTGCAGCAATTCCTCGGCCTGCGCCAGCGCACCGGGCGGGGGCGCATCGGGAAAGCGCAGCGTGGTCGCTCCCCAGGCTTTCATCTCGAGCAGCAGCGAGGCGAGATCGACCTGCGCGATCTCCGGCCGCCGCGACGTTTCGAGACGTTGGCTCTGCGGCCACAGGCGATAGGCCAGGCCCGGCGCGGTGCGTCCCGCGCGGCCGGCGCGCTGGTCGGCGGAAGCCTGCGAGATCGTCACGGTTTCCAGGCGCGAGAAGCCGGAGTTCGGATCGAAGCGTGGCTCGCGCGCGAGGCCGGTGTCGACCACCGCACGCACGCCCGGCAGCGTGACGCTGGATTCGGCGACGTTGGTGGCGAGCACGATGCGGCGTTGCAGCGGGTCTTCCGCGAGCACCGAATTCTGTTGTTCGAGCGAGAGTTCGCCGTGCAAGGGCACCGGCGCGGCATCGAGCGACGCCAGCAACCGCTCGGCTTGCGCGATCTCGCGCTGGCCCGGCAGGAAAACGAGCACATCGCCGTCGGTTTCCGCGAGCGCCGTCTGCACCGCACGCTTGAGCTGCGCCTCGGGCGGTTCGGTGCCCTGCCGCGGCGGATACGCGATCCGCACCGGGTACGAGCGGCCCTCCGAAGTGAGCCGCGGCGCATCGAGGAACTGCGCCAGGCGCTCGCCGTCGAGCGTCGCCGACATCACGACGATGCGCAGGTCGGGCCGCAGCTGCGACTGCACATCGAGCGCCAGCGCCAGCCCGAGATCGCCATGCAGATGGCGTTCGTGGAACTCGTCGAACAGCAGCGCGCCCACGCCTTCGAGCAGGGGATCGTCCTGGATCAGGCGCGTGAGGATGCCTTCGGTGACGACTTCGATGCGCGTGGCGGCGCCGACGCGCGATTCGAAGCGGATGCGATAGCCGACGGTCTGTCCGACCTCCTCGCCGCGCTGCTTCGCCATGAACCCCGCGGCCGCACGTGCGGCGATGCGGCGCGGCTCCAGCATCAGGACCTTTTTATCGCCGAGCCAGTCCGCGCCGAGCAGCGCGGGCGGCACCTGCGTGGTCTTGCCCGCGCCGGGCGGGGCTTCGAGCACGAGGCGCGGGTGCGCCCCGAGCGATTGCAGGATCTGCGGGAGAAGCGGAGTGATCGGAAAATCGGGCACGCCGGATTTTCGGCCCTGGCTCCCTCTCCTTCAAGGGCGAAGGAGAGGGCTCCGCGTTGTCAGCGCTTCTTCGCTTCCAGACGCGCTTCCAGCGTGGCGATGATCCCGCCCAGCGCCGCGCGGTCGAACTTCGATTCGACCGCATCGCTGCGCACGCCGGCCTTCTCCGCGATGCCGCGGCCGGCACCCGACACGACGGCAACCTTGGACGGCCCCGTGCCTTCCTGCACGAAGGTGCGGCTGGCGCTGCGGAAGGCGCGCATCGGATAGGCGTTGTAGTTCGACGGATTCTGGCCCTTCGGATACACCGTGATCTCGCCTTCGCCGTCGTTGGTGCCGGCCTCGACGAGGTACAGCGCGTAGTTCGCGTTCGAGTCGTCGACCACGATCACCTGCAGCTTGGCGGCCGAATCGTAGTAGCCCGAGGCACTGTGGAAGGCCAGCGCGTTCTGGCTGCAACCGCCGACCTGCGAGTTGTCGGGACGGCAGCCGTCGTAATACCAGACGCCGTCTTCGAGTTCGAAGTCGTCGAACACCCAGACATCGCCGTAGTAGTCGAAGCTCGATGCGCTGCTCGAGGAGAAATCCATCACCGCCTGCCACTCGCCCAGCATCTTGGTGGTCTGCACCGTGACACCGGCACCGTCTTCCGGACGCTTGAGGTAGAACGGATAGCGTTCGATGGGAATGGTGCGGCCGTTGGCCCAGGTGAGCGAGGCCTTGGTCGGGTCGTTCTGATCGAAGACGATGCGCACCGTGCCACCCGCGCCGGCCTGCACCGTCGGGAAGCCGGTGTAGGCACAACCCGGGCACTGCGAACCGACGGTGAGGTCGAGCGAGCCGTCGAAGCGTGCGTTGCCGGTGAGGAAGGCGCCGGCCGTGTACCAGATGGCCTTGCCCTGGGCATCGCCCACGAACGCCGCCACCACCATGAAGTTGTCCTGCACCTCGATCACGACGCCGGTGCCCGATTCGGCCGGGTTCCACCAGATGCCGCTTTCCGGCGTGTAGGCGTG
>CAMLOR010000310.1 GCA_946481615.1 uncultured Aquimonas sp.
GGGCCGTGCACGCCGAACGAGGCGGGCGTGTCGCTCGAGGTGTTCGAGAAGCTCACCGGGCGCTTCCCCATCCTCGGCGTGTGCCTGGGGCACCAGTCGCTGGGGCAGGCCTTCGGCGGCAAGGTCGTGCGTGCCAGGCAGATCATGCACGGCAAGACCTCGATGATCCGCCACAAGGGCATCGGCGTGTTCGCCGGCCTCGACGATCCTTTCGAGGCCACGCGCTATCACTCGCTGGTCGTGGAGAAGGACTCGCTGCCCGAACACCTCGAAGTCACGGCCTGGACGGAAGACGCCGAAGGCAATCCCGACGAGATCATGGGCCTGCGCCACAAGACCTGGCGCGCCGAAGGCGTGCAGTTCCACCCCGAATCCATCCTCACCCAGCACGGCCACGCCCTGCTGAGGAATTTTTTGAGAACCTGATCACACTTTTTCAGGTCCTCGCGAAACACTTTGTCACGTTCCGGCTTCGCGGTGCTATAGAAATCCCCTTCTTCGGGGGGAAGGAGCAGCGGGATGCCGGGTCGATTCGGGGGGCGCGCCGCGGTGCGCGCGGCGGGGCTGTTGCTGGCGGCATGCGGGTCCGCGCAGGCGGGCACGCTGGACGTTTTCCGCGATGGTTTCGAGGTCTCGCTGGCGGGGCCGGCGAACGATGCGGAAGCCGCGCGCTTCCTGGACCAGGCCACCTACGGCGGACGCCTGACCGACATCGCCCATCTGCGCGCGATCGGCTACGAGGCCTGGTTCGACGAGCAGGCCGCCGCCAATGTTTCGCTGCAGAAGCCCTTCCTCGATTGGGCCGGCGAGCAGGGCGGGGTCTACCAGGCCGAACGCATCGAGGCCTTCTTCATCCACGCCGCGCAATTGCCCGACCCGAGCGCGGCGATGCTCACCCACGACGACCAGCTGCGCCAGCGCGTGGCGTTCGCGTTGTCCGAACTGATGGTGGTGTCGGACAAGAACGCCGCGCTCGAGGAGCAACCCTGGGCGCTGGCGAGCTATTACGACGCGCTCGCCACGCATGCGCTGGGCAACTATCGCGAGCTGCTCGAGGCCGTCACGCTGCATCCGGCGATGGGCCTGTATCTGAGCATGCTCGGCAATCGCAAGACCGACACGGCGCTCAACATCCGCCCCGACGAGAACTACGCGCGCGAAGTGCTGCAGCTGTTCTCGATCGGCCTGGTGCAGTTGAACCCGGACGGCACCCCCGTGCTGGCGGGCGGCCAGCCGGTGCCGACCTACGGCCAGAACACCGTGCGCGGCTTCGCGCACGTGTTCACGGGCTGGAACTTCATCGGATGCTCGGTGGAAGAATTCGCCGCCAGCCAGTGCAAGCCGAGCAATCCCTACGAGGCGCCGTGGTCCACGCCGATGGCGGCGGTCGAGACCTACCACGACACCACCACCGACAAGCAGCTGCTCGTGTATCCGGGCGTGGCGCTGGCGAACGGCGTGCTGGTCCACGGCGGCAACGCGCAGCAGGAGCTGGAAGCGGCGCTCGACAACATCTTCCATCATCCGAACGTCGGGCCGTTCGTCTCGAAGCACTTGATCCAGCGCCTGACCACCAGCAACCCGACGCCCGCCTACGTCGCGCGCGTGGCGGCGGTCTTCGACGACAACGGCCAAGGCGTGCGTGGCGATCTGGAGGCGACGGTGCGCGCCATCCTGCTCGACACCGAGGCGCGTGGGGACGGGCCGCCGCACTTCGGCAAGGTGCGCGAACCGATCACCAAACTCGTGCGGCTGTTCCGCGCCACCGATGCGCGCTCGGTCAACGGCCGCGCCTTCCGCTACTCGCATCCCCGCGATCAGTACGGCCAACGCCCGCTGGGCGCGCCGTCGGTGTTCAATTTCTTCCGCCCGGATTTCTCGCCCTCGGGCGAGGTGCGCGATGCCGGGCTGGTGGCGCCGGAGTTCCAGATCCTCACCGACACGCAGCTCGTGGGAGCGCCGAACGCCCTCGATTACCGCATTTTCTATTTCTACATGGGCAGCGATCACTACGCCGTGTGGGAGAACGGCGCGCCGGTACCGGACGAAACGCTGATGGACTACGGTCCGCTCAAGGTGCTGGCGGCCGATCCCTCCGCGCTCGTCGACCGCCTCGACCTGTTGCTGCTCAACGGGCAGATGTCGGACTACATGCGCGACATCCTCGTGACCCGCCTGCAAGGCGCGCCGCCCGATCAGGTGCCCGGCTCGCCGGTGCAGGACGTGCCGCTGTGGCGCGTGCAACAGGCTCTCTACCTGATCGCCACCTCCCCCGAATTCTCGGTGCAGAAATGAACGTCGATCGCCGCGCCTTCCTGCGCCGTTCCATCGCCTCCGCCCTCGGCGGCGCCTCGCTGTATTCCGCCTTCGGCAACCTGCAACTGGTGAATGCCGCGGCCGCGCAGGCCGTCAAGGGCGGCCTCTTCGCCGACTACAAGGCGCTGGTCTGCGTCTTCCTGCATGGCGGCAACGACAGCTTCAACACCATCGTGCCGATCGACAACGCGCATTACGCCGACTACGCGGCCACGCGTCCCGCGATGCTGGTGGCGCAGGCCGACGCGATGACGCGGGCGCTCGATCCCCTGGCGACGCACCTGCCGGGCGATGGCGGCACCTACGGGCTGCATCCCTCGATGCCGGACCTTGCCACCCATTTCAACGCCGGCCGCGCGGCGATCGTCGCGAACGTGGGCCCGCTGCTGCAGCCGCTGACGAAGGCGCAATACCAGGCCAATGTCGCGCTGGCGCCCCCGCAGCTGTTCTCGCACGCGGACCAGGCCAATTTCTGGCAGACCTCGCGTCCGGACGACGCCAGCGCCGACGGCTGGGGCGGCCGCATCGCGGATCTGCTGCATGCCTCCGCCAACCCGGACGGGCAGGTCGCGATGGCGATGTCGATGGGCAGCCAGAGCCTGTTCCAGCGCGGCACGACGACCGATCAGTACGTCATGAGCCCGTGCTACGCGAACGACTACTGCGCGGTCGAACGCATCGAGTATCTGGGCGCGTATCAGAACGAACTCGGTACGCAGGCCTTCCAGGCGCTGGCCGCCGCGGATACGCAGGCGCACGTGTTCGAGCGTGCGTACGCCGCCGGCACGCGACGTGCCATCGAGAACTACGAAACGCTGCGCGCCGCGCTGAATCCGCTGCCGACGTGGAACGTACCGTTCCCGGAAACTTCCGTCGGCGGCCAGCTGCGGCAGGTGGCGAACCTGATCAACGTGCGCAATGCGCTCGGCATGAAACGCCAGGTGTTCTTCGTGAGCATGGGCGGCTACGACACCCACGACGATCAGATCGACATCCAGGTGGCGTTGCTCGGGCAGCTGTCGGCGGCAATGCACGCGTTCTACCAGGCCACGGTGCAGATGGGCGTGGCGTCGAACGTCACCCAGTTCACCGCCTCGGATTTCGGCCGCACGCTCTCCACCAACGGCGACGGTACCGACCATGGCTGGGGCGGCCACCACTTCGTGCTGGGCGGGGCGGTACAGGGACGGCGCTTCTACGGGCGCATGCCTTCGCTGCTGAAGACCGACAATCCGGACGACGCCGCCTACGGCCAGGTGATCCCGACTACCAGCACGGATCAGTACGCTGCTACGCTGGCGCGGTGGTTCGGCGTCACGAGTCCGAGCGATCTCGCGATGCTGTTCCCGCGCCTTTCCCTCTTCAATTCGTCCGACCTCGGGTTCATGGCCTGAGGCGGACTTCGCGCCTCATGCCCATCACCCCGCAAGAAGCCCTGCAACGCGCGATCGAGCACCGCGAGATCTTCCACGACGAGATGGTGGATCTAATGCGCATGATCATGCGCGGCGAGGTTTCGCCGGTGATGAGCGCCGCCCTCCTGACCGGGCTGCGGGTGAAGAAGGAAACCGTCGGCGAGATCGCCGGTGCGGCGCAGGTGATGCGCGAACTGGCGGCGAAGGTCGACGTGCCCGACGCGGCGAACTTCGTCGACATCGTCGGCACCGGCGGCGACGGCGCGCACACCTTCAACATCTCGAC
>CAMLOR010000311.1 GCA_946481615.1 uncultured Aquimonas sp.
ACAGCGTCGACCAGGTGCGCGGATCGCGCAGCATGCCGCCGATGCGCTCGCGCAGGGGCAGGGCGCGGTTCGAATACAGCGGACGGCGCGGCATGCGCTCGCCCAGCATCACTTCCACGAGGCGTCCTTCAACGAGCGACAGCACGCGCGTGAGGCCAAGGAACAGCAGCGCGAACGGCACGCCGACGATCAGGATCATCAGGCCCAGCGAGAGACTGGTGCCGGTGACCGCCAGCGTGAAATACACGATGCCCGTGGCCAGCGAAAGCAACATGTAGAACAGTGCGCCCCAGGTGTGCGGATCGGCCGCGACGCCGAAGAAGCGGCCGGCCAGGCCGCGCGGCCGCGGCGCGGCGGGCGGCGTGCGCAGCGCCTGCACCACGCGGGTTTCGGTGTCGCGGTAGATCTCGGCCACTTCGGCCGGCGCGCCGTAGCTCGAAGCCACGCGCGCGATCACCGCCGCTTCGCTTTCCTGCGGGTTCTCCGCCAGTTCGCCCCGCAGGTATTCCTCCGCGTCGAACAGCGCATCCTGCACCAGGGCGGGATCGTTGCCGGCGAGCGCGGCGCGCAGCTGCGCGAGGTAGTCGGGGATGGTCGTGGGCAGCGCGGCGCTCATGCGCGGATTCCTTGCGGTGAAGAGAGGATGGAGTCGACGAAATCGCGGGCGTCGCTCCAGGCGTGCGTCCAGTCGCGCAGCACGGCGCGGCCTTCGGCGGTGATGGCGTAGTAGCGGCGCGGCGGGCCGCTGATCGAAGGTTCGACGAAGCTGTCGAGCAGCCCCGCCGCGTGCAGATTTCGCAACACGGGATAGAGCGCGCTCTGCTTGCCGCCCAGCGAATCGCCGCCGCGCTCCAGGCGCTTGGCGATCTGGTAGCCGTACATCGGCTCCGCGGACTGCGCCAGCACGGCCAGCAGCACCAGGGCCACGGTGCCGGCGGCGAGCTCCTTCTGGAACTTCTTGAGGTGGGTGGTTTCCATGGTGGAGAGAATAATAGTGCGAAGTTCGCAATAGCCATGGGCAGGAAGTCATGGCGCTCACTTGTTTCCGGGGGAAGCGGCCCTATCCTGTTAAAAGCACTGGGATTTCGAGGAGACCGCCATGGCCACGGGCTGGGCCGGCGAAGGCGCCGTGCAGGAACAGATCGACGCGACCATCAAGGACGCCATCAAGCGCGCCCGCAGTCAGCTGCCCTCGGGGCCGGGGCTGACCCACTGCGCCGAATGCGACGCCGAAATCCCCGCCGCGCGCCGCAAGGCGCTTCCCGGCGTGCGCCTGTGCGTGGCCTGTCAGCAAGCGCAGGACGACGAACAGGCGAACTTCAGCGGCTACAACCGCCGCGGCAGCAAGGACAGCCAGCTGCGCTGAGCGCTACCGCGCCGAAGCGCTCGTCACCCGATTGCGGCCCGCGCTCTTGGCTTCGTACAGCGCGCGATCCGCGGCTTCCATCCATTCGCGCAGCTCGCGCATGCCTTCGCCCGCCGGTGCCAGGCCCAGGCTGACCGAGCAGCGCAGGCCCGGCGAGCGCGGGAAGCCCAACGATTCGACCACCGCGCGCAAGGTCTCCGCGCAGGCTGCGGCGATCGCAAGATCGGCGGGCACGGCGACCGCGAACTCGTCGCCGCCCAGGCGTCCGGCGGCGCTGCCGGCGGGCATCGAGGCGCGCAGGCGCTCGGCGATCGCGCGCAGCACGTCGTCGCCGATGGCGTGACCGTGGCGATCGTTGATCTCCTTGAAGCGATCGATGTCGACCAGCACCAGCGTGGCGGGCGTGGCACCTTCGCGCTGGCGTTGCAACAACGCTTCGGCGCGCATCTGCCAATGGCGGCGGCCTTCGAGGCCGGTGAGGGCATCGATGCGGCTGAGTTCTTCCAGTTCCAGGTTCTGGCGCTGCACGCGGCGCACCAGCCGGTAACTGCTCAGGCTCACGGCCAGGGTGTGGATCACCATGATCGGCAGGCAGGCCAGGATCACGCGCTGGCTGGTGACGGGCTCGCACGCGAAGCCGGTGAACAGCCCCGCCACGAGCAGCCCGCCCGCCAGCCACGGCAGCGAACGCAGCCACAGGTTGCGCACGCCGGCATTGATCTTGTCGGCCGTCACCACCGTCACCAGCACCGCCGAAGGCAGCAGGTTGAAGTGGACCAGCGGCACCCAGCTGCCGGCGATCATGGAATCGGCGACGAAGTTCTGCAGTTCGGCGCGGAAGGGATCGCGTGCGCGCCGCGCGCGCCAGTACGCGAAGTGCGGCCACGCGAGGCAGCTCGCCACCATCCAGGACCAGGCCGCGGGATGCGCGTCGATCTCGGCCAGCACGGCGCTCAGCGCGATGGCCGCCAGCCCCATGCCGAGCAGGCGGAAGCGGTAGGTGCGCCTGGGAAGGGTCTGCAGCCGCGTGGCGCGCAACTGTTCGGGCGCCAGCGGTGCCGGGTTCGCGTCCGCCATCTCGGATTCCCTGCGAGCTGCCGGCAGCATAGCCGGCCCGCGCTCAGATCGCCTGCACGCGGAATCGGCGTCCCTTGATCCTGCCGGCCTGCAGCCGCTGCACGGCGCGCTTTGCCTGCGTGCGCTCGATCGCCACGTAGCTGCGCGTGGCGAACACGTCGATCTTGCCGATGGCGGCGTTGTCGATGCCGGCCTCGCCGGTGAGCGCGCCGACCACGTCGCCGGGGCGCAGTTTGTCGGTGCGGCCGGCGTCGATGCGCAGCGTGGTCATGCGTGCGGGCGGGGCGCTGCCGGGGCGCAGGGTCGCGAGCGGCGCACGCTCCCAGCGCAGCGGCGTGCCCAGTGCTTCTTCGAGCTGCCGTGCGCGCGGCAGTTCGCGCGGCGTGCACAGACTGAGCGCAAGGCCCTCGCGTCCGGCGCGCCCGGTGCGGCCGATGCGGTGGGTGTAGGTGTCGGCGTCGGTCGGCAGTTCGTAGTTGATCACGGCCGCGAGATCCTCGACGTCGAGCCCGCGCGCGGCCACGTCGCTCGCCACCAGCACGTTGCAGCTGCGGTTGGCGAAGCGCACCAGCACCTCGTCGCGATCGCGCTGTTCCATGTCGCCGTGCAGGGCGAGCGCCGAGAAGCCGAGGTGTTCGAGCGAGGAAACCACCTCGACGGTGTCCTTGCGCATATTGCAGAACACCACGGCCGATTCGGGCTTGAACTGCAGCAGCAGCCCGGCGAGCGCCGCGGGCCGCTGCGCCGGATCGACCTCGAAGAAACGCTGTTCGATGACGGCGCGCTGCGCGGTGCCTTCGACGGTGACTTCCGCCGGCTCGCGCATCGAGGATTTCGCGATGGCGCGGATCGCCTCGGGAAAAGTGGCCGAGAACAGCAGGGTCTGGCGCGTCTTCGGCGTCTTGCCGAGGATCTCCGCGATCTGTTCCTCGAAGCCCATGTCGAGCATGCGGTCGGCTTCGTCGAGCACGAGCACCGCGACGTGGCGCAGATCGAGCGCCTTCTTGCGCAGCAGTTCCTGCACGCGGCCCGGCGTGCCGACGACGACGTGCGGCGCATGCTGCTGCAGCGACGCCAGTTGCGGCGCGAGCGGGGTGCCGCCCACCAGCGTGAGCAGCTTCAGGTTCGGAATGCCGGTGGCGAGCTTGCGCACCTGCTTCCCGACCTGGTCGGCCAACTCGCGCGTAGGACACAACACCAGCGCCTGCACACGCGTTTGCGCGGGGTCGAGCCGATGCAGCAACGCGAGCCCGAAAGCGGCGGTCTTGCCGCTACCGGTGGGTGCCTGCGCAATCAGATCGCGGCCTTCCAGCAGCAGCGGCAGGCTCTGCGCTTGCACGGGCGTCATCTGCACGTGGCCGAGGGCGTCGAGGCCCTGGAACAGCGCGGGTTTCAGCGGTAGATCGGTGAATTCGGACATTCGCCATGATAGCGGGGGCGGGTTTGCGTTCGTCGTCGCATGGCTCGGCGGGACGCGGGGGCGCTCGGGGGTTCGGGGATGGGTTGCGCCGCCCGCGCGCTGCGCGCGCGGGTGCCCTCCGGTCGCCGGGGGTTTTCCATTGCACTTCC
>CAMLOR010000312.1 GCA_946481615.1 uncultured Aquimonas sp.
GCGGCGGCGTGTTGATGGCCGCGGGCGCCGTGTTCGCGCGCGGCTGCACCAGCGGGCAGGCGCTGACGGGCGGCGCATTGCTGAGCGTCGGCAGCTGGCTGTTCCTGGGCGTGGCGTTCGCCGGCGCCTACGCGTTCGCACCGCTGCTGCGCAGGGCGTGGGCATGAGCGCGCCGTTCGTCGCGGAAGGCGGTCCGCTCGGGGCCTCGCTGCTGGCGGCGGTGAGCATCGGCATCGCCTTCGGATTCGCGCTCGAACGCGCGGGACTGGGCAGCGCGCGCAAGCTCGCCGGGCAGTTCTACGGCCGCGATCTCACGGTGCTGAAGGTGATGTTCAGCGCCCTGCTGGTGGCGATGCTCGGCGTGTTCTGGCTCGGCCGTTTCGGGTGGCTCGATGTGCAGGCGTTGTACGTGCCGGAAACGTATGTGGGGCCGCAGATCGTCGGCGCCGTGCTGTTCGGCGCGGGCCTGATCGTGGCGGGCTTGTGCCCAGGCACCGCCTGCGTTTCGGCCGCGACGGGGCGCATCGATGGATGGTTCGTGCTGCTCGGATTGTCGTTCGGCATGTTGATCGTGGGCCTGGTGCTGGATCGCTTCCGTGCCTTCTTCGAAAGCTCGGCGCGCGGCGCGTGGACGCTGCCGGAGTTCTTCGGGCTGCCTTATGGCGTGGTGGTTGCTGCGGTGACGGCGCTGGCGCTGCTCGCGTTCGCTGCGTGCCGCGCGTTCGAACGGCGCGTGCGATGAGGACGGCCATCCATCGCGTGCTCGCCGCATTGGCGATCTGCGCCGCGGCTCTCGCAGCGTTCGCCGGCACTCCCGAATCGCCGCTCGCTCGCGACGAGGTTTCCGCCGTGCAGTTGGCCGAGTGGATCCGTGCACGGCAGCCGGCTCTCGTCGTCCTCGACGCGCGGCCGCCGGATGCGGTGGAACGCGACGGCCTGCCCGGCGCGCGGCCGCTCGCGGGATTCGTCGGCGAGGCCGGCCAGACCGTCGTTCTTTACGGCGAACGCAGCACGGACGACGTGCTGCCGCCGAACGGGAATCCGGAGCGCGTGCTGCGCTTGCGCGGCGGCATCGAAGCCTGGAACGAGGACGTGCTGTTTCCGGTGATGCGCAGCGATGCTTCGGAAGAACAGCGGGCGCAATTCACGGCGCGCGCGGGGCTGAGCCGCTATTTCGGTGGTTCGCCGCGCGTGTTGGATCCCGGCGCAGCGGCCCGTCGCCTCCGGAGCCGGCGCGGATGTTGACCGACGCCGCCGAATCCCGCGCGCGCGTGGACACCGACGAAGCCTTCGACTTCGCCGCGCTGCGCCGGCGTGAGTTCGCCCGGCTCGACGAACAGGGTCATTGCTACCTCGACTACACCGGCAGCGCGCTCTACGGCGCCTCGCAGGTGCGCGCGCACCTGCGCCTGCTCGAGACGGGATTGTTCGGCAATCCACATTCGGAATCGGCGACGGCGCGTGCGAGCACGCGAGCGATCGAGCAGGCGCGCGCGGCGATGCTGCGCTTCCTCGATGTCGACGAGTCGACCCACGCGGTCTGCTTCACGGCCAACAGTAGCGCCGCGATCAAACTGGTAGCCGAGAGCTACCCCTTCGGCGCGCGCCGCCAGCTGGTGCTTTCGGCCGACAATCACAACTCGATCAACGGCATCCGCGAGTACGCGCGCCGGGCCGGTGCGGCGGTGCGCATCCTCCCGCTGGACGCCACGCTCGAACTGGCGGATCCGCTGCATCGTCTTCGCGAAGCCGCGGCGGCGGGAACCGGCCTGCTGGCGTTTCCCGCGCAGTCGAATTTTTCCGGCGTGCGGCATCCGCTGGCACTGGTGCGGCAGGCGCAGGCGCTGGGCTTCGACGTCTTGCTCGACTGCGCGGCGTACATTCCCAGCCATCCGCTCAGCCTGCGCGAGCATCCGGCGGATTTCGCCGTGCTCTCGTTCTACAAGTTGTTCGGCTATCCCACGGGCCTCGGCGCGCTGGTGATGCGCCGCGAGGCGATGCAGCGCCTGCGTCGCCCCTGGTTCGCCGGCGGCACCGTGCGTTTCGCATCGGTGGCGGCGGACGGACATCGATTGCACGACGGCGCCGAAGGCTTCGAGGACGGCACGCCGGATTTCCTCGGCATCGCGGCGTTGCCCGCGGGTTTCGCCCTGCTCGAGGAGGTGGGCATGCCGCGGCTGCAACGTCGCGTGGCCGCGCTCACCGCCGAACTGCTCGCACGATTGCGGCAGCTGAAGCATCGCGATGGCGCGCCGCGCGTGTGGCTGTACGGCCCGGAGTCGCCGGCGTCGCGCGGCGGTGCGTTGTGCTTCAACGTGCTCGATGCGCGCGGCCGTCCGCTGCCCTACGCGCAGGTCGAAAGCGCGGCGCGCGACGCCGGCATCTCCGTGCGCGGCGGCTGTTTCTGCAATCCGGGCGCGTCGGAGGCGGCGTTCGGCGCCGATCCGGTGCGGCTTGCGAACTGTCTGCGCGATCTGGACGACGATTTCACGCCGCGCCGCTTCTCCGATTGCGCCGGCGTCGAGGTCGGTGCGATCCGCGCGTCGCTCGGCCTCGCCAACGATGGCAGCGACCTCGACCGGCTGGTCGCGCTGGTGGCCGGCCTGGGCCAGGACTGCTGATTTCCGCGGCGTTTGGCTGCGCGCGCGACGCGGCGCTTAAACTGGGCTTCCCGGCTCGGCTCGCCGTATCAGGCGGGGAGGGATTGCGATGTGCCGCTGGCTGCTCGCCATCGTGCTGGCATGTCCTGCCGCAGGGCGGTGCGAAGTCCCCGATGCCGAGGCGTCGCCGTCGATCATGACGATGCCGCCGGCGTTGCGCGAAGCCTTCGCGGAGCGCGTGCTGCAGGACGAGTCGACCCGGCGGGTGCGGCTCGAGCGCATGGTGGATTTCGTCTTCGATGCCAACGGTCTTGGCATGCGCTACGAAGAAGGCGCCACCTACACCGTCGAACAGGTCTACGCGACGCGCAAGGCCAACTGCCTGGGGTTCGCGCTGCTGTTCCTGGCGCTGGCGCGCGAGGCCGGGCTCGAGGCCTATCCGCAGGCGATCGAGGAAACGCTGTCCTGGCAGCGCGAGGACGGCATCTTCTTCCGCAACAGCCATGTCAACGTCGTGGTGCGCATCGGCCCGCGGCGATTCATCGTGGATGTGGCGCGCGATGCGGTGATCCTGCGCGGCCAGCCGGTGCGCCTGACGCAGCGCAGCCTGGTGGCGCGCTATCACAACAACGTGGCGATGGAATCGCTGGCGCGCGGCGAGCTGGCGGCGGCGCGCGCGCACATGGCGACGGCGCTGGAGCTGGAGGCCGATCGCGCCAGCCACTGGAGCAATGCCGGCGTGCTGGAACTTCGCGCCGGCGACGTGGAGGCGGCCCGGCGCGCCTACGATCGCGCCCTGCAGCTGGATCCGGACAACACCAACGCGCTGTTCAACATGATCGGCATGGCGCGGCGCGACGGCGACGGCGAGCGCGAAGCGCGCTTCCGCGAGCGTCTGCGGCAGGTGCAGCAGCGCGATCCGTTCCACCACTTCCTGCAGGCGATCGACTACGAAAGCGCGGGCGATTTCGCGAATGCCGTCGCGCACTACCGCCGCGCCATCAAACTGCACCGCGGCGACCACCGCTTCCACGCGGCTCTCGCCAACGCCCTGCAACGCTCCGGCGACACCGCACGTGCGCGCGACGCACTGGAGCGCGCGATGACCCTGAGCGAAGGCGCAACACGTGCGTCCTATCGGGAGCGCTTGCTGGCACTGCGTGATCGGGAGCCTGTCGTTTTTTGATGGGCGTTGTCGCGGTTCGGGTGGAGAGCAGGTGGGTGCTGTTGTGTCGTCGCCTGTGCTCTTGCCGGGGTGGGGTGGCCGGCCCGGCTGCGGCGCCCGCGCTGCGCGCGGGAAGCTGGAGTCGGCCGGGGGTTTTCGATTCGGCATCCCTGCCTCAGCGAAAAC
>CAMLOR010000313.1 GCA_946481615.1 uncultured Aquimonas sp.
CGCCCCCGCGCCCGCCGCCCCCCCCGGCGCCCCGCCGCGCCCCCCGGGGGCCCGCCCCCCCCGCCGGCCCCCCCCCACCCCGGCAAGGGCACGGGCGAGACACGGCAGCGCCCACCTGCTCTCACCCGAGCGTGCGAACGTCTAGCAACGAACCTCGGCGAGACCGTTGCGATCAGGGAGTCGCCGGCGCCGCTTTCGCACCGGCGGCGACGAGGCCGCCCTCGAAGAAGGCACGCACGTCGTCGTGCGATTGCATCGCCGCCTCGCGCACGAAGCGGCCGGTGGTGCGGCCGGCGAGTTCGTCCACCGTGGCGTAGTAGGTTTCGGCGCTCCAGTCGGCGCCGGTGTCGACGCGATCGAAGAAGGCGCGCCACACGCAGAAAAGATCGCAGCTGCCCGCACTCTGGCGGCGCGCCGCGGCATCGACCGCCAGATGCATGAGAAAGCCGCAGCGGTAGTAGTTGTCGAACGCGCCGCGTGCGGCGGACTCGCGCAGCGCGAAGCCTTTCACCCCGCGCTCGCACTGCTGCATCGCGATGTCGATCTGAGTGTCGCGGTATGCCGCATCCGCCAGACCGAGTTCCTGCAGCGCCAGCAACGCGAAGGCGTCCGCGCCGCCTTCGTGCATCCACGCGTCGGCCTCGTCCTGGTTGCCTTCGTAGCGCTGATACAGGTGCGCGGCCTCGTGCGCGAAGAAGCCGCGCATGGCCTCGGCGCCGGCGCGCGGATTCGCCTGCTCCGGCTGCGGGCCGTACAGATGCATGAAAACCTGGCCGGGCAGCGTGCCGCCCTGGCGGCCGAAGCCGCCGCTGGGGTGCGCCTCGTCGTTGGAGGCGAACATCATCGGCTTCTGCGGCAGGGCGCCGAGGCGCTGCGCGTAGAAATCCATCAGCTTCGGAAAGGTTTCCTCGAGCATGGCGCGCACCGGCCGCGGGAACTTCGCGTCGATCACCGCGAGCACGTGCGAAGTCTCGACCGGCTCGGTGGCGCCGACATAGATGTTCGTGCCGCTGTCGCGCTCCACGAACCGCGCGCGGTCCTCGTGCACCCGGCCCGCGTGCAACACGCTCGTCCCGGGGGCTTCCACGGTGAACGACCACGCCGGCGATCCTTCGTCTTCCTCGCAGCGCGGCGCGCAGGCGAAGAAGCGGCCGGTGTGGATCAGCAGGCCGCCGTCGCCGAACGGCGAGAACGGCGCATAGTCCTTGTCGAGCGGCACGTAGCGCGGCGCCATGCGGAAGGCGGCGTGATCGAAAAGTTCGCCGTCGCGCCGACGCACCACTTCCTCGCCTTCTTCCACGACGATGGCGAAGTCTTCGTCCTCCGCCGTCCACATCGCCGCACGGTTGCCCTTGGCATCGGTGCGCATGAAGCGCATCTCGCGCACGGGCGTGTCGAAGTCGTAGTCCACGCGCCAGTCGCCGCCGTCGCGTTCGAGCGCGATCATGGGCAACTGGACGGCTGCGGTTGGCGCCGATTCGGCGGCTGCCGCGCACGGTGTGCAGACAGCGAGCAAGAGCGTGAACAGCGGGCGCGTCATGGGCGAACCTCCGGCGGCGACGCCACGATAACGCAGTTGCGCGTGTTTCCGTTTCGTACGCGCCTCAGCGCGGAGGCGCGGCCAGTTCGCGCGCGTCGAGGTAGCCGTCGTTGTCGGCATCCTGGCGGTCGAAGGTGGCGGCCAGCGAGCGGCGATGGTTCTCGATCGTGGGCACGCGGCGGCTGCGCGTGCCTTGCGGCATCTCGACGGCGCTGAGGCGGCCGTCGCCGTCGCGATCCATCTGCTGGAAGCCGCGGCTCAGGTAATCCTGATATTCGGAAAGCGCGACACGGCGATCGCCGTCGCGGTCCATCGTGACGAGGTAGTCGGCCGGCGTGCGCGGCAGCGGTTGCGCCGCCAGCGTGCCGGCCAACGACAGCAGCAGCGCGCCGAAGCACGCTGCCGTGGCGCGGCCGTCAGGCCGCCTTGACCGGCACCAGCGCATAGCCGCGCAGACGCGCCGCGAATTCTTCCAGCGCGCGGTTGCCCGAAGCCTCGGCCTCGCGGCACCACTCCTGCAGGCGCGCCAGCGTGGTGGCGGCATCCTGCTGGCGTTCTTCCAGCACGGCCGCCAGGCGCGTGCGGTATTCGACCAATGCGGCGAGCTTCGGGCGGTTCGTCACCCACGCCTGCCAGCGCTCGCGCGATTGCTCGTCGAGCCAGCGCCCGTTGTCGGCCAGCGCCTTGCGCCAACGGCGCGGAAGTTCTTTTGCGTGCGTGGCTTCCTCGCGCAGCGCCGGCAGCATCACGCCGCGGTAGAAATCGGTCATGGCCTGGAAGCGGTGCGAGAGCAGCGCCTTGAGCGTCTCGCCGTCCGGCATCGGGATGTTCGGACGCACGTCGAGCGACGGCGCCACGCGCAGCACCTTGGCGAGGCCGAAGAACTCGAAGAACTTGATCGCGGCCCAGCCGATGTCGAACTCGAAGCGGCGCAGCGCGAACTTCGCCGACGACGGGAACGCGTGGTGGTTGTTATGCAGCTCCTCGCCGCCGATCCACACGCCCCACGGCGTGAGGTTGGTCGCGGTGTCGGTGGTTTCGAAATTGCGATAGCCCCACCAGTGGCCGAGGCCGTTGACGACGCCGGCCGCCCAGAACGGGATCCATGCCATCTGGATCGCCCACACCGCGATGCCGGCCGCGCCGAACAGCGCGAAGTCGATCAGCAGCATCAGCACCGGGCCCTTCGTGGCGTGCGGCGTGTAGAGCTTGCGTTCGATCCAGTCGTCCGGGCAGCCCTTGCCGTACTTCTCGATCGACTCGCGGTCGGCGCGCGCTTCGCGGTACAGCTCCACGCCGCGCCAGAACACGGTCTTGATGCCCTTGTGCATCGGGCTGTGCGGATCTTCTTCCGTCTCGCACTTGGCGTGGTGCTTGCGATGGATGGCCGCCCACTCCTTCGTGATCATGGACGTGGTGAGCCAGGTCCAGAAACGGAAGAAGTGCGCCAGCACCGGATGGAAATCCACGCCGCGATGGGCCTGGCTGCGGTGCAGATAGAGCGTGACCGAGAAGATCGTCAGCTGCGTGACGACCAGGAACCAGATCAGCAGCGTGCCCCAGCCGGCTTGGATGAGCCCGCCGGCCAGGAAATCGAGAATCGGGGAAAGCATCGGAGACTCCGTGGATGCGCGGATATTGCCCGCGCGGGAGGCGCGATACCATCCCTGCGCCGCGGTATGGAGCCGCTCACCGACGATTTCAAGACTGCCGTCACATGCCCGAACTGCCCGAGGTCGAAACCACACGCCGTGGTATCGAGCCGCACCTGCTCCGCCGCCGCGTGCTGGAGGCGCGTTTGCGCCGGCCTGATCTGCGTTGGCCGATACCGCCGGAAATCAGCCGCGAGTTGCCGGGCCAGCGCATCGAGGCGGTCCGGCGGCGCGCCAAATATCTGCTGCTGGACGTGCAGACGGGCGCGGTGATCCTGCATCTGGGCATGTCGGGTTCGCTGCGCGTGCTGGCGCAGGACGCCGCCGTGAAACTGCACGATCACGCCGACCTGCTGCTCGACTCCGGCCGCCTTCTGCGCCTCACCGACCCGCGCCGCTTCGGCGCGCTGCTGTGGCAGGCGCACGGCACCACGCACGAGCTGCTGCGCAATCTCGGGCCCGAGCCGCTCGGCGACGATTTCGACGGCGACTACCTGTTCGCGAAGAGCCGCGGCCGCAAATCGCCGGTGAAACATTTCCTGATGGATCAGGCCATCGTGGTGGGCGTGGGCAACATCTACGCCGCCGAAGCCCTGTTCAAGGCCGGCATCCATCCGGCGCGCGAAGCCGGCCGCGTTTCGCGCGAGCGCTACGCGCGGCTGGCGCAGGCGATCAAGGACATCCTCGCGTACTCGATCGAACGCGGCGGCACCACGCTGCGCGATTTCATCAATCCCGACGGCGAGCCCGG
>CAMLOR010000314.1 GCA_946481615.1 uncultured Aquimonas sp.
TCGTCGCGGAAGATTACACGCGAGTCGAAGCGCAGGCCGAGGTCGTCGAACAGGACCTCGAAGGGCTGGCCGTTGCGCGAGGACACCCATAAGCGCAGTTGCGCGAGCGGCATGGCCTCGAAGGGACGCCAGCCCGAATCGTAGGTGGAAAATGACGGCGCGGCCTGCGCGTCGAAGAAGACGCGGTCGGTGATGCCGGGACCGCGGCACTCGGGTTCGCCCATGTCGCCGCTGAAGCCCGTCCACATTTCCGCCGTGATGCGCACCGATCCTGTGACGACGCGATGGTGCAGGCTCAGCCGCCAGTTCGAATCGCCCCAGCCCACGAGCGGATAGAGGACGGTGCAACCGTCCTGCGCGAGTTGCAGCGCCTGGCTCGCCACGGCGCGCAGGGCGCCCGACTGCGGCGCGTCGTCGGCGTCCGCGAGCGGCGCATGCGCGGCGGTCGCGACGCCGGGCAGGTTCGGGGTCGTCCAGCCGGCGATGGAATCGTCGAACCCTGGATTCTCGAGCACGGGCGTTTCGTCGACGGTGAACTCGCGCCGCGCGGCGGCGCCCGGCAGGCCACCTATGTCGATCGCCTCGCAGGCCAGGACGCGATACCGCCCTCGCGGCAGGCCGCGCGGCGCATCGAGTTGCAAGGTGGCCTCGAAGTGCGAGGCATCCCAGTGCACGCCGGCGATGCCGATGTCGATATCGTCGCCGGTGGGAAGCAGGCCGCAGGCGAGCGTATCCGCCAAGCGGTCGGCACCGGCCTCGACCACGCGGAAGACCGACGACGAAATCGCGGGAAGAGCGGCGTCGAAGCGCAACCGCAGTTGCGTCACGGGCGTGCCGAGCGGGGCATCGGGCAACCCGAAATTCGGTGTTTCGCTGCCGGAAGTGTCGATGGCGATCAACTGCGGCAGGGTGGCCTGCGCGTGGACGAGTCCGCTGTCGACGGTGAAGCCTGCGATCAGGAGCAGCGGGTACGTCGTGCAGTCGGAAAGCCTGGGCATCCGCGCGAGTTTAGCCACGCGGCCCGCGCCGCGGCCGCGCGGCGAACCGGGCCGTTCACGCGCGGGCGGGCTTCACTCGCCGGGCTTGAGCGCCAGCAGCGCGGTGAACGGCGTGCCGTGTTCGTATTCGATGTCGTCGACGCGCCAGTCTTCGCCTTCGCGCTTCAGGCGGAAATGCACCACGCGCGTGGCGTGACCGTCGTCGTAGCGCACGGGCACGAGCATCGCATCGCCGGTGGCCTTCGCTTCGCGCACCGAGAACACCGGCGGATATTCCTGCGAATCGGTGATCACGTCGCCGTTGATCGGCGGCACTTCGTCGTCCGGGAAATCCTGCGCGAAGTAGTCGTCGACGCGCTTGCCCAGTGCGGCGGTGAAGAAACGCTTTTGCGCCGCGGCGCGCTCCTGGTAGAAGCCGAGTCCATTGGCGTAATGGTCTTCGAGCAGCATCTGTACGGCGTGCTCCGGCGTTCCCGGCTTGGCCAGTGCGCCGGGCGAGCGATCGAGCACCCAGACCACGTTGTCGAGGCCGAGCAGCAAGGCATCTTGCGTGGCGAAGTGCATGTCGAACACGCCGGTGTCGCAAGTGAGCGTGACGCTGTCCACGGGAGCGCGCACGAGCCCCACGCTGCCCGCGCCGTTCTCCACCGGTGCAGGAAGATTGCCCTGGAACAGGCCTTCGAGCGGGCGCTGGTCGTATTCGTAGCCGGCGTTGGCGCACGACAGCACGCCGGGGCCTTCCACATGGCCGGCCGCGAAGGTGATGTTCTTGCCGAGCAGCCAGGTACTGTCCGGTCGCTCGGCATCTTCGTCCACCCAGGGCGCGACCTGCGCGCTGCCGACGTGCCAGGTGCCTTCGACGGAAGGCGTCGGCGCAGCCGACGCGGCGCCGGCGGCGAACAACGTCATCGCGCACCAGCGCGCGCTCACGGTTGCGGCTCCTGGCGCGCGGCGAAACCGTTCCAGTCGAAGCCGGAACGCTTCGCCAGTTCCTCCGGTTGCATCACCTCGGTGTAGGTGCGGCCGCGGATCACCCAGGTCGGATAGGCCTGCACGTTGGCGCTGACGCAGGCGAAAGTGACCGCGCCCTTCGGCCCGTTGGGGCTGCACTCGACATAAGGCAGACGCTCGGCGGCGCGGCCGAAGAGGCGCTTCTGTTCGGTGCAGTTGGCGCACCAGGCGGCACCGTAGAACTTCGCGTCGCGCTGCTTCAGATGGGTGGCAAGCGCGGCGAGCCTGGGGTCTTCGGGCGGCGTGAGCATGCCGCTCTGCTGCGCGTACACGGTGCCGATCAGCGCCAGCAGCACGATGGCGTGGTTGAGCATCCAGCCGCGCCAGGGCAGGCCGGGCGCGGTGTCGGGGCGGCGCAGGTTGAGCGTGGCGAAGATCGCCAGGATCAGCCCGAGCGAGGCCAGGCACCACGCGCAGGTGGCCTTCACCGAGATCGCCGCGGCCAGGGTGAGGTAGAGGCTCACGGCCACGCCGATCAGCGCCAGCGACCACAGCCGGCGCCAGCGCTTCACCGGCTTCATCGGCAGGACGGCGATCAGCGTGAGGAGTGCGTACAGCCCGAAGCCGAACAGCGCCACCGGGATGCCGAACACGCGCGACCACGGGCTTTGCTGCACGGCGTCGCAGCCCGAGCCCGGCGTGCAGAGCGCGGGCGGCTGGCCGCCGAGGGCCAGGATCGAGAGGTAGAGGCAGAGCAGGGCGCCCAGCCCCGCGAGGATCACGATCGGCCAGTCGGGCGGGGTGCGCGGTTTGCGTGCGGCGGGGGCGGCGGGACGATTCGCGGGATGGGTGCGGGATTTGGCCACGTTGGCGAGGGCGTCAGGGGTCTCGCAACAGCGTATCAGCAGCCGAGGCCGGCTGGTCGCGGGTCTCGCGCCGCGCCAGCAGGGGATGGACGAGCACCGCGGCGAGAATCACGGCCACGCCGAGGTAGAACTGCGGGGTGAGTTCGCGCTGCTCGTCGAGCAGCACGATGGCGAGCAGGATGGCGTAGACCGGCTCGAGATTGATGGCGAGCTGGGCCGCGAAAGCGCTCATGTGGCGCAGCGCCACCAGCGAGAGTGCGAACGGCAGCAGGGTGCAGGCCAGCGCAAGCAGGATCAGCAGCAGCGCGTCGCGGCCCGTGGGCAGCACCGCCAGTTCGGTGCCGAACATCGGGAAGGCGGCGAACAGCAGGGGCGCCAGCAGGGTGAGCGTGAGGGCGCCGGCGCCCAGTTCGAGGCCGGTCACGGTGAGCGGGTCGCCGTGTTCGACCAGGCGTTTGTTGAGCGAGCCGAAGATCGCCACGAGGAAGGCGCTGACGGCGCCCACGGCGATGCCCAGCCGCATGCCGTCCGGCACGCCGCCCACCACGAGCGCGACGCCGGGCACCACGGCCAGGCCGAGCAGCAGTTCGCGTGGGTCGAAGCGGCGGCCGGCGAGCAGGGGTTCGAGCAGCGCGAGGAACACCGGCCCGAGCGCGATGCAGGTAGCCGCGATCGAGGCGTTGGCGAGTTTGATCGAGCCGTAGAAGGTGAGCCAGTGCAGTGCGACGAGCGCGCCGATGCCGGCATACGACAACATCAGCTTCGCCGGCATGCGGCGAAGCCCGCGCCACACCGCCGGCACCAGCGCCAGCGCCGCGGTGACGAGCAGCATGCGCCACCACACCAGCGGCAGCGCGGGGAGCGTGATCAGTTTGCCGAGGATGGCGGTGAAGCCCCACAGCAGCACGCAGAAATGGATCTGCAGATGGGCGCGGGTCTTGGGCGAGGCGGACATGGGCGCGCAGTGTAGCGGTGCTGCGCTTTCTTCTGTTCGTGTGTGGGTGTGCGTGTGGAGAGCAGGTGGTTCGCGTTGGCGTGTCGCACGTGCTCTTGCCGGGGTGGGGTGGCCGGCGAGGGCTACGGCGCCGCGCGCTTTGCG
>CAMLOR010000315.1 GCA_946481615.1 uncultured Aquimonas sp.
TGGTGGCCCCGGCGCGATTCGAACGCGCGGCCTTCCCCTTAGGAGGGGGACGCTCTATCCAGCTGAGCTACGGGGCCATCGGGCCGCATGATAAGGCCGGAAACGACGACGGCGCCTCGCGGCGCCGTCGTCGGGAATCGTGGTGGAGCGGAGGAGGATCGAACTCCCGACCTCTGCATTGCGAACGCAGCGCTCTCCCAGCTGAGCTACCGCCCCACGAAGGGGCGCGATTATACGCAAGGCCGTCCGGCGCTGGCTAGCCCGGCGGGAGCAGCGGGCGCAGCGCCGGTTCGAGCAGCGGTCGGCGCCAGCCTTCCAGCGCACGCGGCCATTCGCGGCCGGCCAGGAAGGCTTCGAGGTGGCGGCGCGCGGCCAGCAGGCCTTCGGGCAGCGCCAGTTCAGTGGCGACGGCGGCGACGGCGTCCTGCATGCGGCGCAGCGGTTCGCGCCAGCGCGGATCGGGCGCTTCGGTCAGCGGCAGATCGCGTTCGGCCGGTGTCAGCGGCGCGGCCAGGGCATCCCACAATTCGTCGCGCGTGCGGCGCGGGGCATTCGGTTTCGAAGCGAGGTAGGCGTCGAAGTCGGCGCGCTGCGCGAAGCTGCGCGCGGCCAGATCGACGATCAGTTCATTGTCGATCACCCAGCTCTTGGGCCGATCGCTGCGGCGTGCCTGGTCCTCGCGCCACAGCAGCAGGCGGCGCAGGCGCGCCTGCTGTTCGGGCTTCAGGCGCGCGGCGCTGCGCATCGAAAGATGCGGATTCGGATCGGGTTCGTCGCGCTCGGCGGCATCGAGCTGGCGCTCGCTGTCTTCCATCAGCCAGCCCAGGCGGCCGAGCTCGCGCAGCTTCGCGTCGAGGATCTGCCACGCCGCGCGCAGATGCCGCACATCGTCGGCGGCGTAATGCAGTTGCGATTCCGACAAGGGCCGGCGCAGCCAGTCCGAACGCGTTTCGCCTTTCTCCAGGCGGATGCCGAGCAGTTTCTCGATCAGCGCCTGGTATCCGAGTCCGCTGCCGAAACCGGCGAGCGCCGCCGCCACCTGCGTGTCGAACATCGGCCGTGGCAGGGTGCCGTAGGCACGCTTGAGCGTCTGCAGGTCTTCGCTCGGACTGTGCATGATCTTGAGTGCGGGCGAACGCAGCAGGCGCTTGAACGGCTCGGCCGCGCCCACGGCGAGCGGATCGATCAGCAGGATCTCGCCATGGCGTTCGAGCTGCACCAGCGCGAGCTGCGGATAGAAGGTTTTTTCGCGGATGAATTCCGTGTCGAGCGCGACCGCCTCGTCGCCGGGCGCCGCGAGGCGTCGTTCGAGTAGCGCCGCGTCGGCGATCCAATCGGCCATGGAAGTTTGCAGTCGCACGAGTTGATAAGGCCGCGACAATAGCCTAAGTTCGGCGCGGCGGGCCAAACCGGGGCAGGGTGGAGGAAGGATTGCGCGAACAGCTGTCCCGCCGCGTGCTGGCCGTTTGCCTGGCGTGCGCCCTCGCTGCCTGCGGCGAATCCGAACCGCCGCCGCTGGCCGGCGCCAATCCGGCGCCCGCGCAATCCGATGCGCCGCCGCCCGAGGCGCCCGCGCCCTTGCCCGAAGTCGACATCGCCGCGAACGACGCCGCTGCCGAACGCCGCCGGCAAGAGATCGATGCCGCCGCGCAGCCGCAGGAATGGGAACCGCAGTTGGTCGAAGCGGCCGCCGAGGGCATCGACGATCTGCTCGCGCGCGCCGATGCGGCGCTCGCGGAAGGCCGCGTCGAAAGCGGCGAGAACAACGCACTGGCGCTCTATCTTTCGGTGCTCGAACACGACGCCGCGAACGTGCGTGCGCGCGAAGGCGTCGGACGCATCGCCGAAACGCTCGCGGCGCGAGGCAACGCGGCGCTCGACGCGGGCGAACTCGAAACCGCGGCGCAGTTGCTGCCCGTGCTGCAGCGGCTGCATTCGGCCGACGATCCCGGCGTCGCGGCCTTTGCGCAGCGCCTGCGCGATGCGCGCGAGATCGCGCTCTTGCTGGTGGAAGGCGAACGCCTCGCGGCCAACGGCGCGCTGGTCGATCCGCCGGATGCCAACGCCGCCGCGGTGTTCCGCGAGGTGCTGGCGCGCGCGCCCGGCCACGCCGGCGCGCAGGCCGCGCTCTCGCGCATCGAAAGCGATTTCGTGGCGCGCGCCAACGCCGCCGCCGAAGCCGGCGATTACGGCGAATCCGATCGTCTGCTGGCGCTGGCGGCGCGCGTGCAGCCGGGGTCGGGCGCGGTGCAGAACGCCAGCACGCGCATCGTGGAGATGCGCCAGGATCGCGCCGCGCAATTGCTCGACGAGGCGCATGCGGCGACCGCGGACGGCGATCTGGCGCGCGCGCAGTCGCTGCTGGCGCAGCTCGAAACGGTGTCGGCGCAGGCGCAGGGCATCGAGGAATTGCGCCAGCGCATCGCCAACGCGCGCATCTACGGCAACTTCCGTCCGGGACAAACCGTGGTCGATCCGCTGGCCGGCGGCGGCAATGCGCCGGAGCTGGCGGTGATCCCCGCCGGCACCTTCGAGATGGGTTCGCCGCGCGGCGAGGACGATCGCAAGAAGAACGAAGGCCCGCGCCACGCCGTCACGCTGTCGCGCGGCTTCGCGCTGTCGCGCGCCGAGATCACCGTGGCGCAGTTCCGCGCCTTCGTCGATGCCACGGGCTACGTCGCCAGCGCCAGCCAGGCCGGCCGCAGCACGATCTACGACGAGCGCACCGGCAGCATGGCCGAGCGCGCCGGCGTGGGTTGGGAAGACGATCACGGCGGCAAGCGCGCGACCGGCAATCTGCCGGTGGTGCACGTGTCGTGGAACGACGCCAAGGCGTACGCCGATTGGCTCTCGCGCGAAACCGGCAAATCCTACCGGCTGCCTTCCGAGGCCGAATTCGAATACGCATTGCGCGCCGGGCGCGCATCGCGCTATCCGTGGGGCGATGGCAACCCCGCGCGCGCGCTGGCCAACCTCACCGGCGACAAGGATCGTTCCGCCACCTCGCGCAGCTGGTCGAAGGCCTTTCCCGATTACGACGACGGCCACTGGGGGCCGGCGCCGGTGCGCAGCTACGAGCCCAACGCCTACGGCGTGCACGATCTCGACGGCAATGTGTCGGAGTGGGTGGAGGATTGCTGGCACGACGGCTTCCAGCGCGCGCCCGACGACGGCTCGCCCTGGGTCAATCCGGGCTGCGCGCGGCGCGTGGTGCGCGGCGGCTCCTGGGCCAGCGCGCCCGACCAGGCGCGCTCGGCGTTCCGCGTGAGCGCCGCGCCGAACTCGACGAACGCGCGCCTGGGCTTCCGCGTGGTGCGCGAACTGGTCGCGCCCGCCGCACAGGACTGAACGCACTCGTTACGGCGCAGGGCCGCCCCGGTGCAACGGCCCGCCGCGCGCGCTACCTTGGCCGCGGGAAGAAGGCACCGCACCTCTTTGCAAGGAGACGTGCATGATCCGCATCGGCAGGCCCCGCGCGGGCGTCGATCCCCAGGGCCTCGGCGGTACCGGCGTGCGTCGCCGCGGCGGCTTCCGCTGGTGGGTCCTCATCCTTTTCGCGCTGTACGCAGGCTATTACTGGATCTCCAACCGCCAGGACGCCGCCTTCACCGGGCGCCAGCAGCTGATCGACAGTTCGGTCGAGCAGGAGGCCGCGCTCGGACTGCAGGCCTACGAGGAAATCCTTTCGCAATCCGACGTGGTCACGCAGGGCGAACTGCCCAACCAGGTGCGCGACATCGCGAGCCGCCTGGTAGCGGTGGCGCCGCAGGTCGAAAAGGATCTTGCCGCCGCGCGCGGCGTGGCGCCGGTCACCCAGTGGGACGCCTTCGACTGGGACGTGGCCGTGATCGAATCCGACCAGGCCAACGCCTTCTGCCTGCCGGGCGGCAAGATGGCGGTCTACACCG
>CAMLOR010000316.1 GCA_946481615.1 uncultured Aquimonas sp.
CGCGCAGGCGCTGCTTCTTGTCGCCGAAGGCGAGCTTCTTCGAATCCGGCGACCAGGCCGGCGCGAAACGCCAGATGTCGCCATCGGTGGTGAGGCGGCGCGGCGGAGATTTGCCGTCCTGCGCGCGCATCCAGATTTCGTACTCGCCGGTTTCGTCGGAGAGATAGGCGATCGACTTGCCGTCCGGCGACCAGCTCGCGCTGTGTTCGCGTGCATCGGGCGTGTTGGAGAGGTTGCGCGGCTCGCCGTTCTTCGCCGGCGCGCTGAAGATTTCGCCGCGCGCGCCGAACACCGCGCGCGCGCCGCCCGGCGCCAGGCCGAAGGATTCGACGTATTCGCTGGCCTCCACGAAGCGCGGCATGGTCATGGGCAGATCGCCCGTCACGCGGATCGGCACTTCCACCGGCGCGCTGCCGGGCTCGTAGCGCCAGATCGAGCCGCCCTTCTCGAATACGATCGAGTCGGGGCCGGCGCTCGGCCACATCACGTCGAAATCCTCGTACTGCGTGATCGCGGTGGCTGCGCCGCCCTGCGGCGACACACCGTAAAGATTGAGCGTGCCGAGCGCGCGGTCGGAGGCGAAGTAGACGGTGTCGCCCACCCACATCGGCTGATGGTCGGACGCGCGCTCGTTCGTGAGTTGCAGCGACGTGTTGGCGGCGAGGTCGTAGATCCACACGTCCTGCGCGCGGCCGCCGCGATAGCGCTTCCAGCTGCGAAAATCGCGGTCGATGGGCGTGTAGACGAGCTTCGTGCCGGTGGGGTCGAACATGCCGCCGCCCGATTCGGGCATCGGCAGCGGTTTCTCCAGGCCGCCGTCGACCGGCACGAGATAAGGCCGGCCGCTGCGGTTGTCCCAGGGCGCGCGGTTCATGCGCACCAGCACATGCTTGCCGTCCGGGCTCCAGTCCAGCACGCGGTTGTCGGTGCCGCCGCGCGGCGGCTGTTCGCCGATGTCGTTGTACCAGGTGAGCTGGCGCGGCGTGCCGCCGCTGCTGGGCATCACGTAGACCTGGCGCGTGCCGTTGTATTCGGCCGAGAACGCGATCTGCGTGCCGTCGGGCGAGAACTTGGGGAACAGCTCCTGGCCCGGATGCGAGGTGAGGCGCTGCGCCGTGCCGCCGTTGGCGCCGACTAGATAGATGTCGCCGGCGTAAACGAAGGTGATCCAGCCGGTGTGCACGTCCGGCAAACGCAACAGCTTCGTGGGACTGTCGGCCGCGGCCGCGGCGGACAGCAGCCCGCACGCGGCGGCGAGCAGGGACAGGATCGGGCGTTTCGTCACGGGCGCGCAGCCTGAGGGGGAAAGGCGCCGATTGTAGTGAGCCGGCACGGCATGCGCCCTGCCGGAAGTCATGCTTGTCCGTGCGTCCCGTGCTGATACGCTGCCGCGAGTTTTTCCTCAGGGGCTTCCCGCATGCGCATCGCCTTCCTCGCGCTGGCCGTCGGCGCGTCGTTCGCGGCCACGGCCGCGCCGCTCACGCTCGAACAGGCCATGGCCGATCCGGACTGGATCGGACCGCCGGTCGAAAACGCGTTCTGGTCGCTCGACGGCCAGGCCGCGGTCTACAACCTCAAGCGCGCGGGCAGCCCGCTGCGCGATACCTATCGCGTCGATCCGGCGACGGGAACTTCGGCCAAGGTCGAGGACGCACAGCTCGCCAGCCTCGACGCCGCCGCGCCGGTGTACGACCGCGCCCGCCAGCGCGCGCTCTTCGTGCGCAACGGCGACATCTTCCTGCGCGACCTGCGCAGCAACGCGCTGCGCCAGCTCACGCGCAGCGATGCCGTCGACAGCCAGCCGGATTTCACGGCCGACGGCCGCGGCGTGATCTTCCTGGCCAACACCGACTGGATGCGCTTCGACCTGGGCTCGGGCCTGCTCACCAGCGCCGCCACGCTCAAGGCCGAGAAGGATCCGGCCGCCGAGCCGCCGAAGGACGCGCTGCGCGATCTGCAGCTGCGCCTGTTCGACACGCTGCGCAAGGAGAAGGCCGACCGCGAGGCCCAGCGCGACCGCGATCTGGCGCTGCGCGGCCTCGATCCGACACGCGCGCCGGCCACGGTCTATCTCGGCGACGACGTCAGCATCGTCAGCACGGCGCTCTCGCCCAACGGCAAGTGGCTGCTCGCCGTCACCGAGGCCAAGGGCGCCGAACCCGGCCGCGCCGGCAAGATGCCGAAGTACGTGACCGAATCGGGCTACGAGGAAGTCGAGGACGTGCGCGTGCGCGTCGGGCGCAACGCGCCCAATCCGCAGAAGCTCTGGCTGGTCGATCTGTCGACCTCGAAGGCGCAGGAGCTGAAGGCCGACAAGTTCGCGGGCATCGGCGACGATCCGCTCGCCGATCTGCGCAAGGCGGCCAAACTCGATGCGCTGAAGGAAGACCGCGCGGTGCGCTTCGATGCGATCGAGTGGAGCGACGACGGCGCCAACGCCGCGGTGATGGCGCGCGCGGTCGACAACAAGGACCGCTGGATCGCCACCGTCGACTTCGCCAAGGAAGGCGCGTTGCGCGTGGCGCATCGTCTCACCGATCCGGGCTGGATCAACTGGGTCTTCAACGACTTCGGCTGGCTGCCGGACAACCGCACGCTCTGGCTGCAGAGCGAGGAGAGCGGTTACGGCCATCTCTACACGGTGGCGCCGGGCCGCAAGGCCAAGGCGCTGACTTCGGGCGAGTGGGAAGCGTCCTCGCCCGTGCTCTCGGCGGACGGCACGAAGTTCTATTTCGTCTGCAATCGCGAGTGGCCGGGCGACTACGAAGTCTGCGCGAAAGATCTCGCTGGCGGCGAGGTGCGTGAACTCACCTCGCTCGACGGCGTGGAATCCTTCGCTGAATCGCCGCGCGGCGATCGCTTGCTCGTCAGCTACTCGGGCAGCTACCTGCCGATGCAGCTGGCGGTCGTTCCCGCCGCGGGCGGCGAGGCGCGCGTGCTCACCGATACGCGTACCGACGCGTACAAGGCCATGCAATGGCAGGCGCCGGAGTTCGTGCAGGTGCCGAGCACGCACGTGAAGCGGCCGCTGTGGTCGAAGTTCTACAAGCCGTCCAACATGGAAGCCGGCAAGACCTACCCCATCGTGCTGTTCGTGCACGGCGCCGGCTACACGCAGAACACGCATGCGAAGTTCCCGTACTACTTCCGCGAGCAGATGTTCCATAACCTGCTGGCGCAGGAAGGCTATCTCGTGCTGGACATCGACTATCGTGCCTCGGAGGGCTACGGCCGCGACTGGCGCACCGCGATCTACCGGCAGATGGGCCATCCGGAACTTGAAGACCTGATCGACGGCGTGAACTGGCTGGTGAAGGAGCACCAGGGCGACGCTTCGAACGTCGGCCTCTACGGCGGTTCGTATGGCGGTTTCATGACATTGATGGCCATGTTCCGCGCGCCGGAAGTCTTCCATGCCGGCGCCGCGCTGCGCCCGGTGACGGACTGGACGCAGTACAACCACGAGTACACCGCCAACATCCTCAACCCGCCCGAGATCGATCCGGAGTCGCACGCGAAGAGCTCGCCGATCGAGCACGCCGCCGGCCTTCAGGGCCATCTGCTGATCGCGCACGGCATGCTCGACGACAATGTGTTCTTCCAGGATTCGGTGCGGCTGGCGCAGCGCCTGATCGAACTCAGGAAGCACGACTGGGAACTGGCGTCCTATCCGCTCGAACGCCACGGTTTCGTCAACTCCGATGCCTGGTACGACGAATACCGCCGCATCCACGAACTGTTCGGGCGGGTGTTGAAGGATTGAACCTGTAGTTTTTACCCGTTGCGCGGGGAGGCGTCCGCAAGCGCCTCCCCGCCTCGCGACGGAAGCCCCACAATCGTCGTCGGAGGGAAACCCGGCGCGCCCGTGGGGGGCTGGCGGCCACCGAACGTCT
>CAMLOR010000317.1 GCA_946481615.1 uncultured Aquimonas sp.
TCCGCAACATGGCGGCCTCGCTGATCAAGCACGAGCTGATCAAGACCACGCTGCCCAAGGCCAAGGAACTGCGCCGCGTCGCCGAGCCGCTGATCACCGTCGGCAAGGTCGACGGCGTGGCCAACCGCCGCCTCGCCTTCTCGCGCCTGCGCGACAAGGAAGCGGTCGGCAAGCTGTTCGTGGAGCTGGGCCCGCGTTACGCCTCGCGTCCGGGCGGCTACCTGCGCATCATGAAGTGCGGTTTCCGCGACGGCGACAACGCCCCGATGGCGTACGTCGAACTCGTCGATCGTCCGATGACGAAGGCCGAAGCGGCCGAGTAAGCCTCCCTTCGGTTGTGTGTTTTCGAGCCCCGGCCGGCAACGTCCGGGGCTCGTGCTTTTCGGCAAAGGAAAATCCCGTCCTCGAATGAGCCTCTCGTTGCCCTTCTCCACGCTGCGCAGCCGCGTCGAGCTGGGCTGGGCGGTGTTGGTGCTGACGTGGCTCGCAGGCATCGTGTTCGCCTGGCAGGAAGCTCCGCTCGGCGACGAGTGGGTGCATTGGCACCAGATCGATCGCTTCCTGCGCGGCGACCATCGGGTCTATCGCGAGTATCTGACCAATATCCCCGGCCTGCATTGGCTAACGACCGGGTTGTTGCTGTTGTTCGGCGGCGATTCGTTGCCGCAGGCCAGGGCGGTGTGCGCCTGCTATTCGCTCGCCGCCGTCGCGGTGTTCGCGGCGATCAGGCTGCGCCTGCACCCGCACGATCTGCAGCGGGCCGTCGCGCAGTTCTTCTTCCTGCCGATACTGTTTCCGCTGTGGTTCCTCGTCTACACCGATCCGCTTTCGCTCGGACTGGTGCTCGCAGGATTGCTTGCCGCACAGCGAGGCCGGCACGGTTGGGCCGCCATCGCATTGCTGGCGTCCATCGCGATACGCCAGAACAACGTGCTGTGGGCGGCGTTCGTGGCGTTGCTCGTCCTGCAGCCGCTGTGGCGGGCGTGCGGATGGCGAATCTGGAAAACGTTGCCGCAGAGCCTTGCGATAGCCTGGCCTTACGCCCTGGTCGGACTGGCCTTCCTCGCGTATTGGGCCTGGAACGGCTCGATCTCCTACTCCAATGCCCAAGGCCAGACGATCCACCCGGATCTGCACTGGGGCCTGGGCAATCCATTTTTCATGCTGTTCCTGACCGCGCTGCTTTTTCCCCTGCACACGGCGATCGGGTTGCGAAGGTACGTTGCGCAGGCAAGGGGACGCCCCTGGCTGTGGGCGATGCCCATGCTGATATTCGCGTTGTTCGCGTGGGGGTTCGCCGTCGATCATCCTTTCAACGACACCGTGAAAGGCCTCTTCTACCTGCGCAATTCGCTGCTGCGTCTGATCACTGCGGAAGCCTGGGCCTGGGCGGGATTCGGCGTGGCGGCCACCCTGGCGGCCTGCAGCCTGGTGCAAACACGGTGGCTGGTGCCGGGCGCTGGCTGGCTTCTGCCGTTCGCCGTGTGCTTCGTCGGCGCCTCGTGGTTGATCGAACAGCGCTACGCCTTGATCCCGTTCGCCCTCTTGATGGCCCTGCGCCAACCCGAGGCGGCATGGGTCGAGCGCCTGACGCTCGGGTTCTGGGTGGTGCTCTCGATCTACCTCACGGTGGGCGTCTACGATCAGCATTTCCTGCTGTGAACGCGCGTCGGGTACACCTCTTGATGCATGCAGCGCAGCCAGTGTCCGTCCGATGAAAGCCGCGCCGTTCGCCTCCTCCCGCAGCCGTCGTCAACTGGCCTGGGTCGCCGTCGCGGCGATCTGGTCGATGCTGGCGGTGATGGCGTGCCAGGCCGGCTTGATCGCCGACGAGTGGATTCATTTCCCGCAAGTCTCGCGTATGCGTGCAGGCGACTGGTCGGCCGATCCCAGCCTGACGATGCCGCCCGGTTTTCACGGCCTCGTCGCCTTGGCGATGAAGCTTGCCGGCGCCGATTCGCTGGGGGCGGCGCGCTGGATTGCCGCGCTGTCCGGCCTCGCCGGCGTCGGGCTGTTCCACGCGGTGCGGCGCGAACTCGCGCACGAGTTGCCGACGCTGTCGACGCAGCAGTTCGCATTGCTGCCGCCGCTGCTGCCGTTCGTGTTCCTGGTCTATACCGACGTGCTGTCGCTCACCATGGTGCTGGGCGCGTGGTGGCTGGGGTTGCGCAAGCATCACCTGCCCGCCGCGGCGGTGCTGCTGGCTTCGTTGCTGGTGCGGCAGAACAACGTGATCTGGGCCGGCTTCGTCGCCGCCTGGGCGTTGTGGGAAGCCGTGGGCTGGCAGCCGTGGCGCGATTGGCGCGCCACCGCACGCATCGCATCGCCGTATCTCGCGGTGGCCACAGCCTTCGCGGCCTACGTGGCGGTGCACGGACGCATCTCGATGTCGGAGGCGCAGTCGCACGCGCATTCCCTGTCGTTTCACGTCGGCAATCTCTATTTCGCGCTGGGACTGCTGGCGGCGCTGATACCCCTGCATCTGCTGGCGGGAGCGCGGCGCTTCTGGGCGAAGGCGAGGGTGCAGCCCCTGTGGTGGCTGCTGCCGGTGGCGAGCCTGGCGTTGTTCTCCGCGCTGTTCGCGGTCGATCACCCTTACAACCGGGCGGTGCCGCACTACAACGTGCGCAACGCAGCGTTGCTGTACATCGAGGCTCATCCTTTCGCGAAGGCGTTCTTTGGCATGGTCACCACGCTGGCGGCCTGCGGCCTGGCCGGCAACGGCACGGTCGTGCGGCAAGGCTGGCTGCTGCTGCCGTTCGCGGCGCTCGCGCTGTGTACGGCATGGCTGATCGAACCGCGCTACAGCCTGGTGCCGCTCGCCCTGTATCTTGCGCTGCGCCGACGCGAATCCGCGCCGGTCGAGTGGATCACGCTGGCACTTTGGGCCGCGCTCGCGGTCTACTTCGCGACCGGCGTGTTCGACTACCGCTTCATGATCTGAGGAACGAACCTCGATGAACCCCTTCGCCTGGACCTTCCGCGCCCAGTTCGCGCTCGGCTTCCTGATCTGCGCCTCGCTGATCGGCTTCGCGCTCTACGTGCAGCACGGCCTGTTCATGATGCCGTGCCCGCTGTGCATCCTGCAGCGCGTGGCCTTCGCCTTCATGGGGCTGTTCTTCCTGCTCGGGGCCATCACGGGCGGGGCGCGCCGCTGGCTGCGCCGCACCTGGGCCACGCTGGTGATGCTGTTCGCGGCGGCCGGCGCCGGCGTCGCGATCTGGCACGTGCGCATGCAGTATCTGCCGCCCTCGGAAGTGCCTTCCTGCACCGGCATGGACATCGGCTACATGCTCGAAGCCTTCCCGCTGCAGAAGGTGGTGGAGAAGGTGTTCACGGGTTCCGGCGAGTGCGCCAAGATCGACTGGACCTTCCTCGGGCTCTCGATGCCGAGCTGGACCCTGGTCTGGTACGTGATCCTGGGCGTGGCCGCACTCTGGGCCGGCTTCCGGAAACGTCCCTGATGTAACCGTTGCGCCGCGCCGCGGGCGTGGCATGATGCCGTGATGCACCGCAACACGACCCACGCCATGACCGCCATCGATTCCCGCCCGCAACCCGTCCGCCTGCCGAAGGACTGGTCGCCCTCGTCCTGGCGTTCGCGCACCGCGTTGCAGCAGCCCACCTATCCGGATCCCGTTGCCCTCGACGCCGCGCTGGCGGAGCTCGGTCGGCTGCCGCCGCTGGTCACGTCCTGGGAAATCCTCGCGCTCAAGCGTCAGCTGGCCGAAGCGCAGGAAGGCAAGCGCTTCCTGCTGCAGGGTGGCGATTGCGCCGAAAGTTTTGCCGACTGCGAGTCCGGGATCATCTCGGCCCGCCTCAAGGTGCTGATCCAGATGTCGGTGGTGCTGGTCTACGGCC
>CAMLOR010000318.1 GCA_946481615.1 uncultured Aquimonas sp.
CCGATTCGGCGTAGACGGTCGTCTGCGTGTGCGGATCGATGACTTCGGCGCTGACCCGCACGCGGCCGCCGACTTCCGCCACCGTGGGCAGGATCACCGCGCGCGCGCCTTCGCGCAGGGCGATCTCGCTGGCCACGGCGCGGTCCACGTCGGTGTCCGCGGGGCGCTGCATGCGCGCCAGCGAATCGCGCAGCTTGAGGTCGGGCAGCACGTTGACGTAGCGCGATTGTTCCAGGCTGATGCGGAAGGCGGTTTCGAGCGATTCGTCGAGCGTCGCCTCGCCGGTGAGATTGCGCAGGCCACCCACCACCACCCAATCGCGTTCGCCGAAGGCGATGGCGGGCGGCGCGCGCAGCGACAGCGCGACCGGGACGGCGATCGCCGCGATCAGCGCGAGCGCCTCCAGCGCCAGCACCCCGGGCTTGCGCCACAGCGGCAGATCGCGTTCGGCCTTGGCGCTGGAAGGCGGCGCGTGCAGCGGTGCGGAGCCGGCTTCGCCCACCTCGTGCACCAGCATCGGCGCGGGCACGCCCTTGAAGCGGTAGCGGCCGTGGGTGAGCCAGCGTATCTCGCGCGGTGCGGCCAGCTCGCCCGCGGCGCGCTGCGCCAGGCTGAAGGCGATGCCGGAGAGAAGGGTCTGGCCGGGCAGGGCCAAGGCCATCAGGCGCGCGGCCACGGGCTTGGCCAGGCCTTCGACGTCGATGCGCTTGGCACCGCCAGCGACGTCGGTGGCGGCGTTCTCCCACAGCACCACTTCGCCGATGTGGACGCCCACGCGTGCGCGCAGGGTCTGGCGTTCTTCCTCGCCCAGCGTGCGCAACGCGCGGTGGTAGGCGAGCGCGAAGGCCACCGCCTGCACCGGGCGTTCGAACAGTGCGAGGAAGCCGTCGGTCTTGTCGATCTCGGTGCCGCCGTGTTCGTGCAGCAAGGCGCGCGCCGCGCGATCGTGGCGGCGGAACAGATCGGCTGCGGCGCCGTCGCCCAGGCGTTCGACCAGCGCAGTGGAATCGGCGAGATCGCACACGAGCAGCGTGCGTACGCGCGGCGCGCTGCGGCCGGCAGGCGCGGACGCCTCCGGTGCCGATGCTTCGGCCACTGACTCGAGCTCGCTCACTGGACCCCTGTCCCCCGCCACCACGGCGCGGCGGCCATGGCGGTTCCACGGCGATTCTCCGCCCTTCCCGGGGCCGGCGCCACCACCCATCGGTGGGGTGGGCTGCTAAGCTCGCTGCGCGCCGCGCGGCGCCATCGAACGGGGGAAAACCATGATCAAGGGCAATGTCTCGAAGGAAACGCTGGCACGCATCATCGATCGCCTCGCCAGCGACGACGATTTCCGCGACCGCGTCACCAAGGATCCGAAGTCGGCGCTGGCCGAATACGGCCTCGAAGTGGATCCGTCCAAGCTGCCGTCGCAGCCGAAGCTCGCGTCCAAGGAAGAGATCGCCGCGTCGCGCGACGACCTGCATCAGAAGATGTCGGGCAATCTCGGCCTGATCATGTTCATCGGCTGAGCGAGCGCAGCGCGATCACGTTGGGCAGCTGCAAGGGCAGCCCTTCGAGTTCGGCAATCGCCAGGCCGCGATGCGCGGCCATCCACTGCGCCTGTTGCGCCGCGCCGGCCTCGTCGCCGGTCGCGGCGAGCGCATCGCGCAGCGCGACGCGGGTCTGGAAGGGTTCGCGTCCGTCGATCAGCGGCTGCAGGCAGGCGACGCGCTTGGCGCTTTCCTGCGCGAGGCAGTCGGCGGTCGACCACAGCCGCTGTTCGACGAAGTAGCGCTGGGCATCGTCGGCGCGTTTCGCGGCGTCCAGCGCGGCCCGCGCCAGATCGGCGTGGCCCGCGCGCGAGGCCAGCATCGAGGCGAAGGCCAGGTGGGTGAGCGGGCCGTCGTCGTCCGAACGCTCACCGCTGCCCAGGCGTCCGCGTTCGCGTTCGATGAAGGCCGCCAACGCGTCGCGATCGGCCGCGTCGGGCGATTGCGCGAAGCGCAGCGCCAGGCGTCCGAGTTCCGCCACCGCCAGCTTGGAGGGCGAGAGTTGCGCGCCCAGCGGGCCGGACACCGCATCGGCGATCCGGCGTTGCGCGCCGGCCAGATCGCCCTGGTCGGCCAGCACCGCGGCGCGCCGCAATTCGCGTTCGAGCAGGAGCGGCGGCGGCAGCTGACTGGGCGCGCCGTCCAGGCGCGCGGCGACCGCGGCGTAGTTCTTTTCGGCGAAGTCCGGCAGGACGTCCTCGAAATCCGGTGCCCACACGCCGAGCGCGCGGCCGAACCGCACGGCTTCGTGCGCCTTCGGGTAGTCGCCCAGTTCGGTGTGTATCACCGCCAGGCTCAGCCACGAGTAACCGCGCAACGGATGCGATGACTTGGCGGCGGCTTCGAAATGCGCGATGGCCTCGCGCGGCTGGCGCGCATGCCAGTGCAGCGCCTGGCCGAGGTTCTGCTGGGCCGAGATCGCGTCGGGATAGAGCTTGGCGGCCAGTGTCCATTTCTCCACCGCCTCGGTGGCGCTGCCGAAGGCCATCGCCACTACGCCGTCCAGCATCAGCTGTTCGCGCGCGCTGAGCTTCTCGCGCGATTGCTGCGCCAGCGCGAAGGTTTCCGCCGCCGCCTTGCGGTTGCCCAGCGCCTGCAGTTCGACGATGCCCTTGCGCATGCGCGCCATCGCGAAGGCGGGGTCGAGCTGCAGCGCCTGCTCGACGAGCAGCAGGCCGTCGCGGATCTGGCCGCGTCCGAACTCCTCTTCGGCCAGGCTGTAGGCGCGCAGCGCATCGAGGTTGCCGGTGGTGATGCGCGCCAGCGGTGCGTTGGTCTGCTCGATGGACGCCAGCGATTCGCCGAGGCGTTCGCGCAGCTTGCCGAGCAGTTCGTCGGCCGACGGCAGGACGGAATCGACGCCTTCGCCGCTCACCGAATCGCTGTAGACGGTGACCGCCGACGAAGGCTCCACGACTTCCACGCTCAGGCGCACGCGGTTGCCGACTTCGGTGAGCGTCGGCAACACCAGGGCGCGCGCGCCTTCGCGCACCGCCAGCTGCACGCCGATGTTGCGGTCGACGGGCGTGCCGCGCTCGAGTTCCATGCGCTTCATGGCGTCGTGGATCTGCAGCTCGGGCACGACGTTGACATAGCGCGACTGCGACAGGCCGATGCGCAGGGCGGCGTCGAGCGCCTCGTCGAGATCGTCGCGGCTGGTCTGGTTCTGCAGATCGCCCAGCACCACCCAGTCGCGTTCGGCGAAGGCGATGGCCGGTTCGGGCCGCAGCGAGAGCACCACAGGCACCGCCAGCGCGGCGAGCAGCAACACGCCTTCCAGCATCAGCGCCGCCGGCCGCCGCCACCAGGGCAGCTCGCGCGCGGCCTTGCCGCTGGAGGGCGGCGCGACGAGCGGCGAAACGCCCGTTTCGCCGACCTCGTGCACCAGCATCGGCACCGGCACGCCCTTGAAGCGATAGCGGCCGTGCGCCAGCCAACGCACGTGCTCGGCTTTCGGCAGTTCGGCCTGGGCGCGCTGCGCCAGCGTGCGCGCCATTTCGGAAAGCAGCACCTGGCCCGGCAGCGCCAGGCTCATGAGGCGCGCGGCGACGGGCTTGGCCAGGCCTTCGACCTCGACGCGCTTGGCGCCGCTGGCCACGGCTTCGGGCGCGTTCTCCCACAGCACCACTTCGCCCACGTGCACGCCGATGCGCGCACGCAGCGGCTGCTTGAGCTCGCGCCCGAGGTCGCGCAGCGCGCGCTGGTAGTCGAGCCCGAAGGCCGCCGCCTGCACGGGGCGGTCGAACAGCACGAGGAAGCCGTCGGTCTTGTCGATCTCGCGGCCGCCGTGCTGGTGCATCAGG
>CAMLOR010000319.1 GCA_946481615.1 uncultured Aquimonas sp.
ACCGCCCGCTCGACCGCCACCCGTTCGCTCCAGGTATCGACCTTGCCGTCCAGCGTCACGGTGTCGCCGTTCTTGATGGCGATCCGGATCTGCTTGGCTTCCACCTCGGCGCTGCGCTTGAGCGCATCCTCGATCCGCTGCTGCACCACGGGCACCTGCACGGAAGGCTTGATGGCGATGTTGTTGGTGATGCCCGTCACCCCGCGCAGCGTGCGCAGCGCGGTTTCCGCGCCGGTGCGCTGGTACTGCCATTCCACCCGGCCATCCAGGGTCACCCATCCCTTGTTGACGGTGACATGGATGTCGGTCGGCACGGCGCTGTTCCACTTCAGGACGCCGAGGGCGCGCTTGGCGATCTCCTCATCGCTGGTATCGCCGACGAAACGGACCTCGATGTTCTGCACGACCGCCCTGACGCCCTTGACCCGCCACACGGCGCGTTCGGCGCTGAGCTTCTGGTAGTAGGTGCTCGCATGCCCCGTCAGGGTGACCACGCCATCCTCGGCCATCACTCCGATATCGGCGGCGTCGATGCTGGGTTCGAAATCCAGTTCGTCGATGACCGCCTGACGCAATTGCTTGTCGTTCATGTTCGTCTCCGGTTTGCCGCACGCCCGTACGTGCCGGAGGGAGTTGACCGCGGCGCGCCGTCGAGCGAGTTGACGTGGATCAACAACGCATCGTTCCCAGGGCCCGCCAGCGGCAGTGCGCATGCCACCGGGGCGCGGTGCCGTTACAGGCCGTTACAGACCGTGTCCGGCGCGATGCCGGCGCGTGCCACGCGCGGCATAGCCTCGTCCTTCCCGATCCGGAGGACGCAGTGATGCTGGATGTCGGCCACTTCGCGGAGCCCCCCACCCTCGCCTGGCCGTCGGACGGCGTCCGGGCGGTCGCCCCTCCGTCCGAGGTCCAGGGGGAAGACCTGCTGATGCGGCATGCCCCCCTGCAGCGCCGCCGGCTGCAGGCGCGGCGCCGGCTGTTCCGCGCGGGACAGCCCTGCCGTTCGCTGTTCCTCGTCCACGCCGGCGTGTTCAAGACCTGCGTGCTGAGCGAGGACGGCAGGGAACGGGTGACCGGATTCCATGTCCGCGGCGCACTGCTGGGCATCGATTCGTTCGACATGTCCGTGCATGCCTGCGATGCCATCGCCCTGGACACCTGCGAAGTGTGGGAGCTGCCGCTGTCCTGGCTGAGGACGGAGGGAAGCGAACTGCTGCCGTATGTCACCGGAATGCTGGCGGCGGAAGTGCGCCGCGACTGGAACTGGATGCTGGCGATAGGGAGTTTCAACGCGGAGCAGCGCGTGGCCGCGTTCCTGCTGGATCTGGCGGCGAGGATGCACGCCCTCGGGTTCAGTGCCCATCATCTGCTGCTGCGCATGACCCGCGCGGACCTGGGCAGTTTCCTGGCATTGCAGCTCGAAACGGTGACCCGCGCGCTCTCGCGGCTGGGTGCGCATGGCCTGATCTCGGTGGCACGCCGGGAGATCGTCATCCGGGACGAGGCCGGCCTGAGGGCGATGCTGCAGCACGCCTAGCTCCCGACGCCACCCGGCAGGCCATGCCGACGGCATGTCCGCTTCTGGGTATCGCGGCAGTCCGCTCCTGCCGCTCGTCGGACGGCCTGCGGCGCAGGCCAGCGGCGCTCTCCCGCTGCCGTTCGCGGGACTAACATGACATGAGCCCCTCGGCCCCGGGCCTCCCTCTTGACGCCGGATCGCCTCTCCCGCCGCGATGAAGCGCCTTCGACGGCACCGCATGTGCTGGTGGTCGACGACGACGCCGAGATCGCAAGGATGCTGTCGCGCTACCTGGAGGGCCACGGCCTGAAGGTCACGCTGGCGGACAGCGGCGCGCGCCTGCGCGCGGTGCTGGATGCCTCATCCGTCGACGCCATCCTGCTGGACCTGGGCCTGCCGGACGCCGATGGCCTGAGCCTGGTGCGGGAGCTTCGCGACCGCTGGCACGGCCCGCTCATCGTGGTCAGCGGGCGGGGCGACGCCGTGGACCGCGTGGTCGGCCTTGAGCTGGGTGCGGACGACTACGTCGCCAAGCCGTTCGACCTGCGCGAACTGCTGGCCCGCATCCGCTCGGTACTGCGTCGTGCGCCCGCGGTCGCGACCGCGACGGCCTCCGCGCAGGCCGCTGGCGTACTCGAGTTCGCAGGGCTGCGCCTGGAGATATCGTCGCGCCGCCTGATCGGCCGCGACGGATGCGACATCGAACTGACCACCGGCGACTTCGACCTGCTGGTGGCGATGCTGAGAAGGCCGAACCAGGTGCTCAGCCGCGACCAGCTGATGAACGCCACGCACGGGCGCGAGCCCGGGCCGTTCGACCGCGCCATCGACATGCAGGTCAACCGCCTGCGCCGCAAGATCGAATCCGACCCGGCGCATCCGGCCATCATCAAGTCGGTGCGCGGAGCGGGCTACCTGCTGGCCGTCCAGGTGCACAAGACCCCGGGGTGATGGCGTGTTCCCGCAGCTGTTCGATACGGTGCCCGATGCGCTGGTGGTGGTGGACGGCGCCGGGCTGATCGCGATGGCGAACCGGCAGGCGGAGCGGCTGTTCGGCTATCCGCCCGCCGGGCTGACCGGCCTGCCGGTCGAACAGCTGATCCCCGAAGACGCGCGCGCGCGCCACCGCTCCCACCGCGCGGACTACATGCGCATGCCGCGCACGCGGCCGATGGGCGGTGCCGGCATGGCGCTGGTCGGCCAGCGGCGCGATGGCGCGCAGTTTCCGGTCGAGATCGCGTTGAGTCCCCTGCAGACGGACGAAGGTCCCCGCTACCTGGCGTCGATCCGCGACATCTCCGAGACCCAGCGCGCGCGTCAGGCGCTGGTGCGCGCGCGCTACGACGCCCTGGTCGCCCGCATCGGCCAGGAAGCGGTGGAACTGGCCGATGAAGAGGCACTTGTTCCGCGGCTGCCGGAAATGCTGGCCAGCGCGCTGGGGGCCGAAGCGGTGGCGATCGTGTTCCTGAAGGAGGCGCCGCATGTCGACGTGCAGGCCTACTTCGGACCGCCGCCGCTTTCGCGCGGACTCTTCAGCGTGCCCGAACACTGGCAGCAGCTCGGCCGCAGCCATCCGCGGGTCATCGACGACCTGCGCGGCACGGCCTGGCCGCTGCCGTTGCTTGGGGGCGATACCGGCAGCGGCGCCACCGTTCCGTTGATGGACCGGGGGCACGTCATGGGCGCCCTGCTGGTGCGCGCGCCGGCGCCCCGGGCGCTGGACCACGACGCCATGCACCTGCTGCGCTCGGTGGCGAACCTGGTGGCCGGCATGATCCAGCGCCGACGCACCGAAGAGCAGCTGGCGCACGCGCAACGGCTGGATGCGATCGGCCAGTTGACCGGCGGCATCGCGCACGACTTCAACAACCTGCTGACGGTCATGTCGGGCAGCCTGCAGCTGCTGCAGGTCCGCTGTGCGGACGACCCGGAGGCGGCGGACCTGATCGCCAGCGCGTTGCGCTCCGCGTCCCGGGGCGCCGAACTCACCCGCAAGCTGCTGGCGTTCGCGCGCCGGCAGCGGCTCAGTCCCATCGCGGTGTCGCCGCCGCGGTTGCTGGAAGACCTGGAAAAGATGCTACGCCGCACCCTGGGCGAGTCCATCCGGCTGAGCGTGGATTGCCCCGCGACCATCGCCCCGGTGTACGCCGATGCCGCACAGCTGGACTCCGCGCTGGTCAACCTGGTGCTGAATGCACGCGATGCGATGCCGCAGGGCGGCGCCATCCGGCTGAGCGTCCGCGAAGTGACGGACGAGGCACGGGATGCCGCGGCGGATCGCCCGCAGGGGTCGCGCATCGAGTTC
>CAMLOR010000320.1 GCA_946481615.1 uncultured Aquimonas sp.
CCGACTACTATGAAACCCTCGGCGTGAAGCCGGATGCGAGCGCGGCCGAGATCAAGGCCGCGTATCGCAAGCTGGCGCGCAAATACCATCCGGATGTCAGCAAGGAACCGGACGCCGAGGCCCGTTTCAAGGCAGTCAACGAAGCCAACGAAGTGCTGGGCGACGCCAAGAAGCGCGCCCAGTACGATCAATTGCGCGCGGGCGGCTACCGCTCGGGCGAGGAGTTCCGTCCGCCGCCGGGCTGGAACGGCAACGGCGGCGGCTTCGAGTTCGACATGGACGGCGAGGGCAGCGGCTTCAGCGATTTCTTCGAATCGCTGTTCGGCCGCGCTCGCCCGGGTGCGCAGGCGCCACGCCAGCCGCGCCGCGCCAGGCTCGACATCGATCTGGAAGTGGCCTACGCGGGCGGCAAGCGCCGCATCGAAGTCGATGGCCGGATGCTCGATGTCTCGATCCCGGCCGGCATCGAACCCGGTAAGCACATCCGCCTGGCGGGGCAGGGCGGGCAGGGGCGCGATCTCATCCTCGAGATCGGTTACCTGCCGCATCCGCGCTTCGAACTCGACGGGCGCAACGTGCTCGTGCGCGTGCCGCTTCCGGCGTGGGAAGCAGCGCTCGGCACCCAGGTCGAGGTGCCGACGCTGGCGGGCAATGTGTCGATGAACATTCCCGCCGGTTCCGACAGCGGCCGGCGCTTGCGGTTGCGCGGACGCGGGTTGCCGGGGGCCACGCCGGGCGATCAGTACGTGGTGATCGAAGTGCGTGCGCCGAAGGCAGAGACGGATGCGCAGCGCGAGGCGTACGAGACGCTGCGCAAGGCGTTCGGCCGGGACTGAGGCGACGGTTCGACAGGCTCACCGCGAACGGTGGCGGTGGGGCGATGGTCCGAGAGCTCACCGCGAACGGTTCTCGCTCGTTCGGATTACCGAAACCGTTCGCGGTGAGCCTGTCGAACCGTCGCCCCGGTCTCACTCCTCCGGCGGCTGCGCCGGCGCAGGCTCCGGGTTCGTCGCGGTGTTCGGCACCGGCACCGCCGGCTTGGATTCGTAGCCGAAGAAGCCCTTGAGCATCTGCTCGGAGCCGGCGTAGTCCGCTGCCGTGGCGGGCTCGAACTTGCTCGCGCCCAGTTCCGTCAACACCAGATACACCGACTGGTCTTCGTGCAGCTTGAGCATGGCGTCCTTGACGGCCTGTTTCACCTCGGCCGGCACGCCCGGCGAGGCCGTCATGGCGCGTCCGGGGAAATCGCGCGTGCGCTGCACGACCACCAGGTTCGGATACAGGTCGGAGATATAGGTCTGCACCATCGCGGCGTCGGCTTCGCCGGCGAACACCATCTCCACGCCATCCTTCCACGATGCGGCTTCCGAACGGATGTCCGGCTGCGCCACGGGATTCTTGAACATCTCGGCCACCAGCGCGAAACCCAGGCTCGGCGAGGGCATGCAGGCGATGCGCTGGCCCACGAGGCCATTGATGCCTTTCTCGGCGAGTTCGGCCTGCGCCAGCAGCGCGTAGGCGGTGGGTTCGGCGGTGCGCACCAGCGGCTCGAAGCCGAAGCGCTGGATGCGGAAATCGACGAAATGCGCTTCCTCGAAGGTGAAATCGAGCGGCTCGTTGCGCTTCATGTCGCGCCACAGGAAGTGGTAGTTGCGTGGCACCACCAGGGTGAAGGTGTGGCCGGTCGACTTGTTGAGATAGTCGAGCAGCGGTTTGTAGATTTCCTGGGCCTGATCGGGCGGGTAGGAGGGCTCGATGCCCAGCTTGTACTCGGCGGCCGTGGCGGCCTGCGTCAGGAAAAGCCCGGCCAGCACCGCAGCGCCGAAGCGACCGATCACGATCATGTTCGTTCCTCCCTCACCCTGCCGCTGGTATTAACAGAAATCCGCGCGCAAGCCAACGCCGGAAAGGCTGCGATTCAGCGCGCAAGACCCGGCAGAAATTCCAGCACGCGCGCTTGGCCGGCATCGCCCGCGCGTGCGAGAACAGCGGCGGGAAGCTCGTTCGGCAACACCGCCTGCGCTTCGTGCCGCGTGGCGGAAGAGGCTGCGCACAGGACTTCGCCGAGCGTCTGGCCCTCGTGCTGCAGAGGCTCGCCGACGGCGAACGGCGTGTCGCCCGTGAGCCTGCGCAGACGGCGCTTGGCCTGCCCGAGGAAGTGCGTGCGCGCGACGATTTCCTGCCCCGGATAGCAACCTTTTTTCACACTGTAGGCCCTGAGGAAGTCGAGCCCCAGCATCTGCGGCGTGTGCGCTTCGACGGCCTGCGGCGGCAGGCGCGGCAGCCCGTGCGCGAGATCCTCGACGGCCCATTCCTCCGGCGAGAATGCGTCTACGGGCGCCTCGCCGATGGCCAGCCAGCGATCGCCGAGCGCCAGTGCGCCGTCGAACGGTCGCCGCGCGCCGATCAACGGCAGATCCGCGCGCGGTTGCAGGGTCAGCTTGCTGCGGAACACGAAGCGCTGCAGCTTCGGCGCGAGCTCGTCGGCGGGATGATCCGGCAGCAGCCAGCGGAAGCGCTCTTCGTCCAGGCGCTGCAACGCGCCCAGCGCGATCACGCGGCCCTTCGCGTTGAGCCAGCCGCTCCATTGCCAGGTGCCCGGCGCCAGCGCCTTGACGTCGCTCATCAGTTGCGCGTGCAGGAAGGCGAACGCATCGCGGCCGTGCACCTCGAGCACGCCGCCGGGCCAGACGGGAGACGCAGTTGGCTTGATCGACATGGGGCCCGGGTTTAACCTTTGCATCTTTGACGATGCCGCGAATGATAGGCCAACCGCCCAGCGCCGAGCCCGCGAAAGCACCGGCGGAAGCTGTGCCGGAAACGCCCGTCCTGCCGCGCGAACACGGCGGCCGCGAAGGCCCGGAGCCGACCCGCTTCGGCGACTGGGAGAAGAACGGCCGATGCATCGACTTTTGAGCCGCGCCACGCGCGGCACCGCTTCCACGCTGTAGTACCGAAGGCCGCCAAGATGCCGCGCGAGCGTCCCCTTTCCCCGCATCTGCAGGTTTATCGCTGGCAGATCACCATGACCATGTCGATCCTGCACCGCGCCACCGGCGTGGCGCTGGCGGCGGGTGCTTTCCTGTTCGCGTGGTGGCTGGTCGCGGTGGCGCTGGGGCCCGAAGCCTATGCGGATTTCCGCGAATGTCTGGCCTCGCCGCTGGGCCTGGCCGCGCTGTTCGGTTTCAGCTTCGCGCTCATCTATCACACCTTCAACGGCATCCGGCATCTGCTCTGGGATGTCGGCTACGGCTACGAGATCCCGAAGTTCTATGCCACCGGCTGGGCCGTCGCCGCGCTCACCGCGGTGGTGACGCTCGGCGTGTGGTTCGCCGGCTGGACGGGAGGCGCGGCATGAGCGCACGCACGCCCAACCTGCGCGATCCGCTGGCGCGCGCGCGCGGCCTGGGGTCGGCGAAATCCGGTTCGCACCACTGGTGGGTGCAGCGCGTGACGTCGGTGGCGTTGCTGTTGCTGACGCCCTGGCTGGTGTGGATCGCGCTCGAACTGCTGCGTGCCGACCACGCGACGGTGCGCGCCACTTTCGCGCATCCGCTGCACGCCACGCTCGCCATCGCCTTCGTCGTGTCCATGTTCTGGCACGTCAAGCTCGGGCTGCAGGTGGTGATCGAAGACTACGTCCACACGCCGTGGATGGAGATCACCGCGCAGCTCGCCAACTCCTTCGCCTGCACGCTGGGCGCCGTCGCTTCGCTCGTGGCCATCGGCCGCATCGCTTTCACTGGCTGATTCCATGTCCGCGTATCCCATCACCGAACACAAGTACGACATGGTCGTGGTCGGCGCCGGCGGCGCCGGCC
>CAMLOR010000321.1 GCA_946481615.1 uncultured Aquimonas sp.
TCGGCTCGCGCCGGCCCTTGCGTGATCCCAGCAATGCCATCGACGTGCTCCCGGTAACTGTCCCGATGGTGCACGCCGCGGCCGCGCAGCGTCAACGCGAGCGCTCGCCTTCTTGCGTCTGGCCTCGACGACGATGCCATCGTTTCGCCATCCACGTGCCCGGATGCGCCGCACCGCGTCGTTATACTCGCCGCCATTCCGGAGGACTTCGATGCACGCCAGCGTGTCGCTTCGTAGCTGGGCCTTGGCCCTGATGATCGCCGTAACCCTCGCCGGCTGCGGCGGAGAACCCGCCCCGCAACCCGTGGCCACCACGCCGGCCGAAGCGCCGGCAGCCGCCACCGACGAATTCGTCCTGCTGGATGCCGGCAGCGAAGACTACGAAGGCCGCCCTGCCCTGCGCCTGCGCTTCTCACAACCGCTGGCGGCCGCGCAGGAGTTCGACAGGCTGATCACGGTGAAAGGCCCCGGCGGCGCCGACCAGCAAGGCGGCTGGGTGCTAGCCGACGACAACAAGACCCTGCGCTTTCCCTATCTGCAGGGCGACCAGACCTATACCGTCGCCTTCAACGGCGATCTGAACGCCGCCGACGGCCGCACGCTCGCGAAGCTGCCGCCGCGCGAGGTGTATTCGGGCAACCTGCCGCCCGCGGTCGGCTTCGCCAGCCAGGGCAGCGTGTTGCCGCTGCGCGAGACCGACGGGCTGCCCATCGTCGCCGTCAACGTCGCCGAAGTGGACGTCGAATTCCTGCGCGTGCGGCCGGCGTCCTATTCGAACTTCTTCGCCACCTACCTGCGCCCCGCGCAGCGCAGCTACTGGGAGATGGACGAACTCACGCGCATCGCCGATCCGGTCTATTCCAACCGCTTCGCGCTGCAGTCGGAACCCAACCGGCGCTCGGTCAGCTTCATCCCGGTGCAGACCATCGACGAGCTGCGCGAGCCCGGCCTTTACTTCGCGGTGATGAAGCGCCCCGGCGTGTTCGACGGGCGCCTGGAAACCACGCATTTCCACGTCAGCGATCTGGGCCTGCATGCGCGCGTGCAGAAGGACCAGCTCTGGGTGCATGCGGCCTCGCTGGCCGACGGCAGCGCACGTTCCGGCGTGGCGGTGGAAGTGCTCGATCCCAAGGGCGTGGTGATCGCCTCGGGCAACACCGATGGCGACGGCGATCTCACGCTGGCCTACGTGCCCAAGAGCGAACACGTGCTGGTGGCGCGCGGCGGCAGCGAACTGGCCCTGATCCCGTTCCGCCAGCCCGCCCTCGATCTTTCCGAATTCGACATCGCCGGCCGCAAGCAGACGCCGCAGGACGTCTACGCCTGGTCCGGCCGCGATCTGTTCCGCCCCGGCGAACCGCTGCAGGTGAGCGCGCTGCTGCGCGACTACGACGGCAAGGCGCTGCCCGGCGGACAGGCGCTGTTCGCGACGCTGCGCCAGCCGGACGGCCGCGCCGTGTCGACGCAGGCGCTCGATGCCGGGCCGCTCGGCTACTACGACTACGGGCGCGCCATCGCGGCGGATGCGGCCACCGGCAAATGGACGCTGGAATACCGCCTCGATCCGGGCGCCGCGGAACCGATCGGACGATTCAACTTCCGTGTCGAGGAGTTCCTGCCCGAGCGCCTGAAGCTCGTGCTCGAAAGCGAAGCCGAGGCGCTGGCGCCCGGCCAGCCGCTGCCGCTGAAGGTGGATGCGGATTATCTCTACGGCGCGCCGGCCGCCGGTAACCGCTTCACGGCCGAAGTGATCTACCGCAACGACGAGCATCCGGTGGAATCGCTGCCGGATTATTTCTTCGGCGATCCGACGCTCGTGTTGCCGGCCGAGCCGCAGTCGGTGACCGACCAGGCACTGGGCGAAGACGGCACGCTCGCGCTCGATGTTCCCGTGCTGGCCGACGGCCCCGAGATCACCGCGCCGGTGCGCGTGCTCGTATCGGGCAGCGTGTTCGAATCCGGCGGCCGCGCCGTGCGCCGCTCGCTGGAGCGCACCGTGTGGCCGGCCGATGTCCTCGTCGGCGTGCGCCCGCTGTTCGACCCCGAGGACGGCGCCGACTACGGCAAGGAAGCCGGCTTCGAGATCGTGCGCGCCGACCGCGCGGGCGCGCTGAAGGCCGCGCCGAAGCTGCACGCGAAACTGGTGCGCGAACAGCGCGACTATCACTGGAGCTGGACCGATGGCCAGGGCTGGCGCAGCGACTACACGCGCCACTTCGAGGTGGTGCACGAGGCTGACGTCGCCTTCGACGGCAGCAAGCCGGCGCGTTTCTCCGCGCCGGTCGAATGGGGTCCCTACCGCCTCGAAATCACCGACCCCGAAACCGGCCTGACCGCGCGCTACGCCTTCAATGCCGGCTGGTCGTGGGACGACGACAACCGCGGCGTCGATGCGCGCCCCGACAAGGTCAAGCTCGCGCTCGACAAGACGGGCTATCAGGCCGGCGACGTGCTCACCGTGACGGTGACTTCGCCGCACGAAGGCCCGGGCGTGCTGATCGTGGAAAGCGACAAGCTGCTCTACCGCGCCGAGATCGAGGCGCGCAACGGCGCCAGCTACGAGATCCCCGTGTCGCCGGAATGGGAACGCCACGATGTCTATCTCACCGCGCTGGTGTTCCGTGGCGCGGGCAGCGGTCCGCAGGCCGGGCCCGGACGCGCCATCGGCGTGGCGCACGTGCCGATGGCGCGCGGCGATCGCCGCGCCAAAGTCGAACTCGCCGTGCCGCAGCTCACGCGTCCGGGCGAGACGCTCAGCGTCGGCGTGACCTCGGCGGATTTCGCGGGCCAGGAAGCCTACGTCGTCGTCGAAGCCGTCGACCTTGGCATCATCAATCTCACCGGCTATCCGGTGCCCGACGCGGCCGGCCATTTCCTCGCGCAGCGCGGCCTCGGCGTGGAAGCCTGGGACATCTATGGTCGCGTCATCGAACGCCTCGAAGGCGAACGCGCCCGCCTGCGCTTCGGCGGCGACGCCGCGCTTTCCGCGCTGCCGCAGGCGCGCCGCCCGACGGCGCGCGTGCAGACGGTCGCGCTGCATCAGGCGCCGGTGCGGTTCGATGCGCAGGGCAAGGCCACGGTGAGCTTCCTAGCGCCGGAGTTCAACGGCACGCTGCGCGTCGCTGCGCTCGCCTATTCCGCGCAGCGCTACGGCAAGAGCGAGGCCGAATCCCTCGTGCGTGCGCCGCTGGTGCTGGAAGTGAGCACGCCGCGCGCGCTGGCGCCGGGCGACAGCAGCCAGATCAGCGTCGATCTGCACAATCTGAGCGGCGCGGCGCAGAAATACACGGTGAGCGCGGCGGCCGATGCGCCGCTGTCGGTGCGCGGCGCGGCGCAGGCCATCGAACTGGCCGACAACGAGCGCCGCACGCTCGAGTTCCCGCTGGGCGCCCTGCCCGGCCATGGCGTCGGCAAGTTCCGCATCACCGCCGCCGGCGCGGACAAGACGCTGACGCGCGAATACGAAATCGCGGTGCGTCCGGCCTGGCCGAACGTCCGGCGCAGCCACGCGCGCTCGGTGCCGGATGCGACCTCGCTGAGCTTCGGCCCGAACCTGTTCGAAGGCCTGATGGCCGAGTCGGGCAAGGCGCTGATCACGGTATCGACGGTGCCGCCGATTCCCTTCGCGGCCTCGGTGAAGGGCCTGATCGGCTATCCCTACGGCTGCATCGAACAGACCAGCAGCCGCGCCTGGCCGCTGGTGTGGCTGGATGAAGCCACCGCGCGCAAATTCGGCCTCGACCCGATCCCGGAAGCCACGCGCAAGGACATGCTCGACGTGGCCTTCGCACGCCTGGCCGCGA
>CAMLOR010000322.1 GCA_946481615.1 uncultured Aquimonas sp.
CGCTCTACACGCCCGAATGCCGCGAGTGCGAGTACTGCCTGCATCCGAAGACCAATCTGTGCCAGGCGATCCGCTCCACCCAGGGCCAGGGGCTGATGCCCGACGGCACCTCGCGCTTCTCCATCGACGGCGGGAAGGTGCACCACTACATGGGTTGCTCGACGTTCTCGAACTTCACCGTGCTGCCGGAAATCGCGGTGGCGAAGATCCGTCCCGACGCGCCCTTCGACAAGGTCTGCTACATCGGCTGCGGCGTCACCACGGGCATCGGCGCGGTGATCTTCACGGCGAAGGTGGAAGAAGGCTCGAAGGTCGTGGTGTTCGGCTTGGGCGGCATCGGCCTCAACGTGATCCAGGGCGCGCGCCTGGCGGGCGCCGACATGATCGTCGGCGTCGATCTCAACCCCGCGCGCAGGCCGCTGGCGGAGAAGTTCGGCATGACGCACTTCGTGAATCCGACCGAGGTCGAAGGCGATCTGGTGCCGTATCTGGTGAATCTCACCAAGGGCGGCGCCGATTACACCTTCGAATGCATCGGCAACGTCAAGGTGATGCGCCAGGCGCTCGAATGCGCGCACAAGGGCTGGGGCACCAGCGTCATCATCGGCGTGGCCGGCGCGGGGCAGGAAATCAGCACACGGCCGTTCCAGCTCGTCACCGGCCGCAACTGGCGCGGCAGCGCCTTCGGCGGCGCCCGCGGCCGCACCGACGTGCCGAAGATCGTCGACTGGTACATGGACGGCAAGATCGACATCGACTCGCTGATCACGCACACGCTGCCGCTGGAACGCATCAACGAAGGCTTCGACCTCATGCACCGCGGCGAATCGATCCGCAGCGTGGTGGTCTATTGATGGTCGAAACGCTCTCCACGCAACGCTGCTTCGGCGGCACGCAGGGCTTTTATCGCGCGACGTCGGAAGCCTGCGCCGGTCCGATGAAATTCGGCGTCTACGTGCCGCCCTCGCCCACCGGCGCAGTGCTGTATTTCCTCGCGGGGCTCACCTGCACCGAGGAAACCGCGGCGATCAAGGCGGGCTTCCAGAGCGTGGCGAGCGAACTCGGCCTCACCATCGTCACGCCCGACACCAGCCCGCGCGACACCGGCATCGACGGCGCGACCGGCGACTGGGAATTCGGTGAAGGCGCGGGCTTCTATCTCGATGCGACGCAGGCGCCGTGGGCGTCGCGCTTCCGCATGGAAACCTTCGTGGTGCGCGAACTGCCCGCACTCGTGGCGCAGGTTTGCGATATCGATGCCGCGCGCTCCGGGATCGCGGGCCACTCGATGGGCGGCCACGGCGCGCTGGTGCTGGCGCTGCGGCATCCGGGACGGTATCGCTCGGTGTCGGCCTTCGCGCCCATCGTGGCGCCTTCGCGGGTGCCGTGGGGAGAGAAGGCGCTCTCGCGCTACCTCGGCGAGGACCGCGAAGCCTGGCGCGCGCACGATGCCTGCGAACTGATCGCCGCCGGTGCGCGGCTGCCCGGCGAAGCTCTGATCGACGTGGGCACGGCGGACAAGTTCCTCGACGTGCAGTTGAAGCCGGAGCTGATCGAGCAGATCGGGCAACCAGTGAGGAAGCACGCGGGGTACGACCACAGCTACTGGTTCATCCAGAGCTTCGCGGGAGAACACCTGCGGCATCACGCCAGCGCGTTGGGGTGAGGCCCGGGTTCGACAGGCTCACCCCGAACGGATATCGAAAGCCGATGGAATAGCCGCCGCCCGCGCGCCGTCACCGTTCGCGGCGAGCCTGTCGACCCGCCGCCCCCGCATCACCGCCACTGTTCGCGGCAAGCCTGTCGAATCGCCGCTCGAATCGCGCCGTCACCGTTCACGGTGAGCTTGTCGACCCGCCGCCCGAATCGCGCCGTCACCGTTCGCGGCGAGCCCGTCGAATCGCCGCCCGAATCGCGCCGTTACCGTTCACAGTGAGCTTGTCGAACCGCCGCCCCGGTCCTTGCGCTTTTTCCCGCCCTTGTCCCGCTTGCGGAACGTCGCGTGCGGCAGCACGCGCGATGTCGCCTTGAATACGCCCCACGTCGCGCCGACCAACGCGGCGGCGCCGACGAATTCGCCGCGGGGCAGGACCAGTCCCGGCCACGCCATCGCCTTGATGAAGTTCTCCAGCGATTGCGCGCTGAAGCGCATCACGCGTTCCATGATCATGCGCTTCACGTCGAGCTCGAAGTTCAGCAGGTTGTCGACGAAGTTGGGAATCTCCAGCGCAATGAAGGCGCCGAGCGCCATCACGCCGTAATAGCCGGTGGCGGAGTTGCGCACCCAGCGATCGAGCAGTTTGTCGACGCGGCGCGTTAGCACGCTGGGCGGCAGCCAGCTCAGCGCCACCATCGCCGCGTAGGTGGCGAAGAACATGCCCGCCAGTTCGACGTGCATGTGATAACGGAACGCGCCGAAGCCGCCGACGATCGCGAGCAGCGAGCCGGCAGCGAACAGGCCCACAAGCAACTGCAGCTGGAAGGCCGTGGGCCGCGGCGACATCGCGGGCGGCGGCGGCGGCAGGGCTGCATCGGCCGGCAGTGCGTCGGACGCAGCGGTGGCCGGCGGCAGCGGCTGCGCGGCGCGAGTGTCGAGGGCCCCCATGAGGCGGAGTCTACCGTCGTCGCCGTGTTTCTGGAGCAGCATGGCGAGCCGCACCCGATGGCATCGTGACATCGCGTCGTCCCGCACCTGGATTCCCGCCTGCGCGGGAATGACGGCGCGTCAGAACCAGCCGGTGGCGAGGTCGCGGAACTGCGCGTGCCAGGGACCGGATTCGTGTGGCCCGCGGCCCAGCGCGATCAGCGCGCCGGTGGCGTCGGCGATCACGGGATGCGCGGTGCGATCCTGCACGCAGCGCGTGACGCCGTCGAGCGTGAGCGCCACCCAGCGCCCATCGTTGACGTGCAGTTCGACGGTGTACCAGCGATCGTCCTGCAACGGCACATCGATGGCGGTTTCGCGGAAGAGGAAGTTGCCGCCGGGCCAGAAGCTTTCGACCTGCGCGCCGCGCGCGCCGCCGAAGGCCGGGTCGCCGTGCGGATCGTGCGCCAGCGAGGTATCGCCCAGCGTCATGCCGCGGCCGGAGATCGTGCGCGGCACGCCGGCGTCGTCGAAGCCCAATCGTGCGCGCAGCGCGATGGCGAAATGCGAGGCCGGCGAATGGCGCGCGAAATCGATGAAACGCACGCGGAAGGCCAGCCACTGCGTGGCGGCGCCGATTGGGCGCACGGTATCGGCGAGATACCAATAGTGGGCGGATTCATCCTGCGTCGAGCGGAAATCGAAATCCATCTTTCGCGGCTCGGGAACCGAGGGCGTCGGCTCAGGCGTCCTGCCTCCCGCCGACGTACCGTCCATCCGATGGACATGAAAAAAGGGGCCCGCTTTCGCGGGCCCCTTCCATCTCACACTTCAAGCGCGCTGGATTACAGCGGCTGGACCTGATCGGCCTGCAGGCCCTTCGGGCCCTTGGTCACGACGAAGGAAACCTTCTGGCCTTCCTGCAGCGACTTGAAGCCGGTGCCCTGGATGGCACGGAAGTGCACGAACAGGTCTTCGCCACCTTCACGGCTGATGAAGCCGAAGCCCTTCGCGTCGTTGAACCACTTCACGGTACCGGTCTGACGATCCGACATTTTCACAACTCCTGGAACAAACAAATGAAAATCCGCTCGGGAAACCCGGCGGGAGCACTGTAGTTGCAGGGAAGAGCGAGGTGCGACGATGAGCGGATCGTTGGATCTACCGCATCGGGCCACGATTCACCG
>CAMLOR010000323.1 GCA_946481615.1 uncultured Aquimonas sp.
GCGATGTCGACGCCGGCGAAGTCGAACTTGTCGAGCTCCTGCACGGTGAAGCTGCGCGATCCGCATTTCACGCGGTCGCCCGCCGAGCGCTCGCTGGCCAGCGGCACCAGGTCGGCGAACGGAAACCGGCGTTCATCGAGGATGTTCAACAGGGCCTCGCCCACGGCGCCGGTGGCGCCGGCGATGGCGATCTTCAGACCTTCGCGCTTCATCGTGCTTCCCGCATCGGCCGCGATGTTGCGGCGCAGCGCGACACTCTAGCGAACGTCCACCCAGTTTTCGATACGCAAATCGGGCACGCGGGAGAATTCCCGGGTGTTGTTGGTGACGAGGACGAGATCTTCGGCCAGGGCATGGGCGGCAATCCACAGATCGTTGTCGCCGATCATCTGCCCCGAACGCTTCAGGCCGGCACGGATCTGCGCGTAGTGCTCGGCCGCGCGCCGCGATACCGAGAGCACCGGGACGGCACGAGCCATGTCTTCCAGGATTTCGATCACACGTTCACGCTGCTGGCTCAGCTCCGCGCCGAGCATGAGCTTCCCGAACGTCACCACCGACATCGCCACCGAGCCATGCGGCAAGTCGTCCATCCGGCGGCGCACCTCCGGTGGACGATACTTGCTGACATAAATGCAGGTGTCGGTGTCCAGCAGATAACGGGGACGGATCACCAGTCGCGCTCTTGCGGCGGAAGATCCTCGATATGGTCCGGGAAGTCGTCCGGCAATGCACTCAGCAAATCGAACACGATCGCCAGGGTAGGCTTGATTTCGCGTAGGACGATTTCATCCCCGCGACGGAAGATTTCCACCTCGCTCGCGCTCAGGCGGAACTCCTTGGGCAACCGCACGGCCTGGCTGTTGCCCGACTGGAACACCTTGGCGATCATGGCGCGACCCTCCGTATATACATCAAGTATACACGGCGGCCGCCCTCAACGCAGCATCACCAGCATTTGGACGGTACCGGTGCCGTTGTCGAGGCTCTCGAGCGCCTTGCCGATCACGGTGCCGATCGCCGGATTGGCGGGCGCGCGCATCGCGTGGCCGGGCGTCGAGGAGGCCACCAGCAGATCGCCCGGATGCACCGCGCCGTTCTCGGCGCTCACCTTCACCGGCACGCGGCCGGCCAGCGCGAGCGCCACGCCGGGCGGCGTCACGCTCTCGTCGGCGCCGGGCGCGTTCAACAACATGCCGGGCGCGGTCGAGATCACGCCGGCCACGAACGTGCTGTTGGGGCTGCCGGCGAGGCGGAAATGATCCGGATGCTCCGGGTCGATCTCCACGACGTCGCCGGGCTGCGGCTCGGCCCCGGAAACATGCGGCACCAGTTCCGCCACGTCGGCGCCGCTGGCCTGCGTGCCGCCGTTGAAGAAGCCGCGGCCGGCGCTATTGATGCGCGCCACGTTCACCGCGCCCGGATTGCCGCTCCTGAACACCGCGATGGAGCCGTTGCTGCGCTGCTCGGCAGTCAACACGGGGTTGGTGTTGCTGGTGTTGTAGTTCACGAAGCGTGCCGGCCGGCCGGTGCCGAAGTTCGGCGTCCAGGCGTAGATCGCGCTGCCGGTGCCGTCGGCGGTGGTTTCCACGCCGTCGCCGGTGTTCGAGGCATTCGCCGTTATGCCGTTGCCGTTGCCATCGGCGATCGCGATCATGGCCGGGCCGTTGCCGGCCGGATTGGAGGCATGGAACAGCGCAGCGTAGCCGCCGGTGCCACTGCTGACGCCGTAGATGCCCGCGGTGCCGAAGTTCGAGAACTGCGAATTCACCTCGCCGCGCACCGCGGCCCGCGTGCCCGTCACTTTGTCGACCAGGGCATTGACCGCGATGCCGTTGCCGACCGTCGTCACGGTGATGACGTCGCTGGTGTTGTTCTCGTTGAAGATGTTGAAGCGCCCGGCGCGGCCGGTCGCGAAGCTCGGCACCCAGGCGTAGAGCGCGTTGCCGCCGCCGTCGATGTTGGCCTCGACGGCGTTGCCGTCCTTGCTGGCGTTCGCGGTGATCGCATTGCCGTTGCCGTCCTGGATCGCCACCACCGCCGGTCCGTTGCCGCTGGTGTTCGAGGAATGGAACAGGCCAGCGAAGCCGCCGGTGCCCTTCGAGACCCCGAAGATGCCGGCCGCGCCGAAGTTGCCGAAGATCGTGGTGACCTCGCCGCGCACCGCCGCCGACACGCTGTTGGTGTTGGTGTTCGTGAAGGACGCGACGTTGCCGAGCGTGTTGTCCGGGATGTTGCCGTTGGAGTTGCTCTCCACGTGCAAGGTATTGGCGGTGGTGTTGGTGGCGTTGGTGTTGAGGAATCGGCCGGCGCTGCCGCCCGGCCCGCTGGTGGTGCCTCTGAGCGCTCCGCCGCCGCCGGTGTTGGTGACGGCGAACAGCGGCACGGTGTTGTCCGACTGCACCGCGGCGAACGGCAGCGTGAAGGAGCCGGAAGCCGCTTGGCAGCCCACCGTGCCGTCGGCATTCACCAGCCGGATCGCCGATCCGGCCGCACAGGACGCCGTGACGCGGCGTTGCACCTGCGCCGGATTGACGTCGGCCGCCACGATGGTGCCATCGACGATGTTGCCGGTGGCCACGGTGTTGGCAGCCACGCTCGACGCGATCTGCGCCACGTCCGAAACCTGCGCATACGGCGTCGGATTCAGATCGCTGGGCGGCGCAAGCAGCGTGAAGGCGGCGGCGGAGGGGCCGGGCCGCACACCGATGCGCAACCGGCGATCGCTACCGTCGAAAGCGGCGCCGCCGAAATCGAGTTCGACCGTGAACACGCCCTTCACCACGTTGACATCCTGCGCGACCAGCGGCGCACCGACCGCCACGCCGCCGCCATCGAGCAGCTGGAATTGCAGGTCGTAGCTGCCGTTGGCCGCGGAGCCACCGTCCTCGAGGGTGCCCTGGTAGGTGAATGCGGTGCCGATCGCCAGCGCCGGCAGCGGCGCGGAACACAGAACGGCAAGGGCCAGCAGACGAAGGTTCGGACGCATGGACTTGGCTCCGGAAAGACGATGGGGAATCGGCCGGTTCGCGGCGCGAACGGCGGTGGGACGGAAGAGCGGGATCATTGACATGGCGTGTCCTCGAAGCCGTCGCAGAAGATGCGTCCGGAATCGCCCTGCGGCCCATGGAAGCCGCCGGTGAGGCGATAGCTGCCGCCGGTCTGCACGTGTGCTCCCGGCTCGGCCGCCGTGACGGTGGCGACGTAGGCGGCGCCGGTCGAACGCGCACCGCCGCCGGCGACGACCTCCTTCCTCATCGTGTAGGGGCCGCCGCTCGATTGCGCCAGCAGACCACCGCTCGCGCCCAGCAACAGGCCGATCAGTAGAGCTCGCCTCATAAGTTTTCTCCCTGACGCGCAGTGGCGCCCTGCTACCCCGTCGCCCGAACGTCATCCCGCCCCCGGACAGGACAACCCTTCAACGCTGTTCCATCGCACTCATGCAGGAATTCTCGGCAGCATCTCGCCGACATCGCCGCATTGCGCGCGATGCCGCAAGGCCTGGTCCATCAACACCAGTGCCACCATCGCCTCGGCGATGGGCGTGGCGCGGATGCCGACGCAAGGATCGTGGCGGCCCTTGGTCACCACTTCGATGGGATTGCCGCGGAGGTCCACGCTGCGTCCCGGCAGGCGCAGGCTGGAGGTGGGCTTTAGCGCGATCGAGCAGATCACGTCCTGGCCCGTGCTGATGCCGCCCAGGATGCCGCCCGCGTTGTTGCTGAGGAAGCCTTCGGGCGTCATCTCGTCGCGATGCTCGGTGCCGC
>CAMLOR010000324.1 GCA_946481615.1 uncultured Aquimonas sp.
GTGGTCGGGTCGACGAAGGATTTGAAGCCGGAAAGCTTGATGGTGGTCAGGCGCATGCGGAAACCTGGCTTGCGGAGGGAGAGCGCTGCCGCTACCCTGCCGCGCCTTCGCTAAACTGTTGATTCACGAGCTCAAAGGAAGTCGAGCGATGACCACTCAACCCAGCAAGGCGCTGGAAACCTTCCCGAACCCGCAGCCGGGCCGCGACTATACCATCCGGATGAAGGTGCCCGAATTCACCTGCCTGTGTCCCAAGACCGGGCAGCCGGATTTCGCCACCATCCATATCGATTACGTGCCCGACCAGCTTTGCGTGGAGCTGAAGTCGCTCAAGCTCTACATGTGGAGCTTCCGCAACGAGGGTGCCTTCCACGAGCGCGTCACCAACGAGATCCTGGACGATCTGGTGCGGGCCATCGCGCCGCGTTTCATGCGGCTGACGGCCGAGTGGTACGTGCGGGGCGGGATCTACACCACGGTGGTCGCCGAGCATCGGGCGGCGGGGTGGAAGGCGCCGGAAGTGGTGACGTTGCCCTGAGACCGGGCCGGCGGATTCGACAAGCTCACCGTGAACGGTTACGGCAAGCCGGATCGCAAAGACCGTTCGCGATGAGCCTGTCGAACCGTTGCCTCATCCCTTCGCCGCCGGGCCGCGAAACCCGTTCAGGGTGAGCCGGTCGAACCCGTGCCTCACCCCTCGGGCGCGAGCGCTTCGCCACCCGGCAGCACCACCGTCGCCTTCGCGCGCAGCGCCTCGATCCGCTCGCGCAGCATCTGCTCGCCCAGCTGACGCCTGGCGCCTTCGCGCACCTGCTCGATCGGGGGCGGCGTGAACGGGCGCGAAGCGATGCGTTTCACGACATGCCAGCCGTGCTGCGTCTGGACCGGCTGCGCGGCGATTTCGCCGTCCTGCAACGCCTTCCCGGCCTGGCCGAGTTCGGCCGGCAGCTGCGCCAGATTGGCCCAGTCGAGCTGCTTGGCCTGGCGCGCCGTGCTGGCGTAGCCCTGCATGATCTCCTCGAAGTTCGCGCCCGGCGCCTTCGCCACCTCGAGCGCGGAGCGCGCCGAGGCTTCGTCGGCGAACAGGATGTGCTGCAGTTGCAGTTCGATGCCGCCGGTGCGCGCGGCTTCTTCTTCGTAGAACGCCTGTAGCTGCTCGTCGGTGATCGGCGTGGCCGCACGGAAGGATTCCACGTTCGCATTGGCCAGCAGTTCGACGCGCGCCTGCGCCAGCGAGGCCTTGAGCGAATCCTGCTGGGCGAGATTGCTGTCGAGCGCGTCGCGCGCCAGCACGAGGGCGTCCACCAGGCCGTCGACCGCGCGCTGGCGCTGCGCGGCGTCGGAGATGTCGAGCCGGCGGCGCGCGGCCCAGGCCTGCAGCAACGGCTCGGTGACGACCTCGCCGTCCACCGTCACCACCGGCGCGCCGGCGGGTGCATCTGCCAGCACGCTCTTCGCCGCCGGAGCGGCCTCCTGCTTGCCGCCGCAGCCGGCCAGCGCGGCCAGCAGGGCGATGGCGATCGTCTTGCGCATCGTGTTCTCTCGTCTAAAGTTCGGACGGCGCCTGCGCCTTCAGCGACAGGGCGTGGATGTCGGTGTGCATCAGCGTGCCCAAGGCGTCGTACACCAGGCGATGGCGCGCCAGCAGGGTCACGCCTTCGAAGGCGCTGCTCACGATGCGCACGGCGAAGTGGCCACGGCCGTCGCGCGCGCCTTCGTGGCCGACGTGCTTGTGGCTTTCGTCGATCACCTCGATAGACAGCGGCGCGAATTGCGAGGTCAGGCAATCGCGGATGGCATCGACGCGGTTCATCAGGGCAGCACGCGCTTGAAGGGGTGGATCTCGACGTCGCGATACACCTTGGCCGCGACGTAGGGATCGTCCTGCGCCCAGGCCTTGGCTTCGTCGAGCGAAGCGAACTCGGCGACGATCAGGCTGCCGCTGAAGCCGGCGGGGCCCGGGTCTTCGGCCTCGATCGCGGGCAAGGGCCCGGCCAGCATCAGGCGACCCTGGTCGCGCAGCGCGGTCAGGCGTTCGAGGTGTTGCGCGCGTGCCGCGAGCCGGCGCGGCAGGGCGTCGTCGGCATCGCGGCCGAGGATCACGAACCACATGGCGGGTATCCGCAAGTCATCGAGGCCCGGCATGATAGGCGATGCCCGACCGTTTCCGCCTCCACCCCACGCATCCGCAGCCGCGCCTGCTGCAACAGGCAGCCGAGCGCCTGCAGCGCGGCGAACTGGCGCTGCTGCCCACCGACGCCGGCTACGCCTTCGCCTGGATGCTCGACGCCCGCGAGGCCGAGGAACGCGTGCAACGGCTGCGCCGGCTGGACAGCAAGCACCCTTTCACCTTACTCTGTACCGCAATAAGCGAGATCGGCAGCCTGGCGAAGTTGGACGACCGGGCATTCAGGCTGGTCAAATCGCTGGTCCCGGGTCCCTACACGTTCATCCTGCCGGCCGCGGCCGAGCTGCCTCGGCGCTTGAAGCAGTCGAAGCGCCGGACGATCGGTTGCCGCATTCCCGATCATCCGCTGGTGCGCGGTTTGCTGGGCGTGCTGGGTACCCCGCTGTTGTCCACCAGCCTCGTGCTGCCGGACGAAGAATTCGACAACCACGAAGCCGAAGCGGTCGCCGAGCGCGCGTTGCGCCACGTCGACCTGATGCTCGATGCCGAAGATGCACCGCCGGGTCCGACGAGCGTGGTGGATCTGACCGGCGACGAACCTGTTGTGACGCGCCAGGGCTTCACGCCTCTGGCGCTCGACTAGAACGCAGCGTGCGACCGGCCCGGAGGGGGCCGTCACTCCATGAGCAACGAGCTGGCGCAAGACGCCACTGCCACGCCCACCGATCATTCGTCCGCGCAGCCGCAGCAGCAGGAAATGCCGCTGGCGGTCGTGAAGGGCGAACCGGTTCTGCAGATGCCGCAGGATCTCTACATCCCGCCGGACGCGCTCGAGATCATCCTGGAGGCGTTCGAAGGGCCGCTCGACCTGCTGCTGTACCTGATCCGCCGCCAGAACCTCGACATCCTCGACATCCCGGTGGCGGAGATCACGCGCCAGTACGTCGACTACATCAACGTGATGCACGAGCTGCGCTTCGAACTGGCGGCCGAGTATCTGGTGATGGCCGCGATCCTGGCCGAGATCAAGTCGCGCCTGCTGCTGCCGCGCCCGCCCAGCGCGGAAGGCGAAGAGGCCGATCCGCGCGCCGAGCTGGTGCGCCGGCTGCAGGAATACGAGCGCTTCAAGCAGGCGGCGCAGGACATCGATGCCCTGCCCCGGCTGGAGCGCGACACCGCGGTGGTGTCGGCCTTCGTGCCGGATCGCCACGCGGTGAAGCTGCCGCCGCCGGTGGAACTGCGCGAGATGCTGCTGGCGCTGCGCGACGTGCTCAAGCGCGCCGAGCTGTTCACGCGGCACGCCATCAAGCGCGAGGCGCTTTCGGTGCGCCAGCGCATGGGCGAGGTGCTCGAGCGCCTGGGCGACGGCCAGTTCCACGATTTCATCTCGTTGTTCGTGGCCGAGGAAGGCAAGCTCGGCGTGGTGGTGACCTTCCTCTCGGTGCTCGAGCTGGCGAAGGAAATCCTCGTCGAAATCGTGCAGGAGGCGCCGCTGGCGCCGATCTACATCAAGTCGCTCGCGGTGGCCGCGAACGAAGACATGGTCGAGTGATGGAACAGGATCTCATCGAACGCATCGTCGAAGCCGCGCTGCTGGCCGCGGCGCAACCGCTCACCGTGGT
>CAMLOR010000325.1 GCA_946481615.1 uncultured Aquimonas sp.
GACCTTCAGCCGCCTTCGCATCGCCGGCCACCCCACCCCGGCAAGAGCACTCCGAACTGACGTTCCCGCGCAGGCGGGAACCCAGTGACTTGAGGCGCCCCGCAAAGGTCGCTGGATTCCCGCCTGCGCGGGAGTAACGGTTGCGTGGACGCGGTGTTCGCACGGACTCGCGTCCCACCACAAGCTGCGCGAAATGGCAAAGTACCTTCTAAACGATCCGGCCTGTCACTGCATCGAAGCCCAGGATCATTCCTTGGGAAACCTCATGTCCGCATCGCTTCGCTTCCGTGTTTCGCTGGCCGCGCTGTGCAGCGCAGCCGCCTTGTCCGTCGCCACCGCGGTGACGCCCGCGCCGGCGGCGCAGGTGCTCATCGTCGGTACCTATCATTTCGACAATCCCGGCCGCGACATGGCCAATGTGCAGGCCGAGGATGTGCTGGTGCCCGAACGCCAGGCCGAACTCGAGGCGCTCACCGCACGCATCGCCGAGTTCGATCCCACCGTCGTCGCCGTCGAGTGGCCGGAAGCCGCGGTCGACGAGCGCTACGCGAAATATGTCGCCGGCACGCTGGAGCCCTCGCGCAACGAAGTCGTGCAGCTGGGTTTCCGGCTGGCGAAGCGGCAGAAGCTCGAACGCGTGCACGGCGTCGATGCCGACGGCGATTTCCCGTTCGGCCCCGTGCAGGAATGGGCCGAAAAGAACGGGCAGGGCGACAGGCTCGGCGCGATGATCGCCGAGGTGCAGGCGATGACCGCGCGCATGTCGCAGGCGCAGAAGACGCAGACCATCGGCCAGATCCTGCACGACTACAACTCGCCGGAAGAAATCGCGAAGGGCGCCGGCTTCTACGCCGAGCTGCTGCGCTTCGGCGCCGGCGACGAGCAGCCGGGCGCGGCGCTCAACGGCGCCTGGGCAACGCGCAACTACGTCATCTGCGCGAAGCTGCTGCAGGCGCTGAAGCCGGGCGATCGCGCCGTCGTGTTCTACGGCGGTGGCCATGTGCATGCGCTGCAGCGCTGCGCCATCGAGGCGCCGGGCGTGGAGTTGGTGGACGCGGCGAAGTACTTGCGCTGAGGGTGTTCGGACGGTTCGACAGGCTCGCTACGGATGGTCGCAGCGAGCGCGCGCTCGCGACCACCGTTCACGGTGAGCCTGTCGAATCCGCCGCCCCGGTCCAGACACCGTTCGCAGCGAACCCTCGAGAAGCCGCATTCGCCGGTTCCACCCACCGCGCGGCTAAAATGCACCGCATGGTGCTCAACCTCGCCGCCTACCTCTTCACGGCCATCGACGATCCGCGCGCGCTCGCGGCCGCCGTGCGCGAGCGTGCCGAAGCGCTCGCGCTGCGCGGCACGGTGCTGGTGGCACCGGAAGGCATCAACGCCTTCCTGGCGGGCGAGGAAGCGTCCGTCGAAGCCTGGCTGCAGTGGCTGCGCAGCGATCCGCGTTTCGAGGCCCTGCACGCCAAACTCAGCCGCAGCCGCGGCAATCCGTTCGCGCGGCTCAAGGTGAAGGTGAAGCGCGAGATCATCGCCTTCCGCCGCGAACGCACCTCGCCGCTGGACGTCGGCCGCGCCAGTGCCGTGGCGCCGCAGGATCTGGCGCGCTGGCTGGCGCAGGGCCACGACGACGACGGCCGTCGCGTGGTGCTGCTCGACACCCGCAACCGCGAGGAAGTCGGCCACGGCAGTTTCGAGCATGCCGTCGCGCTGCCGATCGAGAACTTCGTCGATTTCCCGGATGCCGTCGCCGCGCACCGGGACGAATGGCGCGATGCCACCGTCGTGCCGTTCTGCACCGGCGGCATCCGCTGCGAGAAAGCCGCGCACTGGATGCAGCAGGCCGGCTTTGCCAACGTGCATCAGCTCGAAGGCGGCATCCTCGGCTGGTTCGAAGCGCAGGGCGGCGCGCACTACGCCGGGCGCTGTTTCGTGTTCGACGAACGCGTCGCGCTCGATCCACAACTGCGCCCGGTGGTTGACGCGGAGTAAACACCTGCTTCAGCTTGTCGGGACTATGGTCGCAAGACCCGACCCCGGAGGCTCCGCCATGTTTCGCCTGCGCACGCTGTCACTGCTGATTCCGTTGTTGCTGATCGGATGCGACAAGCCCAACGATCCGGTCGAGCCCGTTGCCACCACCGCGCCGGCCACCACGCCGGCGCCGGCCCCGGAACCTGCGCCCGCGCCGATGCCGCCCCCGATGGCCACCACCGATGCGACGATGGACGCACAGGCGGTGTTGATGCCCACGCAGGGCAACACCGCGGGCGGCGAACTCACGCTCACGCCGGAGAGCGGCGGACTGCGCCTGACCGGCCGCCTCACCGGCCTCACGGCCGGCGCTACGCACGCTTTCCACATCCATGAAACCGGCGACTGCAGCGACCCGGCCGCCGAGAGCGCCGGTCCGCATTTCAATCCCGGCGGCCAGCCGCACGGCAATCGCGACGCCGGTCCGCATCACGCGGGCGACATGCCCAACGTGGTGGCCGACAGCGGCGGCAACGCCGACGTGAACCTGATGCTCGGCGATCTGGAACTCGGCAGCAACGGCCCGCGCGATGTGCTGGGCCGCGCGCTGATCGTGCATGCGCAGGCCGACGACTACTCCACGCAACCTTCCGGCAACGCCGGTGCGCGCATTGCCTGCGGCGTGATCGGCCGCACCACGGACGCGAGCATGCCGGCCACCGGCACCACGCCCGATGCGGCGCCTGCGACGGGCACCATGCCCACGCCGCCGCCCACCGACGAACCCGTGCCCGCCGTGCCGCCTGCCGACGGCACGCAGCCGCCCACCGGGCCGGCGACGACGCCGGAAACCGCCACGCCCGCGCCGCCGTCGGACGACAACGGCGCGGCGTAACCCCGACCCCGCGGCGGCGAAGGTAGCGTGATGGAACCGCACACCGCCGCCGCCGACACGCCCGCGCCGCGCATGCGTCGCGGGCGTGTCGTACTGCTGGTGCTCGCACTGCTCGTGGTCGCCATCGCAGTGTTGGTGGCGCTGTGGGACTGGAACTGGTTCAAGGGCCCGATCGAGCGGCGCGTGGAAGCCGCCACCGGCCGCCGCCTGCAGATCCGCGGCGATCTCGACGTCGATCCCGGCTGGCGCGTGTTCGATGTGCGTGCCGACGACGTGGCGCTGGCGAATGCCGCGGGATCGAAGACGCCGACGATGGCCGAGGCCGAGCGCGTCGAACTGTCGCTGCGCGTCTGGCCCGCGCTCTTCCATGGCAAGTTCCTGCTGCCCGGTACGCGCCTCGTGCGTCCGCGCGTGCTGCTCGAACGCGGCAAGGAAGGCCCGGGCAACTGGGTCTTCGAGCGCCCCGCGCGCCGCGGCAATCTCGTGATCGGCCAGCTGCTCGTCGACGACGGCAGACTGGAGGTGCACGACGAAAAGCTGCGCACCGATCTTTCGCTGGCGATGAAAAGCGGCCGCGCCGATGAAGACGACGCCCTGGCGCCGCTCACGCTGATCGGCGAGGGCACCTATCGCGGCCTGCCGTTCGAACTCGACGGCGTGGTCGAATCGCCGCTCGCGTTGCGCAACAAGGCCGAGCCCTATCACGTGGAGCTGCGCGCGCGCGCCGGCGCCACGCGCGCGCTGGCGCGCGGCAACGTCAGCACCATGGCCGCGCTGCGCGATTTCGATCTCGCCGTCGAACTGCGCGGCGCCGATCTCGCCGATCTCGACACCATCGCCGACATCGTGCTGCCGCCGACGCCGCCGTACCG
>CAMLOR010000326.1 GCA_946481615.1 uncultured Aquimonas sp.
TTCGAGCGCCAGCGCGCCGAGCAGCTGCGCCAGCAGCAGATCGCGCACGAGAAGGAGCAGATCGAGCGCGCCCATCTGCAGAAGTTCATCGATCGCTTCAAGGCCAAGGCCAGCAAGGCCAAGCAGGCGCAGTCGCGCATGAAGCGCCTGGAAAAGCTTGCGGGCACGGAAGCCGTGCGCGCCGAGCGCTCCATCCACATCGATTTCGCCGAGCCTGCGAAGCTGCCGAATTCGCTGATCCGTCTCAATGACGTCGACGCCGGTTATCGCGCCGACGTGCCGCACGTGCACGACGAGAACGAAGCGGTGGCGCCGCATGCCGACCGCGGCGACGTCGTCATCCTGCGCGAGGTCGGTTTCGGCCTCGAGGCGGGCGACCGCATCGGCCTGCTCGGCCCGAACGGCGCGGGCAAGTCGACGCTGGTGAAGACGCTGGTGGGCGAGCTGCCGCCGCTGGCCGGCGAGCGCAACGCGCATCCGGATCTTCGCATCGGCTACTTCGCGCAGCACACGGTGGAATCGCTGCGGCCGGGCGCGACGCCCGTCGATCATCTGCGCGACATCGCGCCGAACGTGGCGACGCAGGAGTTCCGCGATTTCCTTGGCAAGTGGCAGTTCCCGGGCGACCGCGCCTTCGAGAGCGTCGACGGGTTCTCCGGCGGCGAGCGCGCGCGCCTGGCGCTGGCGCTGATCGCCTGGCGCAAGCCGAACGTGCTGCTGCTCGACGAGCCGACCAACCATCTCGACCTCGACATGCGCGAGGCCTTGGCCGAGGCCTTGTCGGATTTCCCCGGCGCCATCGTGCTGGTGTCGCACGACCGGCACCTGATCGGCCTGGTCAGCGATTCGTTCTGGCGGGTGGCCGATGGTGTCGTCGCGCCGTTCGACGGCGATCTCGATGGCTACGCGGCGTGGCTGCGGTCGCGTGCGGGCGAGGCCAAGACCGACACGCCGAAGGTCAAGGCGGCGGCGAAATCCGCGGCACCGAAGGAAACGCCGGCGCAGCGCCAGATGCGTACGCGCTTCAAGCAGGTCGAGACGCGCATGGCGGAGTTGCAGCGCGAACTGGCTTCGCTGGAAACGCGGCTGGCCGATCCGGCGATCTACGCGAAGGGCGGCGACGAAGCCACGAAGCTCGGACAATCGCAGGCGCTGCTCAAGCGCGAGCACGAGACGCTGGAAGCGGAGTGGTTGAAGTTGTACGAGACGCTCGAGAGCGCGTAACGCGTTCGCGGAGGGCATCGCGTGGGATTCGACAGGCTCACCCCGAACGGTTTGCGCGGTGCGAGTTGCGACTACCGTTCGCGGTGAGCTTGTCGAACCGTCGCCTCGGTCCATGCCCTGCGCATTACGGCAACCGTGACCTCTTCTTCTTCGTCGCTGCAATCGGCGAAGCCAGCGCCGCACTCTCCTCCGCATGCGCCTTCTTCGCGATCAGCGGCAGGCACACGATGAAGATCTCCGCGGCGAACTTCGCCGTCGCGTAGCCCACGGCCCAACCCGAAACCTCCGACTGCACCAGCCATCCGAAGGTCGAGAAGAACGCGATCGACAGCACCGGCACCATCGCCGTCATCACGATGGCTTCGCGGTTGCCGCCGCCGCGTCGCTTCACCCATTCCGCGACCTTGCTGCCGAGCGCATACAGCACGCCCACCACCGCCACCAGCGGCATGAAGAAGGGAATGCCGCCCAGGAACAGCGTGAGCCAGCGCGCCGCGCCCTGCATGCCCGGCGTGCTGAGGAAGATGCCGCCGTGACGCCCGAAGTGCGCATGGTCCTGCAACGCATCGACGAAAGCGCCCGCCAGCGTGATCAGCAGCGGCCACTTGAGGTGCGAGGCCATCAGGAAGGCCAGCGGATCGGCAATCAGCCGCTTGACTTCGGGCAGCTGCGGCACGAAGGCGCCGAGCACCAGGCTGTAGACGGCCGCCAGCCAGAAGAGGCCGAACGCGAAGGTGCCGAGGCGCTGCCCGACCGTGTGCGGCGTGCGCTGGATCGCTTCCTTCGGCACGAACATCGATTGGAGCCAGGCGATGCCCACCAGCAGCACCGCCTCGATCGCCACCAGCAGCACCAGCTCGAACGGCGACATGCGTCCATGCACCACCAGCCAGGCGACGGTGAAATTGCCGCCCAGCACCGTGAGCCCTTGCCAGGCCAGGCCCCAGGGCGAGGCCAACGGATAGCGCCGCAGCAGCGCCTCCCATTCGCGCAGCGACTGGCGGCGGGCCTCGGGCGAAGCGGTCTGGGCGGTCATGGTGCTTGATTTTGCGCCACCCGCCCCGAGAATACGCAGCCCCCGCCGTTCCCGGAGACTGCCCCGTGCCGATCTACGCTTTCGAATGCGGCAGCTGCGGCCACGCCTTCGACCGCCTGCAGAAACTGTCCGACCCCGACCCCGAAACCTGCCCGGCCTGCGGCGCCGCGCAGATCCGCCGCCAGCTCACCGCGCCCTCGTTCCGGCTGGCCGGCAGCGGCTGGTACGAGACCGATTTCAAGAAGGACGGGGACAAGAAGCGCAATCTGGCCGGCGACACCGGCGGCGAGGCACCCAAGACCGAGGCCGCCAAGCCTGCCGAAGCCCCCAAGGCGGAAGCGCCCAAGACGCCGCCGCCGTCCACGACCTGAGCGCTCAGCGGCTGCGCCTCACACGCCCAGCAGGGCCTGGATCTTCTGCCGGATATCGGACATTTCCGCCGCGCTCGCGCTGGCGACGAACATCGCCTGCCGATCACGCCAATCGAGCGTGCGCAGCTGATGCGTCAGTGCCACCGTCGGCAGCGGCAGCCCCGAGATAGGCACTTCGAAGGGAAAGCCCTTGATCTTCGAGGTGCACGGCACGCACACGATCAGGCCGGTGCGCTCGTTGAAGCCTTGATGGGAAAGCACCACCGCGGGTCGCACCTTGCCCTGTTCGTGCCCGGCGACCGGGTTGAAATCGACACGCACGATGTCGCCGGGCCGCGGCGACCAGCGCGGCGTCATTCGTCGATGCGCTCGGCGCCGCGCTCGCCGGTGTCTTCGAGCGCGTGCTGGTTGTCCGGCGTGATGGCGGCGACGAGGTCCTCGATCGCGAAACCGGGCGTGATGGTCAGCGAGCGCCCGTGCATGTCGAGGCGAACCCTGGAGTCCGCGCCCAGGCCCAGCGCTTCGAGCATGGCCTTGGGGATCGCCAGGATGACGGAGCCGCCGGACTGTCGCAGGGTTGCCGTGGTCATCGACTTGACCTCATGTTTTACTGGAGTAAAACATAGGGCTTCGCGGCTTCCGAATCAACAGAAAAGGGCCGGTTTCCCGGCCCTTTTCCTCGTATCGCGGGCTCAGTAGGCCCGATCCGACCCGAACCGTCCGCGGCAGCCGCGGTCCACCCACAGCCCTTCGCGGCGGTCGTAGCCCCAGGTGCGGCCTTGCACACAGGGGGTGTCGGAGATCTGCTCGATCAGTACCGGCATGCCGCGGTCGCGGTTCCAGGCGCAGGTGCGGTAGCGGCCGTCTTCCGAAACGCAGGTGACGTTGTAGGCGGCCGGACCGGCGCCACCGCCACCGCCACCGCCACGTTCCATCGAGAAGCGGCCGCGACAGCCGCGATCCACCCAGACCAGGCCCTGGCGATTGCCCCAGGTGCGGCCCTCGACGCAGGGTTCGCGCGAGAGTTGTTCTTCCAGCACGGCGCGGCCGCGCACGGTGGTGCGGCATTCGGTGTAGGCGCTGCGGCGGC
>CAMLOR010000327.1 GCA_946481615.1 uncultured Aquimonas sp.
GCCAACGCCATCCTGATCAAGGTCAACCAGATCGGCACGCTGACCGAAACGCTGGAAGCCATCGCGATGGCCGACGCCGCGAACTACGCGGCCGTGGTTTCGCATCGTTCGGGCGAAACCGAGGACACCACGATCGCCGACATCGCGGTGGCGACCACGGCGACGCAGATCAAGACCGGCTCGCTCTGCCGCAGCGATCGCGTGGCCAAGTACAACCAGCTGCTGCGCATCGAGGAAGCGCTCGGTGCGGAAGCCCGCTACGCCGGCCGCGAAGCCTTCGTCAGCCTGAAGTGAGCCGGCTGCTCGCCCTGGTCCTGATCGCCCTGCTGCTGATGCTGCAGGTCAAGCTGTGGGTGGGCGCGGGCGGTTGGAATGAGGTGAAGGCGCTGGAGGCGACGGTGGCGGCGCAGCGCGCGCAGAACGCGAAGCTCGAACAACGCAACGCCGCGCTCGACGCCGAAGTGGCCGATCTGAAGTCCGGGCGCGCCGCCGTCGAGGAACGCGCGCGCGCGGAACTGGGCATGATCAAGCCGGGCGAAACCTTCTACCGCACGGTCGAGCCGGCGGTGGCGCCTGCCGTGCCGCCGCCCGCGGAAGGCTCGCAATGACGTGGGTGGTGGTGCCGGCCGCCGGACGCGGCACGCGCGTCGGCGGCGAGATTCCCAAGCAATATCTCTCGATGCTGGGTCGCCCGCTGATCCGCCACACGCTCGATCGTGTGGCGGCGCATCCGCGCGTGACGGGGCTGATGATCGCGCTGGCCGCGGATGACACGCGCTGGCCCGGCTGGCGCGAGCTCAAGGGCAAGCCGGTGCACACCTGCGTGGGCGGCGGCGAGCGCGCGGACAGCGTGCTCGCCGGCCTGCGCGCCTTGCCTGCGGACGTGCGCGAGAAGGATTGGGTGCTCGTGCACGACGCCGCGCGGCCCTGCCTGCGGCGCGACGATCTGGATCGCCTCTTCGATCACGGCGGCGCGCACGACGTGGGCGCGATCCTGGCCGCACCGGTGCGCGACACGCTCAAGCGCGCCGACGCGCACGGCGGCATCGCCGGCACCGAACCGCGCGAGCGCTTGTGGCGTGCGTTGACGCCGCAGATGTTCCGCCGCGCCGCGCTGGAGCGCGCGCTGGAAGCGGCGACCGTCGCCGGGGAAACCGTCACGGACGAAGCCATGGCGATGGAGCGGCTGGGACTGAAACCGATGCTGGTGGAAGGCGCCGAGGACAACATCAAGGTGACGACGCCGGCGGATCTGGCGCTCGCCGAGTTCCTGCTGGCGAGGCTGGACGGATGAGTGCCGATGGCGTGTCGAAGGCAGTACGGCAGGCCCGGCGCGAGCGGGCGTTCGGGAAGGGTGAGGCGACGGTTCGACAAGCTCACCGCGAACGGGTGTCGCGGGGTTGGTCGAACGCGGTTCGGAAGGCTCGGCGCGGGCGCGAGTTCGCGGAAGGCGAGGCAACGGTTCGACAGGCTCACCGCGAACGGATATCGCGGGGTTGGTTGAATGACGTTCGGCAGACTCGGTGCGAACGGTTTTCGCGGCGCGACCTGCCATACCCGTTCACGGTGAGCCTGTCGAATCCGCCGCCCCGGTCCCCGCACTTGCCCGTGATAGTCCTCCGGCAACACGCCCCCATCGCATGAGCACCTTCCGCATCGGCACCGGCTACGACGTACACGCCTTCGGCGAAGGCGATCACGTGATGTTGGGCGGCGTGCGCATCGCGCACGATCGCGGACTGCTCGCCCACTCCGACGGCGACGTGCTGATCCACGCGCTCTGCGACGCCCTGCTCGGTGCGCTGGCACTGGGCGACATCGGCAAGCACTTCCCGCCGGGCGACGCGCGCTGGCGCGGCGCGGACAGCCGCGAGCTGCTGCGTGCAGTCGTGGCCCTGCTCCGCGAGCGCGGCTGGCGCGCGGCCAACGTCGACAGCGTGGTGGTGTGCGAGCGCCCGAAGCTCGCGCCGCACGTCGAGATGATGCGCACGTTGCTCGCTGCGGATCTCGGCGTGGACGTCGACGCAGTGGGCGTGAAGGCCACGACGTCGGAGAAGCTCGGTTTCACGGGCCGCGAAGAAGGCATCGCGGCGCAGGCCGTCGCCCTGTTGGAGAAGCTGCCGTGAATCGGTTCGCGTCGCCTGGACGTGGGCACGAAAAGGGTATCGCCGCGCAGGCGGTGCCCCCCGTAGAACGCCTGCCGTGAGCGCGCCGCTGCCGCGCGCCCACGGCGCTTCCGTCCTGACGGCGCGTATGCGCACGATGCCGGAAGACTTCCGCGTCGACGAGGATCTCGGCTTCGCGCCCAGTGGCGAAGGCGAGCATCTTTTCCTGCAGATCGAGAAGCGCGGTGCGAACACGGCTTGGGTGGCACAGCAACTCGCGCGCTGGGCCGGCATTCCCGAACACGGCGTGAGCTATGCGGGCCTCAAGGATCGGCACGCGGTCACGACGCAGGCCTTCACCGTGCATCTTCCCAGGCGCATCGCGCCGGATTTGGAGGCGCTCGCGCAGCAGCCGGATTTCAGGGTGCTCGCGCACGCCTGGCACGCACGCAAGCTGCCGCGCGGCGCGCTGCGCGGCAACCGCTTCGGCCTGTCGCTGCGCGAGGTGGAAGGCGAGCGCGATGCCATCGACGAGCGCCTGCGACTGATCGGAAGCCGCGGCGTGCCCAACTACTTCGGCGAGCAGCGTTTCGGACGCGACGGCGGCAACCTGCCTGCCGCGCGCGCGATGTTCGCCGGCAAGCGCGTGCCGCGCGACAAGCGCTCGATCCTGCTCTCGGCCGCACGCTCGGCGATCTTCAACGACGTCCTCGCGCAGCGTGTCGAAACTGGAAGCTGGGACCACGCGCTCGACGGCGAGGTCTTCATGCTCGACGGCAGCCACAGCGTGTTCGGCCCCGAACCGCCCACGCCGGGCCTGCAGGTGCGTCTGGACGCGCTCGACATCCATCCCACCGGGCCGCTATGGGGCGCCGGCGCGCTGCGCAGCAGCGGGACGTGCGCCGCCCTCGAAACCGCAGTTTCGGCACAACACGCCGAACTGGCGGCGGGGCTGGAAAATGCCGGCCTGAAACAGGAGCGCAGGGCGCTCCGGCTGCCCGTTCGCGAACTGGGCTGGGAATGGCGCGAGTCCGCGATTTTCCTGGAGTTTTTTCTCCCGGCCGGAGCCTATGCGACGACCGTCCTGCACGCCCTGGGCGAGGTCTCCGGCGGCTCCGGCTGAGGCTGCGGCAAAACGCACTCGCGGTGCGACGGACATCGCATCGGCCACGTCGCAGAAGCGTAAGCTTGTCATCGACGCCGGGCACGCAAGGTGCGGGGTCGCACTACCGGCGCCGCCCAACGCAGGAGGTCGTATGGTTGCGCTTCGCACGGTATTCGTCCTGGCTGCTCTCGCCCTGCTCGCCGGCTGCGCGAGTTCTTCCGAGTTCGCCAAGGCCCGCAGCGGTTTCCACAGCGACGCCGATTACATGTATGCCGTCGAATCGATCGCGCGCCAGAAAGGCGTCCAGGTCGTGTGGATCAATCCGCCGACGGAAGAAGGCAAGAACTACCTCGCCGACGTCAAGTAGCCGGATCGCCCGTCGCCGCCTCGCCGGGGCGGCGGCGCGCCAGTAGCACGGTCACCGCCCCCGTGCCGCCCTGCGCGGCGCGGGCCGAGGCGAACGCCAGCACGTCCGCGCGCTGGCGCAGCATCCTGTCGGTCA
>CAMLOR010000328.1 GCA_946481615.1 uncultured Aquimonas sp.
AAGCCGCTGGATTTCCCGCAGCCGATGTTCGGCCTGGCGATCGAGCCGCTGCACAAGGGCCAGGAACAGAAGCTCGCCACCGCGCTGCACAAGCTGCACGAGGAAGATCCCTGCTTCCGCATCGAGCACAACAAGGAGTTGAACGAGACCGTGATCCGCGGCCTCGGCGAGCTGCATCTGAAGCTGATGCTCGAGCGCATGAAGGAGCGTTACCAGGTCGAGGTGAAATCGCGCCCGCCGCGCATCGCCTACCGCGAAACCATCAGCGCGAAGGCCGACGGCCACCATCGCCACAAGAAACAGACCGGCGGCGCCGGCCAGTTCGGCGAGGTGTTCCTGCGCATCGAACCGCTGCCGCGCGGCGCGGGCTTCGAGTTCGTCGACGAAGTGAAGGGCGGCACGATTCCCGGCCAGTTCCTGCCCGCCATCGAGAAGGGCGTGCGCAGCGTGCTTGAAGGCGGCGCCATCGCCGGCTATCAGCTGCAGGACGTGCGCGTCATCGTCTACGACGGCAAATACCACCCGGTCGATTCGAAGGAAGTCGCCTTCGTGGCGGCCGGCAAGCGCGCCTTCCTGGATGCGGTGTCGAAGGCGCGGCCGATCCTGCTCGAGCCCGTCGTCAATCTGGACGTCTCCGTGCCCGAGCAGCACATGGGCGATGTGACGGGCGGGCTTTCGAGCAAGCGCGCGCGCATCAACGGCACGGATTCATTGCGCGGCGGCGAGCTGGTGATCAAGGCGCAGGTGCCGCTGGCGGAAGTGGGCGATTATTCCAACGAGCTGAAGGCGCTGACCGGCGGACAGGGGCGGTATTCGATCGAGTTCAGTCACTACGATCCGGTGCCGCCGAATGTGCAGAAGCAGTTGGTGGAGGCGTACAAGCCGCGGGTCGAGGAAGACTGAGGCGGGCGGGAACGGCCGGTTCCCTCTGTAATACGCGTTCCCGGAAAAACCCCACCTCCAGGCGCACTCCCATGCTCGACGGCATCGTCTTCTTCGGCGGTCTCTTCCTCCTGCTCATCGTCGCCCTCGCCCTGCGCATTGCCGATGCGCGCGGCGGCTACAGCGAGGAGGAGAAGAAAGCGCGCCTGAAAAAACGCCTGCCCTTCGTGATGGGTGCGTTCTTCGGGCTGGTGTTCTACATCCTGTTCCGCTCGATGTGATCAGCCGGCGAACAGCGCGCCCTGTGCGTGCAGTTCGTCGCGCGGCATGAAGTTCGAAAGCCCCACGCCCACCAGCCGGTAGCGGGTGCGCGAGGGCAGGTCCACGCGTTCGCGCAGCGCCAGCGCATGCCTCACGAACTCCTCAAGCGTGGCCGGCGGTTCGGACGGGGTGAGGCTGCGGGTCAGGATCTGGAAGTCGCGCGTCTTGAGCTTGAGCACGACGGTGCGCCCCACCCGCTCGCGCTCCTTTTCCGCGGCGCGCCAGGATTTCTCCGCCAGCGCGGCGATATGCGGGGCCAGGTCGCCGAGCAGCAGATCCTCGGCGAAGGTGTCCTCGGCGGAGATCGATTGCGTCGGCCGGTCCGGCGTCACCGCGCGTTCGTCGATGCCCAGCGAGAGTTCGTGCAGGCGCGCGCCCCAGTGGCCGAAGCGCTGTTCGAGCGCGGCGCGGCCGAAGGCGCGCAGTTCGCCCACCGTGCCGATGCCCAGGTCCTGCAGCTTCGCCACCATCACCTTGCCCACGCCGGGCACGATGCCCACCGCCAGCGGCGGCAGGAACTCATCGATCTGGTGCGGCTTGATGACGAACAGGCCGTCGGGCTTGCGCCAGTCCGAGGCGATCTTGGCGAGGAACTTGTTGGGCGCCACCCCGGCGCTGGCCGTGAGCGCGGTTTCCTCGCGGATCTGGGCGCGGATGGCGCGGGCCACGGCGGTGGCGCTGGGCAGGTCGGAGAGGTTTTCGGTGACGTCGAGGTAGGCCTCGTCCAGCGACAGCGGTTCGATCAGCGCGGTGTGGCGGGCGAAGATCTCGCGCACCTGGCGCGACACCGCCTTGTAGCGCACGAAGTCGGGCGGCACGAACACGGCGCCGGGGCACAGGCGCTCGGCGCGCACCGCCGGCATCGCCGAGCGCACGCCGTAGCGGCGCGCCTCGTAGGAAGCCGCGCACACCACCGAGCGCATGCCGCGCCAGGCCACCACCACCGGCCGGCCGCGCAGGGAGGGATCGTCGCGCTGTTCCACGGAGGCGTAGAACGCATCCATGTCGATGTGGACGATCTTGCGCATGTGTCGAACCGTTACGTTGCAACTTTTTCGCTTGCGCGCGCTGCCTAGTCCGCCCACGATAGTGCGATGGCCGTCACCAAAACCATCGCCGTCGTGGGCGCCAGTGAAGAGACTACCGCGCATCTGCGGTTGTTGATGAAGCTCGGTGCCCGCCAGCTGCAGCACCACTGGCAGTGGGGCAGCGAGGACACCGCCGATTTCGTGGCCGTGGAAGTTCACGACCTCGGCGCCGAGGGCGTGATCGCGCGCTGCCAGGCCGCCGGCGTGCCCTGCGCCGTGCTGGCCGAGGGCGAGGAAGTGGTGGTGCACGGGCTCGTGCTGCGCCGTCCGTTCAAGCTCGACCAGATCGTCGCGGTGCTCAATGCCGCCGGCGCCGCCACCGCCGACACCGGCGCGGTGGAAGCCTTCGCCGACGATTTCTATGTGCGCGAGCTGGAAGAATTCTCCGCGCCCGCCGCCGGCCCGGCCGACGATGTCTGGGTGCGCCAGGAGCGGCCGCAGGCCAGCGCGGCGCCGCGCGAGGACGAACATCGTTCCGGCCTCGACTACCACATCAAGGGCGACCCGCTGGTCGAGCCGCCCAAGCCCAAGCCGCTGATCCAGCCCGACACGACCCTCGCGCGCGGCAGCAGTGAACCCAGCAAGCGCGCCGAAGTGCGCGCCGAGATGAACCGCCACCGCGTACCGACCGGCGTGGTTGGCGTAGATCCGGTCGACGTGACGCCCATCGTGATCCCGCAGAAGGAGCCGATGGGCATGGGCGACGCCACCAGCCCGCGCCTGCCGGACTGGCTCGACGGCGATCTGCTGCGCACGCCCTCGCTGATGCAGCTGCCCGAGTGCCCGGCCATCACGCTCGATCCCAAGCAGCGCGTCTACCACTCCGAGGCCGATCTCGCCGATCTGGTGCCCTATTGCGTGGAGCCGCTGCCGACCGCCCTGGCCATCCCGCTGTCGACGGCCGATCTCGCCCGCGTGCGCGAGGCCCAGCCGGGCCGGCCTTACGACGATCTACGCTGGCTCGACGCCCTGCTCAAGTCCAGTGGCCGGCTGTCGAACCGGCTCGATCCGGGCGGCAGTTTCCAGGTGCGCCAGCCGGTGACGGTGCACCCGGAATTCCACGCGCACGGCGCCATCGCCGCCGCGCTGGCGCAACCGCATCGGCTGCACGAAGTGGCGCAGCAGTCCGGCGCCGGGATGGACCGCGTGTTCGACGTGGTGAACGCCTACGATGCCATCGGCCGGCTCACCTGGACGCCGCGCCAGCGGCGCGCCGAGCCCGAACCGCCCGCCGCCGAGAAAGGCGCAGGCGTGCTCTCGAAACTGAAATGGCCGTTCGGCAAGCGCTGAACGGCGCGGGTGTCAGCTCGCCTTTTTCTTCTTTTCCTTGAGCATGGTGCCGGTGCAGTTCTTCGCGCCGCAGCGGCAGGCCCAGATCT
>CAMLOR010000329.1 GCA_946481615.1 uncultured Aquimonas sp.
TGCGCCTGCCCGAGAACCGCGACATCGTGATCGACGCCAAGATGGTGCTGGTCGACTATCAGCGCGCCTGCGAAGCCAGCGCCGACGAGGAGCGCGAAGCCCATCTCGCACGCCATGCCGGCGCGCTGCGCGCGCACGTGAAGCAGTTGGGCGAGAAGGACTACAGCCGCCTCGAAGGCGTCAACGCACCGGATCTTGTGCTGCTGTTCGTGCCCGTGGAAGGCGCCTTCCTCGAAGCGCTGCGGCGCGATCCGCAACTCTACGATTTCGCCTTCACGCGCAAGATCATCCTGGTGGGGCCGAGCAACCTGCTGGCCTCGCTGCGCCTGGTCGCGCAGATCTGGCGCACCGAAGCGCAGAACCGCAACGCCAAGGCCATCGCCGACCGCGCCGCGGCGCTCTACGACAAGTTCGTCGGCTTCGCCGAAGATCTTCTGAAGGTCGGCGACCATATCGAGCGCGCGCAGGGTGCGCATCGCGCCGCGATCGGCAAGCTGTCGCAAGGCAAGGGCAATCTCGTGCGGCAGGCCGAGATGCTGCGTGAACTGGGCGTGGCGCCGTCGAAGCGCCTCCCGGCGGTTCTCGCCGACGCATCGGCCCTCGACGACGGTGCGGACGAGGCCCCCCAAGCCGGAGAGATTTCGCAGGATTGAGCCCGGAAAGTGGCGGTTTTCCGCCGCTGCATGCGTCCGGTGGAAGCCGCATCACGCGGTTCATTCCGGAAGTTCGCATGCGTATCTCATCCTTGTGTCTCGCCGTTTCGGCGCTCTTCGCCACCTCGGGCGCGCACGCGCTCAACGTCTCGATGGACGGTGCGGGCGATGCCGTCCTGCTCCCGTACTACTCGCTTTTCGACGGGCAGTCGGCAGTGTTTTCAATTACCAACCACTCGGCCCAGCCGAGCGTAGCGCGCGTAGTCGTCGCCGAAGGCAACAACGGCCGCGCCGCATTGACGTTCAATGTGTACCTCGCGGGCAACGACAGCTGGTCCGGGGCGCTGATCGCACCGGCGATCCCGGGCCCGCTCTCGCCCCCGAAGCTGGTCACGCACGATGCGTCGTGCACATCGGAGCCGATCGCGCCGGAAGGAACCTCGCTGCGCACAGACGGGTATACCGGATCGCGTGCAGACGGTCTCGGGGATACCGCCGGTCGCCTCTACCACGGACAGATGGAAGTCATCGAACTCGGCAGGCCCACCGGCGCCGCGGCGCTGCTCGTGCAGCAGAGCGATTGCGAGGGCCTGCGTGCGCGGTTCGCCCAGAACGGCGTCTGGAGCACCGACCCGAACCTCGATATCGCCGCGCAGTCCGGCCGCATCTCGGCCCAGATGCAACTGATCGACGTCGCGGCCGGCGTCGCGTTCGACATCGAATCGCTGACCCTGCAGGGCTTCAGTTCCGGTCCGCGCCATGGACCGGGCCACACCGATTTCCAGGCCGCCCGCATCTACAAGCCGACCGGCGACATGGAAGGCGAACACCCTGCCGATGCCGTCAGCCTGCTGCTCATGTCCGCCGATATCGAAGCCGCCTTCAGCGTGGAGGATTCGCTCGACGCGACGACGGGCCTCTTCATCACCTTTCCGACGCGCCCCGCCTATCTCGACAACCGACCCGGCGGTGAGCTGGCGGCCGATACGGCACCAATCGCGCCTTTCGACGATGCGGAGCCTTCGATCGCCAATCCGACGTTCTCGTGTGTCGACACGACCTGGCGCGCGCTGGATCGCGACGGAGTCGTGGGAGAGGCGAACGAAGTGCCGATCTGCACGCAGGTTTTCGGCCTGAGAATCGCGGCGGGCGAGAGCGAGGGTCCCTCGACGGACGGTCTGGCCTTCTTCACCGGAGATGTGAAGCGCGGCCGCATTCGCGTCGACCTGGACCGCGGCCTCCATCACCGCGTGTTGGCCTATACGCTGGGGCCGGTGGAAAACAATGCGGTGGCCTACGGCCTGCCGGTGATGGCCGCCTCGTTGATCGAGGTGCGCAACGCCAATGCCCAGCCCGGTGTGCTGGCGAGTTACGCGATCACCGGGAAAGCGGTGCGGCGACGCGACGGGTTCGTCGATTTCTGACGGACGACGGAGGTGACGCGGCGGCTGGTCCGCCGCGTCGCGACGAGCGCGGCGGGTGGCGGACGCCGCGCACGCATCACCGCCGCGGCGCCATCACCTGCAGGATGCGCGCGACCAGATCGTCCAGCACCACCGGCTTGGTGACATGGGCGTCGAAGCCGGCGCCCAGCGCGTGCTGCACGTCGGATTCCTGGCCGTGACCAGTGAGCGCGATGCAGGGCATCCGGCACAGCGCAGCATCGCCGCGCAAGGCGGCGATCAGGCCGTAGCCGTCGAGGCCCGGCATGCCGAGATCGGAAACCACGAAGTCCACCGCCTGCGCGCGCAGCAGCGCGAGGGCGGCGTGGCCGTCGTGCGCCACGTGCACCGCGGCGCCCTCGAACTGCAGCAGCACGTTGAGCGCTTCGGCGGCATCGAGGGAATCTTCCACGATCAGCAGGCGCACGCCCGTCAAACGCGGGCCGTGGACGGCGGGGGGATGGATCTGCATGGCCGCCATGGTAGAGCCTGGGGCCGGCGCGCGTCTGCCGCCGGTGACACGGTGCGGGAATCAGTCGGCAACCGGTGGCCGAATGCGCGCGATCATCGTGTCGATGTTGGGGAACGGCTCGAGGGTGCGCCTCAACGCGAACAAGCCGCCGTGGGAGCACCGATGCCTACGATGGATGGGTCGGATGCCTTCGCGGCATCGGGGGAAAGACGCGACGCCGGCGGTGTCTGCTCATGCCGGCGTCATCCTGCGCCGCTGGCCCCGCATGCGGGGGCCAGCGGACTGAACAGGAAAACTTACGCAGCCGACCTGGCCAGATCGCTGTTGCGGAAACCGTAGAGCGCGTACACGACCACGCCGACCAGGGCCCAGCCGAAGAACAGGCTGAGGGTGTAGCCCGACAGATTGAGGAACAGCAGCAGGCAGCCCAGCACCGCGAGCGGGCAGACCACCCACACCATCGGCGTCTTGAACGGGCGCGGGCGGTCGGGCTGCTTCACGCGCAGCACCATCACGCCGATCGTCACCATGAAGAACGCGAACAGCGTGCCCGAGTTGGAGACATCCGCCAGCAGGCCCACCGGGAACATCGCCGCGAACAGCGCGACGAAAATGCCGGTGATGATGGTGACCACGTGCGGAGTGTGGAAGGTCGGGTGCACCTTCGAGAGCACTTCGGGCAGCAGGCCGTCGCGCGACATGGTGAAGAAGATGCGGGTCTGGCCGTAGATCATCATCAGGATGACCGAAGGCAGCGCGAGCGCGGCGGCCAAGCCGATCAGATTGCCCGCCTTGGGGAAGCCGATGATGCGCAGCACGTGGGCCAGCGGCTCGTTGCTGCAGACCAGCGCTTCGGAGCCTTTGCACGCGGCCGCCAGGGCAGGGGTACCCGGATGCAGCGCCACGCCGTCGGCGCCGAAGATCGGCTGCGCGCCGACCGCACCGACCGCGGCATAGCCGACCAGCAGATAGAACACGGTGCACACCAGCAGCGATCCGATCAGGCCGATCGGGATGTTGCGGTTCGGATCCTTGGTTTCCTCGGCCGCGGTGGACACCGCGTCGAAGCCGACGTAGGCGAAGAAGATCGAGGCCGCCGCGC
>CAMLOR010000330.1 GCA_946481615.1 uncultured Aquimonas sp.
CCGCGAGGTGCATGTAGCGCGGCGGGTTGAAGAAGTGCACGCCGCAGAAGCGCTCATGCAGCGCGTCGGGCAGGGCGTCGGCCAGTGCATTGATCGACAGGCCCGAGGTGTTGCTGGCGACGATGGCGTGCGGCGCGATGAAGGCCTCGATCCTGTCGTAGAGGTCCTTCTTCCAGTCCATGCGCTCGGCGATGGCCTCGATGATGAGGTCGCACCCCTTCAGCAGTTCGAGGTGCTCCTCGTAATTCGCAGCCGTGATCGCGGCGGCCTTCGACTTCGAGGCCAGCGGCGAGGGCGAGAGTTTGGCCAGATTGGCGATGGCCTTGTCGACGGTGCCGTTCTTCGGGCCTTCCTTCGCCGGCAGATCGAACAGCACCGTGTCGACGTCGGCGTTGACCAGGTGGGCGGCGATCTGGGCACCCATGACGCCGGCCCCCAGCACCGCCACTTTGCGGATGCGTAGATTCTTAGGCATGTTCATTATCCGTTTGAAAAATCAGGCTTTTAGGCCGGCCGCGGCGAATGCGATCAGTTCGGTGGCGGCGCGCTGGCAATGGGCTTTGTCGCTGACGCCGGCGGGCCGCCGGATCGAGCCGAAGTCGGCCATGGCGTAGGTCAGCGCCCCCGCCACGAAATCGAGCCGCCAGTACAACTGTTCCTTGCTGATGTCGGGCAGGCATTCGGCCAGCGCCTTGGAAAACTCGCGCAGCACGTGGCCGTAGTTGTCGGAGAGGAACTTGCGCAGGCGCTCGTTCTTCTCGGCGTAGGCGCGCGCCAGCACGCGCACGAAGGCCGAGCCGCCCTGGCGGTCGAGCGTGAGCGCGAGCGCGGGTTCGATGAAGGCGGCGAGCACGGCCTGCAGGCGATCGGTCGCGGGCAGGGCGCGGGCGGTGGCCAGCGCGGTCAGGCGGGCCTGGCTCATCTCGTCCATGCGGCGGCGGAAGACCTCGTTGATGAGGTTTTCCTTGCTGCCGAAGTGGTAGTTGACGGCCGCCAGGTTGACGTCGGCGCGCGAGGTCACCTGGCGCAGCGAAGTGCCGGCGAAACCGTGCTGCGCGAACAGGGTTTCGGCGGCGCCGAGGATGCGTTCCTTGGTGGAAAAGTGCGGGGTGGTCATCAAACGGGCAGTTCAAACGAGTGTTCGATCATTGTCGACCCGCAGCAGCCTCAGGGTCAAACGTCACGGGTTGTGACGCAGCGCACGCCGGCTGTCATGAAGCCGTGTGAACATCCTCCAGCCAGAGGATGCGGAACATCGGGTAAATCCGTGTTTCGGCGCAGGTTTCGGTGGTAAGATTTCCGGCCTTGCCGGGCGTCGGGGGACGCCCGCGGACCTTCCCGAACCTACCTCTGTTGGAGAATTGCATGGCGCTGGAACGCACCCTGTCGATCATCAAGCCCGATGCCGTGGCCAAGAACGTCGTGGGCGAAATCCTTGCCCGCTTCGAGAAAGCCGGCTTGAAGATCGTCGCGGCGAAAATGAAGCATCTGTCGCGCAAGGAAGCCGAAGGTTTCTACGCGGTGCACAAGGAGCGCCCGTTCTTCAACGCGCTCGTCGAATTCATGATCTCGGGCCCGGTGATGATCCAGGTGCTCGAAGGCGAGGGCGCGGTGCTCAAGAACCGCGAACTGATGGGCGCGACCAATCCGAAGGACGCTGCGAAGGGCACCATCCGCGCCGACTTCGCGCAGAGCATCGATGCGAACGCCGTGCACGGTTCCGACAGCGCCGAGAACGCCGCGATCGAAGTGAACTACTTCTTCGCCGCCACCGAGCTTTGCCCGCGCTGAGCCCTGCAGACGAATGACGAACGTGATCGACATCCCCCTCAAGCTCGCGCCCGACGCCCCGGTCAACGCCGGTGCGCCGACGCTCGCGCCGGGGGATGCGCGCACGAATCTCCTCGAGCTCGACCGCACGCGTCTCGAAGATTTCTTCGAGACGCAGCTCGACGAGAAGCGCTACCGCGCGCACCAGGTGATGAAGTGGATCTATCACCGCCACGTCACCGAATTCAGCGAAATGACGGACCTCGGCAAGAGCCTGCGCAGCAAGCTCGAAGCCGCGGCCGTGGTGGTGCCGCCGAAGATCCTGTTCGAGAAGCCGAGTGCCGACGGCACGCACAAATGGCTGCTCGGCATGGACGGCGGCAACGCCATCGAAACCGTCTTCATCCCCGACAAGGGCCGCGGCACGCTGTGCGTGTCGAGCCAGGTCGGCTGCGGTTTGAACTGCCAGTTCTGCAGCACGGCGACGCAGGGCTTCAACCGCAATCTTTCCAGCGCCGAAATCATCGGCCAGGTGTGGGTCGCGGCGAAGCACCTGGGCAACGTGCCGCACCATCAGCGCAAGCTCACCAACGTGGTGATGATGGGCATGGGCGAGCCGCTGTTGAACTTCGACAACGTCGTCACCGCGATGAGCATCATGCGCGACGACCTGGGCCTGGGCCTGGCCAACAAGCGCGTCACGCTTTCAACCGCGGGCCTGGTGCCGATGATCGACAAGCTGGCCGAAGCCAGCGATGTGTCGCTCGCGGTGTCGCTGCACGCGCCCAATGACGAGCTGCGCACGCAACTGGTGCCGCTCAACAAGAAATATCCCATCGCCGAACTGATGGCCGCCTGCGCGCGCTACGCCGAGCGCAAGAAGCGCGAATCCATCACTTTCGAATACACCATGATGAAGGGCGTGAACGATCACCCCGAGCACGCGCGCCAGCTGATCAAGCTGATGCGCCGCCTGCCGGCCAAGGTCAATCTGATTCCCTTCAACCCGTTCACCGGCACGAAGTTCGAGCGCTCCGAGCCCGACGACATCCGCGCCTTCCAGAAGATCCTGCTCGACGCCAACGTGCTGACCACCGTGCGCCGCACGCGCGGCGACGACATCGACGCCGCCTGCGGCCAGCTCAAGGGCCAGGTGCTCGACAAGACCCGCCGCCAGGCCGAATTCCGCCGCAAGCTCGCCGCCAACCAGGGATCGCCCGATGTGGCTGCCTAAGACACTGTTCGCTTCCGCGGTGTGCGCGGCCCTCGCGGGTTGCGGCGGGGGCGCGACGGTGTCGGACGTCGGGCGCGGCGACACCCGTTCGGTTTCTTCCGGCGCGCCTTCGAAGCCGACGAAGAAGCGTGCGGTGGAAGTGCAGATCGAACTGGGCCGCAGCTACATGGATCGCGGCCAGCTCGAAACCGCGCACGAGGCCTTCAAGAAGGCGCTCTCGCTCGATCCGGATTCGGTCGACGCCAACACGCTGATGGCGGTGCTCTACGAGCGCATCGACCGCGCCGAAGGGGCCGAGAAGTATTACCGGCGCGCGGTCGAACTCGACGCCGAGGACGGCGCCACCAACAACAATTACGGCGCCTACCTGTGCCGCCTGCGCCGCTACGAAGAAGCCGATCGCTACTTCGTCCGCGCCCTCGACGATCCCTTCTACAAGACGCCGCAGTCGGCCCTCGCCAATGCCGGCGTGTGCGCGCGCCTGGCCGGCGACGCCGCCAAGGCCGAGGTCTATTTCCGCAAGGCGATCGAGGCCGATCCGCGCAATGCCGGCGCGCTTTACGAACTGGCCCGCATCAGTTTCGACAAACAGGATTTCATGCGCGCGCGCGCCTTCGTGCAGCGCCTGGAATCGATCAGCCCGC
>CAMLOR010000331.1 GCA_946481615.1 uncultured Aquimonas sp.
CGACCGGCGGCTCGGTGATCCTGGCCGCGATCATGCTGAAGATCGGCGGCTACGGTTTCCTGCGTTTCTCGCTGCCGATCGTTCCCGATGCGGGCGCGGAGTTCGCGTGGCTGGTGATCGCGCTGTCGCTGATCGGCGTGGTGTACGTGGGCCTGGTGGCGCTGGTGCAGGACGACATGAAGAAGCTGATCGCTTATTCGTCGGTTTCGCACATGGGCTTCGTGACGCTGGGCACCTTCATCGCCTTCGCGCTGGTGCGCCAGGCCGGCAACACCGACGGCGCCGAGCTCGGCCTGCAGGGCGCGATGGTGCAGATGATCTCGCACGGCTTCGTGTCGGGCGCGATGTTCTCGTGCGTGGGCGTGGTGTACGACCGCATGCACAGCCGCATGATCAAGGATTACGGCGGCGTGGTGAACGTGATGCCGTGGTTCGCCGCGTTCTTCGTGTTCTTCGCGATGGCCAATTCCGGCCTGCCGGGCACCTCCGGCTTCGTCGGCGAGTTCATGGTGATCCTGGCCGCGTTCCAGCAGAACTGGCTGATCGCCGCGCTCGCCGCGCTCACGCTCGTCATCGGCGCGGCCTACACGCTGTGGATGGTGAAGCGCGTCATCTTCGGCGACGTCGCCAACGAGCACGTGCGCGCGCTGCAGGACATCAACGCCCGCGAAGCACTGGTGCTGGGCGTGTTCGCCGCCGGCACGCTGCTGATCGGCCTGTGGCCCAAGCCGCTCACCGACCTGATGGACGCGTCCGTCGCCCAGCTCGCGGCGCAGCTCGCCGCGTCCAAGCTGTGATCCAGGAATCGACACCACGATGATCACCTCCGCCGAATTCCTGCCGCTGGCGCCCGAGATCTTCATCTTCTCGGCGACCTGCGCCCTGCTGCTGGTCGACCTGTTCCTCTCCGATGCGCGTCGCGGCCTGGTGCACTTCCTGGCGCTGCTCACGCTGGTGGCGGCCGCCGTCATCACCCTGCGCGAGGACGCCACGGGCGCGACGGCCGTGTTCAACGGCATGTTCGTGCGCGATGCGATGGGCGACGTGCTCAAGCTGGCGATCTACATCGTCACCGGCGCGGCCTTCGTCTACGCCAAGCCGTATCTGATCGACCGCGGCCTGTTCAAGGGCGAGTTCTATACGCTGTGCCTGTTCGCCGTGCTGGGCATGATGATCCTGGTCTCGGCCGGCAATCTCGTGACGGTCTACCTCGGCCTCGAGCTGCTGGCGCTCTCGCAGTACGCGCTGGTCGCGATGCAGCGCGACAACCGTCTCGCCTCCGAAGCCGCGATGAAGTTCTTCGTGCTGGGCGCGCTGGCCTCGGGCATGCTGCTCTACGGCATGTCGATGCTGTACGGCGCCACCGGCACGCTGGATCTCGCGCAGATCTATCCCCAGGCCGCGGCGCTCGGCGACAACCGCACCCTGCTGCTGTTCGGTCTCGTGTTCGTGGTGGTGGGCATCGCCTTCAAGTTCGGCGCCGCGCCCTTCCACATGTGGATTCCCGACGTCTACCAGGGCGCGCCGACGGCGGTCACGCTGTTCATCGGCTCGGCTCCCAAGCTGGCCGCGTTCGGCATGGCGTACCGCCTGCTGGAAGGCGGCACGGGCGCCCTCGACGGCCACTGGCGCGAAATGCTGGCTTGGCTCGCGGTGGCCTCGCTCGCGATCGGCAACATCGCCGCCATCGCGCAAACCAACCTCAAGCGCATGCTGGCCTATTCGACGATCTCGCACGTCGGCTTCCTGTTCCTGGGCCTCGCCAATGCGACGGCCGAAGGTTATGCGGCCGCGATGCTCTACGCGATCTGCTACTCGCTGATGTCGGCCGGCGCCTTCGCCACGATCATCGTGCTCTCCAGCAAGGGTTTCGAGGCCGAGAACATCGCCGACTTCCGCGGCCTGTTCCGCACCCATCCCTGGCACGCGGCGATGGTGCTGCTGCTCATGGCCTCGCTCGCCGGCTTCCCGCCGCTGTTCGGCTTCTGGGCCAAGCTCGCCGTGATCCGCGCCGCAGTGGACGGCGGCATGCTGTGGCTGGCCATCGTCGGCATGGTGTTCGCCGTGATCGGCGCCTACTACTACCTGCGCGTCATCAAGGTGATGTTCTTCGACGCCCCCGCCGACGACGGCAAGGCGCGCCCGATCGCCGACGTGCAGGCGCGCTGGCTGCTCAGCGCCAATGCGCTGCTGATGCTGGTGCTGGGGATTTTCTGGAGTCCGCTGCTGGATCTTTGCGTGCGGGCGTTCGGGGCCTAGTGGAAATCGCGCGACTCCACGCGCAGCGTGGGTAGCAGATCGCCATAGTCGTGCAGGCGATGCGCGATCAGATGGCGCACGCCGTCCTGGAACTGGATCACACCGTCGATGCCCAGCAGCCGCGAACCCAGCAGCTCGCGCCGCTGGCGGATGGCGAGCTGTTTCCAGATCACGGCATTCACCGTTCCGGTTTCGTCCTCCAGCGTGAGGAAGGTGACGCCCGAGGCCGTGCCCGGGCGCTGCCGCACCGTGACCAGTCCGGCGAAGCGCACGGGCGTGCCGTCCGCTAGCGTCGCGACCCGATCGGCGCGGTGGCAGCGGCGGGCCGCGAGTTCGCGGCGCACCAATCCCACCGGATGCGTCTGCAGCGTGAGGCCGAGGCGCGCGTAGTCGGCCAGCGTGTCCTCCATCGCGCTCGGCGGACGCAACGCCGGGCGGGCTTCGGCGGTGGGGGCGGGTGCCAGGATCGAATCGTGCGCATCGAGGGCGGCGATATCCCAGAAGGCGCGATGGCGGTGGCCCGACAGTCGTTTCAACGCGCCCGCCGCGGCCAGCAGGCGGCGCACGCGCACATCGAGCCGGGCCCGATGCGAGAGATCGGCCACGTCGGAAAACATGCGCCGGTCGCGTGTTTCGACGATGCGTCGCGCGTCCTCCTCGCGAAGGCCGGCGATCATGCGCAGGCCAAGACGCAGGGCGACGCTGTCGTTTCCACGGTTCGATGCTTCCAGTGTGCAATCCCAGTCGCTCGCCAGCACGTCCACCGGACGCACGTCCACGGCAGGGGCCGCGGGGCGATGGCGGCGCAGATCCGCGACGATCTGCGCCGGCGAATAGAAGCCCATCGGATGCGAATTGATCAGCGCGCAGGCGAAAGCCGCGGGGTAGTGGCGCTTGAGGTAGGACGACACGTAGGCGAGCAATGCGAAGCTCGCGGCGTGCGATTCCGGAAAGCCGTAGCTGCCGAAGCCTTTTATCTGCTGGAAGATGCGCTCGGCGAATTCGCGGGTGTAGCCGTTGCGCCGCATCCCGTCGAAGATCTTCTGTTCGAAGTGTTCGAGGCCGCCATGACGCTTCCACGCCGCCATGGAACGGCGCAGTTCGTCCGCTTCGCCCGGCGTGAAGTCGGCGGTTTTCTGCAGCAGGGCCATAACCTGTTCCTGGAACAAGGGGACGCCCAGGGTCTTGCCCAGCACCTGCTCCACTTCGGGCTTGGGATACACGATGGGTTCCAACCCCTGCCGCCGCCGCAGATAGGGATGCACCATGTCGCCCTGGATCGGCCCGGGCCGCACGATGGCCACCTCGATCACGAGGTCGTAGTAATCCCTGGGCTTCAGGCGCGGCAGCATCGCCATCTGCGCGCGCGATTCGATCTGGAACACGC
>CAMLOR010000332.1 GCA_946481615.1 uncultured Aquimonas sp.
CCGCGGCGCCGACGTCGTCTACGCCAAGAGCTGGGGCGCGCTGCCGTACTTCGGCAACTGGGCCGAAGAGAAGCCGATCCGCGACCAGTACAAGCACTTCATCGTCGACGAAGCCAAGATGGCGCTCACCAACGACGGCGTGTTCTCGCACTGTCTGCCCCTGCGCCGCAACATCAAGGCCACCGATGCGGTGATGGATTCTCCCGCCTGCATCGCCATTGACGAAGCCGAAAACCGTCTGCACGTGCAGAAGGCCGTGATGGCCGCCCTGCTGGCCCAGTGAGCAACGACATGACCGACAAGAAAGACATCGTCCTCGCCTTCTCCGGCGGCCTCGACACCAGTTTCTGCGTGCCCTATCTGCAGGAGCGCGGCTGGAACGTGCACACCGTGTTCGCCGACACCGGCGGCGTGGACGCGGAAGAACGCGCCTTCATCGAAGGCCGTGCGCGGGAGCTGAAGGTTGCGTCGCACGTCACTGTCGATGGCGGCCCCGCAATCTGGAACGGTTTCGTCAAGCCCTTCGTGTGGGCCGGCGAGGGCTACCAGGGCCAGTATCCGCTGCTGGTTTCCGACCGCTACCTCATCGTCGACGCCGCGCTGCGCCGCTGCGACGAACTCGGCACGCGCGCCATCGCGCACGGCTGCACCGGCATGGGTAACGATCAGGTGCGCTTCGACCTCGCCGTGAAGGCGCTGGGCGACTACGAGATCGTCGCGCCGATCCGCGAGATCCAGAAGGAACACACCGCCGTCCGCGCCTACGAGCAGAAGTATCTCGAAGCGCGCGGCTTCGGAGTACGAGCCAAACAGCAGGCCTACACGATCAACGAGAACCTGCTCGGCCTGACGATGTCCGGCGGCGAGATCGATCGCTGGGAAGCGCCGGGCGAAGGTGCACGCGGCTGGTGCGCGCCGCGTGCCGAATGGCCCGCGCAGCCGCTGGGCGCGACGATCGGCTTCGAGCGCGGCGAAGCGGTGACGCTCGACGGCGAACGCCTGCCCGGCGCGCAGTTGCTGGCCAGGCTCAACGCGATGTTCGCGAAGTACGGCGTCGGCCGCGGCCTCTACGCCGGTGACACCACGATCGGCCTCAAGGGCCGCATCATCTTCGAAGCGCCCGGACTGGTCACGTTGCTCACCGCGCATCGCGCGCTCGAGGAAGCCGTGCTGACCAAGCACCAGAACCGCTTCAAGCCCGACGTGGCGCGCAAGTGGGTGGAGCTGGTGTACGAAGGCTTCTTCCACGATCCGCTCAAGACCGACCTCGAAGCCTTCCTGGCCTCGTCGCAGGCCATGGTAGAAGGCGAAGTCGTGGTCGAGACGCACGGTGGCGGCGTCGGCGCGGTCGCCGTGCGCTCGAAGCATCTGCTCAACGCGAAGGGCGCGACGTATGCGCAGGCCGCGGACTGGGGCGTCGCCGAAGCCGAAGGCTTCATCCGCCTGTACGGCATGAGCAGCACCTTGTGGGCCGAGGTCAACCGGTGATAGTCGCGACGACGCTCCGTCGTTCCCGCGAAGGCGGGAACCCAGGTGCGATGCACATCGAAGCTTCCCGCACCTGGGTCCCCGCCTTCGCGGGGACGACGAGCCCTTCCGTCATTCCCGCGAAGGCGGGAATCCAGCGTCTTTCGGCGCGCCGCGAAAGTCACTGGGCCCGCGCGGGGGCGACGTGATGCTCGACACCGTCCTCCGGCACCTCGAAGCGCTGGTGTCGCACGACACCCGCAACCCGCCGCGCGCCATCGGAACCGGCGGCATCTTCGACTATCTGCGCGCGCAGCTGCCGGGCTTCCGCATCGAAGTCACCGATCACGGCGCAGGTGCGGTATCGATGCTCGCCGTGCGCGGCGCGCCCAAACGCCTCTTCAACGTACATCTCGACACCGTGCCGGATTCGCCGCACTGGACGGCCTCGCCGCACGCGCTGCGCGTGACCGCGGATCGCGCCATCGGCCTCGGCGCCTGCGACATCAAGGGCGCCGCGGCGGGACTGCTGGCCGCAGCGGCGCAGACGACAGGCGACGCCGCCTTCCTGTTCTCGACGGACGAAGAAGCCAACGATCCGCGCTGCATCCGCGCCTTCCTGGCGCAGGACCACGGCTTCACCGAAGCCATCATCGCCGAGCCGACAAAAGGCGAAGCCGTGCTCGCACACCGCGGCATCGCCTCGGTGCTGATGAAATTCCAAGGCGCCGCCGGCCACGCTTCGGGCGCCAATGCAATGGAGGCCAGCGCCTTGCACCAGGCCATCCGCTGGGGCGAGAAAGCGCTGGGCCACGTCGGCGCCTGCGCGCACGAGAAATTCGGCGGCCTCACCGGCCTGCGCTTCAACGTCGGGCGCATCGAAGGCGGCATCAAGGCCAACATGATCGCCCCTGCGGCCGAGGTGCGCTTCGGATTCCGCCCGCTGCCTTCGCAGGACATCGACGCGTTGCACGCGACGTTCGCCTCGTTCGCGCCGCAGGGCACGCATTACGAAGAAACCTTCCGCGGCCCTTCGCTCCCCGCGGGCGACGTGGCCGAAGCGGAAGACAAGCGCCTGGCCGCACGCGATCTCGCCGACGTGCTGCACCTGCCCATCGGCAATGCCGTCGATTTCTGGACCGAAGCCTCGCTGTTCTCGCAGGCGGGCCTCACCGCGCTGGTGTACGGACCGGGCGACATCGCCCAGGCCCACACCGCCGACGAATGGGTTTCGCTGCAACAACTCGCCGACTACACCCACACCATCACCCGCATCCTGCAGACCCGATGAACGCGCAGACCCAGACCCGCCAGACCATCGTGCGCCTGCTTTCGAGCATGGCCAGCGCGAAGGAAATCTCGCAATATCTCAAGCGCTTCTCGCAGGTCGATGCGAAGCGCTTCGCCGTGGTGAAGGTCGGTGGCGCGGTGTTGCGCGACGATCTGGACGCGCTGACGTCGTCGCTCGCCTTCCTGCAGGAGGTCGGCCTCACGCCGATCGTCGTGCACGGCGCTGGCCCGCAGCTCGACGAGGAGCTTGCCGCCGCCGGCATCGAGAAGAAGACCGTCAACGGCCTGCGCGTGACCACGCCCGAGGCGCTCGCGATCGTGCGCAAGGTGTTCCAGGCGCAGAACCTGCGGTTGGTCGAAGCGTTGCAGGCCAGCGACGCGCGTGCCACCTCCATCACGGGCGGCGTATTCGAAGCCGATTTCCTCGACCGCGGCACCCTGGGCCTGGTCGGCGAGGTGAGGCGCGTGAACCTCGCGCCGATCGAAGCCAGCCTGCATGCGGGGTCGATCCCCGTCATCGCGAGCCTCGGCGAAACGCCGGGCGGTCAGATCCTCAACATCAACGCCGACTTCGCCGCCAACGAACTGGTGCAGGTGCTGCAGCCCTACAAGATCATTTTCCTCACCGGCACCGGCGGACTGCTGGACGGCGAGGGACGCGTGATCGATTCGATCAACCTCTCGACCGAGTACGAGCACCTGATGCAGCAGCCGTGGATCAACGGCGGGATGCGCGTGAAGATCGAGCAGATCGCCGACCTGCTGGCGAAGCTGCCGCTCACCTCGTCGGTGTCGATCACGCGCCCGGCGGAACTGGCGAAGGAGCTGTTCACGCACAAGGGTTCCGGCACGCTGGTGCGGCGCGGCGAACGCG
>CAMLOR010000333.1 GCA_946481615.1 uncultured Aquimonas sp.
GCGATGTGCAGGCCGTCGGAGTCGGCGTCGGCCAGGATGATGATCTTGCCGTAGCGCAGGCCGTCGATGTTCGCCACGCCCGGGTCGCAGCCGATGGCCACCGCGAGGTCGTGCACTTCCGTCGAGGCGAGCACGCCGCTCGATTCGACTTCCCAGGTGTTGAGGATCTTGCCGCGCAGCGGCAGGATGGCCTGGAACTCCTTGTCGCGCGCCTGCCGGGCGCTGCCGCCGGCCGAATCGCCTTCGACCAGGAACAGCTCGGTGCGCGAGAGATCCTGCGAGGAGCAATCGGCGAGCTTGCCGGGCAGGGCGGGGCCCTGGGTGATCTTCTTGCGGACGATCTGCTTCTCGGTCTTCAGGCGCGCCGAGGCGCGCTCGATGGCGAGCTGCGCGATTTTCTCGCCCAGTTCCACGTGTTGGTTGAGCCACAGCGAGAAGGCATCGTGCACGGCGCCTTCCACGAAGGCGGCGGCCTGGCGCGACGACAATCGTTCCTTGGTCTGCCCGCTGAATTGCGGATCGGTGAGCTTCACGCTCAGCACGAAGGCCAGGCGATCCCACACGTCCTCCGGCGCCAGCTTCACGCCGCGCGGCAGCAGATTGCGGAAATCGCAGAACTCGCGCAGCGCGTCGGTGAGGCCCGAGCGCAGGCCGTTGACGTGCGTGCCGCCCTGCGCGGTGGGGATGAGGTTGACGTAGCTTTCCTGCACCAGTTCGAGGCCGATGTTGGCGTCGCCGGTGGGAAGCCAGCAAAGCGCCCAATCCGCGGCTTCGCCTTCCTTGGCGAGCTTGCCCAGGAACAGCTCCGGCGGCAGGTAGTCGCGATCGGCCAGCATGCCGCGCAGGTAATCGCGCAGGCCGTCTTCGTAGAACCACTCGGCGCGCTCGCCGGAAGCCTCGTCGAACAGCGTGACGCGCAGGCCCGGGCACAGCACGGCCTTGGCGCGCAGCACGTGCTTGAGCGCGCGCAGATTGAACTTCGGCGTGTCGAAATACTTCGGATCCGCCCAGAACCGCACGCGCGTGCCGGTGTTGCGCTTGCCCACCGTGCCGACCGTCTTCAGCGCCGAATCGGTGAAGCCGTCGCGGAACGCCATGTGGTATTCGCTGCCGTCGCGGCGGATGAACACGTCCACCTTCTTCGACAGCGCGTTCACCACGCTCACGCCCACGCCGTGCAGGCCGCCGGAGAAGGTGTAGTTCTTGTTCGAGAACTTGCCGCCGGCGTGCAGGCGCGTGAGGATCAGTTCCACGCCCGGGATCTTCTCCTCGGGGTGGATGTCCACCGGCATGCCGCGCCCGTCGTCCGCCACCTCGCAGCTGCCGTCGGCGTACAGCGTCACCTCGATGGTCTTCGCGTGGCCCGCCAACGCCTCGTCCACCGAGTTGTCGATCACTTCCTGCGCGAGGTGGTTGGGCCGCGCGGTGTCCGTGTACATGCCGGGTCGGCGTTTGACCGGCTCGAGGCCGGAAAGGACTTCGATGTCGGCGGCGTTGTAGCGGGTATTCATTGAGGGCAGGGCGGCGTGAAGACGTCTCGTGAAGTCGCGCAGGATGGCGGCTGCGCGCGTCCCGCGCAAGCCGAATGCGGTTTGCTCGGCGCGAGCGTTGTTCCACGGCGGAGCGACGCTCCACGGGCGCCAAGGCTGCGCCCGCTTCAAGCCATCGAGGGGCCAGTCATGATTAATCGATATCTCGTCGCAGTGCTTGCGACTTTCTCGCCGGCCGTATTCGCCGGCCTTCCCACGGGCCTTTCCGGCGCCTGGTACAACCCCGCGCAGTCCGGCCACGGAGTGCATCTCGAAATGCTCTCCGGTGAGAGCGCAGCGGGTACCTGGTCCGTGTTCGACCATGCGGGCAACCCGCTGACGCTGTACTTCGAAGCCAGCGTCGAGAACGGCCGCCTGGTCGCCGATGCCTACGCGCCGCGCGGAATGAAGTTCGGCAGCTTCGACCGCACGCAATTCACGGTGCCGCGTTGGGGAACGCTGGAGTTCGAGTTCGCGGACTGCGACCACGGCACGCTTTCCTACGATGGGGACGGGCCCGCGGGCGCGAGTTTCGGCGTCGGCGCCATCCCCTTGCAGCGGTTGACCCGCATCGCCGGCACCGCGTGTTCATTCGATGTCCTGGCCGGGCAGTCTGTCGTCGGCGTCTACGAAGGCCATTGGGAGCCTGCATTCGACGATGTCGACGATCTGGAAGCCGCCGTCGATCCCGAAGGCCGGCTCTGGGCCACCACGAAATGGACTCCGGGACCTACGTTCGTGCGTGCAGTGGGTCATCCACCCGTCATCATCGGCGAACCCATTCCGAGTCATGTCGACTTCTCCACTGCCGGGGCGAGGGTGCGATACAACTCCGCGATGGCGACGTCAGGCACGCCGGTCGCTGGCCAGCCGGTGCAGGTCTCCATGGACATCGGGTGGCGCAGCGACGGAAGGCTGGGCATTTCAGCGTACACTTCGACCATTCCGACGCCCGCGACGTCATTCGACCTAGCCAGTGTTCCCGGCGCGAGCGCGTTGTCGAGCGATGGCTTCTCGCCATCGTCGTTGGCAGGTCGCAAATTCCGTTTCCTCGAAGTGTGGCAATTCGGCGAAGCGAATCCCGAAGTACGATTCGATGCCTTGGGCGGCATTTGCATTCCGGAGAACCACATCACGACCGTGTGCGACTACGTCGGGCAGATCGTCGCGACCGAGCCTGGGTTGTCGATGTTCGACTTCACGTTGCACCCTCGGCTGTCTCCGGCAACGGTGTATGGCGGGAAAGGGTGGATTCGCAACGACACCGGCCGCCTGGTGCTGGTCGGAGCAAGTGGCGAACGCGGTCTGGGGCTGGTCGGCGTGCCCTGGAATTGACGCCGTCCGCATCGCGCACACTTTGTCGTAACCTGCGCCCGGGCGCCGTCATCGCGGCGCGCGGGGGCATGACATGAGCGACGCGATCCAGGCCTCGGTGCAGCGCGAGGGTTCGCTCGGCTGCGTGGTGCAATTGCTGGTGTCGGAGCCGGAGCTGGCCGGCAAGTCCGGCACCCTCAAGGTGGAACAGCTGGCGCACGTCAAGCGCAGCAGCCCGGTGCACGCGCGCAAGGCGCTGGCCGAGAAGCGCTTCACGCTGGCCTACGGCCTGAACCGCATCCCGATCGGCGAGGTGGTGGAGGAGCTCTTCACCTATTCGGGGAGCAAGCTGGACCTCAAGCTGACCGCGCACATCGAGATCGACGACGGCCTGATCTTCGATACCAAGCTGCAGGTCGACCTCGGCCACGCCTGCCGCCTGCCGCCACGCAGCGAGGTGCCCCGGGAGTTCGGCAGCATCCATTCGCCGCGCGACCGTTTCAATTTCATCGCCAACCTGCGCGCCATCCCGGCCAAGGCCCGCCTCGTCGTGCTCTGGCTGATCGCGATCGGCCTGCCGGTGATTCTTTTCAACGCGGCCGTAGGCACGAGGGATCAATTCGTATCCGAGTCGCAGACGTGGTTCTATGACCATTCCGACAGCGACGGCGAGGGCGAATCGCCGCTGATGAAGGCGCTGATGGGCAGCGGCGCCGCCGGTTTCGCGATCTGGATGGCGATCCGCCGCCAGCTGCAGAAGTACATGCGCTTCGAGGCGAAACTGCCG